>NZ_JBMKKT010000001.1:0-700 GCF_049239625.1 Tenacibaculum sp. MEBiC06402
AATTTCCTCACCGGAAATTCAACCGCAATTAATTATCTTTCCGCAACATCGGAAAAGAACTCGCGTCCTTTTCCCGCAAAAAATCATACACAAATACGTTACAAATAATTATGATAAAATTACTAAAAGAAAAAGTTGAAAATATAAAAATGCTTGATAAAGAGAATAGATTTTATTTTTCGAATAAAGTACCATTGAATGAAATTCAAATTTTTAGAAAAAATATCAATTAACACTACCAGATGATTTCCGCCTTTTTGTGACTGAAATTTGTAGTGGAATCAAGGATATGAAATATAATGATGTTCTTTTTGCTGAAAATAATTTTGCAAATTACTTCGCAGATTTAGATGACTTTAGTGATAATCCGTATATAGAGTTTCCAGTTGTAGAAAGAACTAAAGATGGTACTAATGGTTTCGACTATGACGAATTAACCAATGGAAATATCAATTTAGCTGGAACTGGATGCGGTAATAGCTATGTGTTAATTATTAAAGGCAAAGCGAAAGGTCAAGTTTGGGAAAATGAATTGGTCTCAAATTCCGAAGTAATTCCTTTCCAAGATAATTTTAGCATATGGATTAATCATATACTTGATTACATAATAAGAAACTTGAGGTAAAACTATTTGTAACAAAGTGTATAATTAATTGCGGCTGAATTTCCTCAGCGGAAATTCAATCTTATTAATTATCTT
>NZ_JBMKKT010000002.1:0-802 GCF_049239625.1 Tenacibaculum sp. MEBiC06402
TGCGGGAAAGGACGCGAGTCGTTTTCCGTTGATGTGGAAAGATAATTAATAAGATTGAATTTCCGTTGAGGAAATTCAGCCGCAATTAATTATACACGTTGTTGTAGCTAGTTTTATTTATTTTCGGTTTGTATTTCTTTAAGAAGTTCTAATACATTAAAAATAATGTCTTTTAATTTACTATTAGAGTAATAAGTGTCGTAAAAGTCATTTATATCTTTGGGTAAATTTAAATAATATCTGTTTGAAGAAATTACTCTTGAACTTGTATAATGATTTTCAATTATCTTTGTCAGAAAAGGTTTTTGAGATTTATAATAAACACTTATTTCTAATCTTTCGGAGTTTGCTGATAAAGAATCTTTTTCATAGTGTACCGTTGAGTTATGCTGCACTTTTATAAGCTCATTTGTTTCTTTTGCACGATAAACATATCTAGAAAAGCCACCAGATCCTACTGTTGATTCCTTTTCAGAGCTTCCATCATCATATGTGATTTTTTCCGTTAAGCTAATTGGACCCTCTGAGATACTTCTTATGATTTCAGTTCCATTATACTGTATACTCTCAGAAGCAATTATTAAGCTGTCAATTCTCTTCGAAAAGGCAATGTTTTCATCCAAAACAATTTGACTCCGATTATTTTGAGCTATTGAATTGAAAGAATAGAATAATAGTAAAATTATGATTTTTTTCATTAGGATAATTAGCTACAACGTATTTGTATAACTGTTGTTACGGGATTAAAGTTACGTATTTTGTTTAAAAACTAGCGTTAGTAATTACCGAGTGGATTCGGACG
>NZ_JBMKKT010000003.1:0-325 GCF_049239625.1 Tenacibaculum sp. MEBiC06402
CCTGCTGTTTTAGAATTATCGAATGAAGAAGTTGTTAATTTAAGTGGCTTTGAATTATCAAATGGTTCTATCAAAGTTGAAGTTGTTGGAGGAACACCGAATTATACTTATGAGTGGTTTGATGGTTCAGGAAGTTCAATAGCTACAGGAGTTACTGAATTAACAAACTTAGCAGCAGGAACATATACATTTACAGTTACAGATACTAAAGGATGTTCGTTTACCAAAGAGTTTGTAGTAACGCAACCTGATTTATTAGAGGTGTCATTATCAAGAACAGCAATAATCAGCTGTAATGGAGCAAATGATGGATCTTTATTAGCAA
>NZ_JBMKKT010000004.1:0-1384 GCF_049239625.1 Tenacibaculum sp. MEBiC06402
ATTACCGAGTGGATTCGGACGTAGTCGAATCCGCCGTAATTGCGGTTATACATTGTTGTACGCAGTATTTTATTTATTAACAGTATAAATCAGAGTTTTTCTCGTGTTTAATTTCATCTCCGTAAAATATATTCCAGTCAACAATTCTATCAGATATTCGGTCAAAAATATCATTCCAAGTATAGGGTTGGTCCTCAATCGAAAGTCTGTCTAAATCATCGTTGATTTGTTCGATAGTTTTTTTGTCAAAAACTTTTTGATCGGATAGTTTTTCTCTTAAAAATCCGATTAAAATTCCGTGACATTTTTGGTCAAAGTTTATATTTCCATTTCTACGAGCTTCGTCTCTTAATTTTTCGATAGCTCTTAATAGTTCACCTTGAACGAATTCTGATTGTCCAGATTTCGGTACGTAATTCTGCCAAATGAATTTTGCTTTTTCAAAGTATTGTTTTTCGGTCATTTTTTTCGTTTGACTTGTACAATTAGTGAAAAAAAGTGATAAAATTATATTTAGGAAAATTGCTTTTTTCATATTGCGTACAACGGCTTGGTATAACCGTCAGTTGCGGGTTAAATTAGTAATTATTTTCTTTAATTCACTAGCGTTAGCAATTCCGAGTGGATTCAGACGTAGTTGAATCCGCCGTAATTGCGGTTATACATTGTTGTAGCACGTATTATTTTATTAATTCCCATTTTTCATTTTTCTTTTCCCAACCTAAAAGTCCATCATTCAAACTCCAATAGAATCTTTCAATTCTATTTTCTCTGTTAGAATAAGAGCCGTCCGCTTCTATTATTTTGACATCATCATACACCTTTCCACGTATTGAAATTTTAGAGTTTGGAATGCTATCTAATTCATTTTTAGAAAAGTGTGTTTTTCCATAATACCAAGACCATTTTGCAATAATGTCAAAATTTACACCAAAATCATTTTTTCCAACAGGATAAAGTTCCATAAGATACTTTCCTTCTAAATATCTATGTTCTCCATTTGGTGGATTCGGGTCAGACCTAACACAATTAAGTTGATAAATTTCTGATTTATATGGAAATAAGTCTAATGGATTTCCACCAGCCATAAATCGGTCAAATCCTTTAAGAAAGATTGTATCTCTATCATTGTTTGTTGACTCAAACACAAGAGTTTCATTTCCTTTGTAAGGGATAATTCCGTAAGCATATTCAGGAATCTTAGTTCTTTTCCCACAAGAGAAAAAAAATGTGAAAATTCCAAGTGTTATTATTATGAATTTTACTTTTCTCATATGTGCTACAACGTATTTGTGTATGATTTTTTGCGGGAAAGGACGCGAGTCGTTTTCCGATGTTGCGGAAAGATAATTAATAAGATTGAATTTCCGTTGAGGTCCCGAAG
>NZ_JBMKKT010000005.1:0-1528 GCF_049239625.1 Tenacibaculum sp. MEBiC06402
CGAGTTCTTTTCCGATGTTTCGGAAAGATAATTAATAGGTTAGAACTTCCGGTGAGGTCCCGAAGCTTCGGGACAGCCGCAATTAATTATACACCCTGTTGTAGCCAGTATTTTTTCCTTAAACTACTTAATTTAACCTTGTTCTTACACTTGTTGTTCTCAAAGTCAGAATAGAATTCATCTTGGAATAATTTCAGATTATCCCAATTCGAAAAACTCTGATAGTCCTTGTTTGAATAATAATTTTTACTAACTTTTAATTGTCCAATTTTTTCAAATTCCGTTTCCGATTTTTTGAAATGTTGAGCATAATACCAACTAATTTGTTCCTTTTGTTTAAAGTCTTTATTTATTTGTTGTTCAAGCCTAAATAATAGTTTTGCATTCTTAAAATCCTTTTCAGTTGGCTTTTTCGATTGTTTTATGTCAGTAACAACCACTAAATTCAGTCCGAATTCTGTTTCTTTTTCCGATTCTAATACGAAAACACCGCAATAATCTCCATCACTCAATTTGAAAACCAAACAATCTCCTTTTTCAAAAATCGCATTTCGTGATTTTTTTACTTTTCGTTTGCGTGCTGACTTTTTTTCGGTTGATATTTTATTTAAAAAATCGTCTAAGACTTTTTTCCTTTTAGTCAAATCGGATTTAGAAGAGCCAAGTTCTTTCCACAATTCAATATCCTTTCCAGATTCGACAATATCTTTAATTCGATTAAGAACTTTTGGGTCAAGTGATTTACATTCCCATTGAGATTTTGCGATTGTTATCCAAAAATTATTTTGATCTTCGTACGAATCAATCAGTTCCGTATTTTCCTGAATTAACTTTTCGGTAATCGCAGATACGTCAATTCCTTGATTGTATAATTCAAAGAATTCATAGTTAATATCTTCGTAAATATCATTAGAAGAAATTCCAGTTCCCCAAGTTCCCATAGGCGTTTCTTATATTGGCTACAACGTATTTGTGTATGAAAAGTTGCGATAATTTTAGTAGCAATTTTTCATTCATTTTTCATTCATTTTTCATGATTTAAAATTAGTTATAATTTTTGATTTATATATAATGCAGCTATTTTTTATGCACCATGTTAGCTAATGTTGGAGAACACTAGCCAAAGTTTAATGCGATTTGAAAATTTTATACTGAAAGCAAACGAGTCAGAATGCAAATACTAGCGTTTACAAAAAGGAGCAATTTTTAGCCAATAGATTAGAAATAATTACAAGTCTTGATTGCATTTAGTTTGCGTGATTTGAGTTTTGTATAAAGCCTTTTTTTAGAAAAAGAACGGGACAGAACGTTAAGCGAGAATTGGCTAAAACTCAAAGAGGTTCTTTCATAAAGTTAAAAATAAGCGGACTTATCGGAATCAAGCAAAAGCGTATCAAACAGAAACTAAGAACCGACAATCAAAAAGGAGAGAAGCTGGTAAAAAAGCCAAAGTATAAAACGTTTAGTTCTCTAAAAAAAGGATAAAACTGGAATTACTATTAAAAACCAAAATTTTAAACTGACATTC
>NZ_JBMKKT010000006.1:0-737 GCF_049239625.1 Tenacibaculum sp. MEBiC06402
TCTCCTCAGATTGTATGTTTAAATAGCCCTTCTTTTATTGAAGCAGAAATGCCGGATGAAACATATTCTTACGAGTGGAGACGTAATGGTGTTATTGACACTTCTTCAACAAGCGAAACCTTAGACATTACGCAAGGTGGAACTTATGAAGTAACAGCAATTAACACAACAACCAACTGTACGAGAACTAGAAGAATTATTGTCAACGAATCTATCATCGCAACTTTAACTGAAGACGATGTAACTATCGTTGATGACTCTTCTAACAATTCAATCACCATTGATAATAGCAACAACAACTTAGGTATTGGTGATTATGAATTTGCTCTGCAAGATGAGAGCAATACTATCGTCAGAGATTTCCAAGATACTCCGATGTTTGAGAATTTAAGTGGTGGTGTATATACTATTTTAGTCAGAGATAAAAACGATTGTGGAGTCGCTGAATTAGACGTGTCGGTACTTGAATTTCCAAAGTACTTCACTCCTAATAATGATGGAGTCAATGATGTTTGGGTGGTTAGAGGCGCTAGTACAGCTTTTTATCCTCAAAGTAGCATTCATATTTTTGACAGATATGGAAATCCTATTACTGAAATAGCTATTGACGGACAAGGTTGGGATGGATTATACAACGGAAAAGTATTGCCTTCAAACGACTACTGGTTCAACATTGAATTAACCGATAGAAACGGAAATAAAATCAGCAGAAAAGGACATTTCTCACTACTTAGAAA
>NZ_JBMKKT010000007.1:0-1782 GCF_049239625.1 Tenacibaculum sp. MEBiC06402
TTTGCGGGAAAAGGACGCGAGTCGTTTTCCGATGTAGCAGAAAGATAATTAATAAGATTGAATTTCCGATGAGGAAATTCAGCCGCAATTAATTATACACCTTGTTGTAAAACGTTTTTTATTACTCAATTCGGTTATATCAATATTCGATTGTTATAAAATTAATGTCATTTTATATGTTTACAACAGTTACAGTTCCTATATTTAGCATTAAAAATTGCAGTAAACCGTTTTAGAAATCTTGTCCACAATCACATTCAATAATGTAATCTTTTTTATAAAAATTCATAAATGTCGCAACTGCTTTTATCGCCTTATCATAATTATAATTAAGTGACATTTTAATTATGTTTTGGTATTTTAAAATTTCATCATCTTGTTTTGTGTTAATGATATCGTCCCTAAATTGTTTTAAACTCCAAATATATTGATTGGCTGGTGAAGATTTTCTAAAAAAGTCATTACCTGTAGCTCCAGTTAGAACTTTGGTTATTTTTGTTTTAAAGACATCATGTTCCTGTAACTGAATTTTATTATAAATAATTGTTTTGTTTTTCTGTTTATCTACAAATGTATAGTCATCCGGAATCATTTGATTAATAAACGATTCAATTGCTGTAAATAGAAAAATAACAAATCCACTTACTAATCCATGATAATTGTATATGTCATGAATGGCTGGCTCATTGAGTGCAACAGTATAGTCTAGCTTTTCTATTAGTGCTTTTTTTTGTTCGGAAATTTGAGCGAGACTTAATTGTGCATTATTGAAATATACTAGAGTTGGGTCTGGTACTGGAAAAACAAAGTGTTTCCCTTTTAAATTATGCACAAATCCACCAATAACAATGTCGTCAACTGTTTCTATAAAAGCGACTTTTCCTTTTCTTTCAGACAATTCTTTTTGAGAAATTCCATCATTTTTTAAATCAATAAGTTCAAATTCTGAACGTTCAAAATTAATTTCTTCTGAAGTTTTTTGAAAAAAGAATCTTCTCTTGATGTGCTTCATGTTTGGAAATGTTTTACAACGGACTTGTGTATGAAATGTAGCGTGTAAAAGGTCATTAACTTTTCGGATTAACACATAGCCGAATTTTTATATTTTGTTTTTAATTTTTTACTTTTTAAAAGCCAAATTAAAAATTTGGCGGACTTCTTAAATATACAAAAACCTCTGGTTTTAGCAATTACTAGCTATGTTTTTTACACCTTGTTGTGCTTAGTATTTTTTAATTCCGTTAAAGAATATAATTATCACAAAACCTTTCAGACTTTACATATTCAGTTAGCCTTTCAGAATGAATTAGCCTTTCAATTTTTAGACAATTTTCATAGCCCGACTCTGTTAAATACCAATTAAAATCGTCTTTAGTTACTAGTGTTATTTTTATGATTCCATTCTCAATTTTACAATAAGCGGAAATATCAATTATCTTAATATATTCTGGTTGCATATAGTCAGGAAAGTCTTTAATTTCTGATTTAGGCATTTTTTCTCCATCAGCTTCTCGGTATATTTTTCCAGGAATAAATTTTTCGTAACCATCAGGAAATTTTTTTAAGGGAATTCCTAGTTTTTCAATTATGAATAATAGTTCTGATTTATTCCTATAAATTAATTCTATAAAGAAGAAATCACCATCTTCCCAAGTAATTGAAAAATCAAATAATTCGAGATTGTTTCTCCATTCTTTTATTGAACTCAAACTTGAGTAATTTCTTGTAGAAACATTTATTTTATTCATTATTTGAGTATTAAGCACAACGTATTTGTGTATG
>NZ_JBMKKT010000008.1:0-370 GCF_049239625.1 Tenacibaculum sp. MEBiC06402
ACAGGTGCTACGGGTGAAACTGGAGCAACAGGAAGTACAGGTGCTACGGGTGAAACTGGTGCTACAGGAAATACAGGTGCAACGGGTGAAACCGGAGCAACAGGAAGTACAGGTGCTACGGGTGAAACTGGTGAAACTGGAGCAACAGGAAACACAGGTGCAACGGGTGAAACTGGTGCTACAGGAAATACAGGTGCTACAGGAAGCACGGGAGCTACAGGTGAAACTGGAGCAACAGGAAGTACAGGAGCGACAGGTGAAACTGGAGCAACAGGAAGTACAGGTGCTACTGGTGAAACTGGTGAAACTGGAGCCACAGGAAACACAGGTGCAACAGGAAATACAGGTGCTACGGGTGAAACTGGAGCGA
>NZ_JBMKKT010000009.1:0-2024 GCF_049239625.1 Tenacibaculum sp. MEBiC06402
ATGGATTATACAACGGAAAAGTATTGCCTTCAAACGACTACTGGTTCAACATTGAATTAACCGATAGAAACGGAAATAAAATCAGCAGAAAAGGACATTTCTCACTACTTAGAAAGTAATATATTCATTTCCAAATAGAATAGTTAATTTAGCATTTTAATTTTTATTAAAATGAAGAAACTAATTCTAATAGCAGTTTATTTTTTTTCCACCATAACTTTTGCGCAAAAACAAGCAAATATTTGGTACTTTGGACAAAATGCTGGAATTGATTTCTCTACAACTCCGCCTACTCCATTAACAAATGGACAACTTAATACAGACGAGGGTTGTTCTTCGTTTTCTGACAAAGATGGAAATCTATTATTCTATTCAGACGGAATTCGCATTTTTAATAGGAATCATGTTTTAATGACTTTTACGGATGGTTCGCCTGCTGACAATTTAGGTGGAAATCCTTCAAGTACTCAATCGGGAATGATTATTCCGCGACCTGGTTCTGATACTATTTATTATTTATTTACTGTTGGTACAAATTTCGTTCCTAATGGAATACCTAGTAATCCTGGATTCAATTTCTACACAATTGATATGTCAAGAAACGGTGGTCTTGGTGAAATTGTTGATGGACCAGTGAATTTAGCTATCGATCCTATTAGCTCGCTCGATATAAGTACCGTGTGGTCAGAAAAAGTAACCGCCGTTAAAGGTAATGAGTGTGATACTTTTTGGGTTATATCTTTTGCCCAAGGTGATTTTTATTCTTTTAAAGTAGACGCTTCTGGTGTTGACGTTTCTGGTGTTGTAGTAAGCTCTGTTAACTTTGTTACTTCCGATAAAAGAGGGTATTTACAAGTTTCTCCAAATGGTCAGTATATTGCTTTTGCCGATTATAGAGCTGGTCAACAAAACATTAACGGAAGTGCTCAATTATTTAATTTTGATAACCAGACAGGTATTGTTTCTCCAAACCCTATTACCCTAATTGGTGAGAACCAAAATGAAGCTCCATATGGTGTTGCTTTCTCTCAACAATCCAATAAACTATATGTATCAACTTTTAATGGAACAAACTCTGTTTATCAGTTCGATTTAACAAACTCAAATATTCCTTCCACTAGAAGTTTAATAAACTCAAAACAAGGATTCAGAGGAGGATTACAATTGGGTCCGGATGGTAAAATTTACGCATCTGTACCTAACAGTAATTTTTTAGATGTAATTGATAATCCAAATGACGATGCAAACAACGTAAATTACATTAATGATGCTATCTTCTTAAACGGTAGACAAACTGCTCAAGGATTACCACCTTTTATTTCTTCATTACTTCTTCCTGTTGAAATTAGAGACGTTGCAACAAATGAAATTTTAAATAATCAAAACATTCAATATTGTATAGGAGAATCTATTGAAATATCATCAGAAGCTATTACAGGTACAAATATTTCATACGAATGGACTTTTAACGACGGAACTACAAGTTCTGTAGTATCTACACAACCAACACTTACTTTAAATAATTTAAACACCAATAATAATGGTACTTATTCGTTAGTTATAACTTTAATTGATGATTGTAATAATGCTACAAATCTAGAAGGGTCTTTTACTATTGGAGTTTTTGAACCCGCTAGCGCCTCTCCAGTTAATGATATTAATTTTTGTGATACTGATGGAGATGGATTTCATACGTTTGACTTTGAAAACGATATTAACCCCGTTGTACTTGGTAGTTTAGATCCGAATCAATTTGAAGTATATTACTTTTTAAATCAGACAGATGCTGAAAACAACAGTATTCCAAATGCACTGAGCACCCCTTACACAAATGCAACTCCTTTCCCAAATAATCAAGATATATTTGTAAGAGTTCATAACAGAGATGCTCCAGAAGCCTGTTACGCGATAACGCAATTTGCATTATCTATTACTACCTTACCATCACCAAGTCAACCTTCCGATTATATCGTTTGTGATGATGTTGCTAATGGAGGTGATACAGATGGATTTTTTAATGATTT
>NZ_JBMKKT010000010.1:0-605 GCF_049239625.1 Tenacibaculum sp. MEBiC06402
AATTAATTATACACCTTGTTGTACTGCGTTTTATTCATAAAAATTTGTCCATTCAACTATCGGTTTGTGTTTATTTTCAAAATAGTCCTTTTCTTTTTGGTTAAGTGAGTTGTAGTATCTCACAAAAGTAGAAATCGCATTTTCTCCTTTTCCCATTCTCCAAAACATATCGTCAGGATTGATTCCAGGATACTTTTCCCAAGGAGCTTTTATTAATTCTGTATAATGGTCAATATATTTGAATGGTAAAGTGTCTAAATCTGATTCTCTAAGTTTTGAGTTTAATTTAATTCCGAAAAATGTTTTTGAAGGTAAGGTTAAATTTCTGTTGAAACGCTTATTTATGTCATTTAGAATGTTTTTAAACTCTGACTTATTTTCAGTCAGTATTAGGCTTATTAAACAGTCGCTTTTCGATTCGTAATTAGAAATGTTTACGTGAAATTTGGGCTTATTATTATCATAAATTATCCATTCTCCATAAGCAGAATCAGGAAGAGATAATTCCTCAATTTTACCTTTTAAAGTTAGATATTTATTCGTTCGGTATTTCATTTCTCAAATGCTGTACAACGTATTTGTGTATGATTTTTTGCGGGAAAAGG
>NZ_JBMKKT010000011.1:0-2254 GCF_049239625.1 Tenacibaculum sp. MEBiC06402
TAATTAATTGCGGCTGAATTTCCTCACCAGAAATTCAATCTTATTAATTATCTTTCCGAAACAACGGAAAAGAACTCGCGTCCTTTTCCCGCAAAAAATCATACACAAATACGTTATGCTCAATTAAGAAAAATCATCCAATGAGTAATTATAAAGATTTTAACGAATTTATTTCAAACACTTTTATAGAACTAAGCTCAGAAAAAAAAGACGAAAATCAAGTTTTACTGTTTCAAGAATGGGAGAACAGCATCCATAAAGATGCTAGATTTTATGAAGTGATTGAATTAAAAAATTCAAATTGGAAGATTCGTTTCACAAAATGGGAAATAGGAAAAGATACACCAAGATTTTTAAACCCTCTGGAAAAAGTAAAATGGAGAGGAAAAATTCTTCCTACAACCTTTATTAAAGAAAACTTATTAAGTGAGAGTGAAAAACTATCCCTTCAAAAGAAAATTGATGAAGTCAGATTCAATTACGAAAAAGAAATTCACAAAGGCTATTTAAAAACTCTGAAAATAAAGAATAAAGAAAATAATATGAATTTTAGTTGGAATGAAAACAATGAGGTTGAAAAATTGATTCTTGATTTTGTTGACCAATTAAAAATCAACTAGCTTTTTTAGAGGTACTTCTAAAGCCTTCGCCATTTCTAGAAGTGAATAAATCGTAGGATTGACTTTTCCATTCTCCAACTTTTCAAGTGCCTGTCTATCTTTATTGCAGGCTCTCGTCAAATCGGATTGACTCCAACCTTTCTGACTTCTTAACTCAACAATACGCTGACCGACTTTCTTTTTAAGTTGTTCTTAATTCATAGAACAAATGTCAATTAATTATACGACAATTTTGTCATACAAAAGTCTGACAGCTTAATTTGAATTCTTATGTTTGTCATATAAATAGTTGACAATTGAGTAAATTCAGGATTTTAAAAATATACAGTAAGTTCCGTTATCGCAGATGGGGAAACAATTATACTGTACCTGAAATCAGATTAGAAGGGTAATGGCTCGAACAACTTGGATTTGAAAAAGGAGATACTATAAAAATTGACCAGAAAAAGAAAAAGCTGATAATAACAGTAAGAGAAGAAAAAGAGCATAACAAGGTATAAAGCAAATAGGGCATTCGATGGTTGTCGAAAGTTTTGTATTTTTAAGCAATCACGCCAAAACAAAGTTTTGACGTTTAAGAAAATATAAAAGTAAAAACGTTTGTTTTGGCTTAGTGCAAACCCGAAAGGTCATTTCCTTTTCACTGCCCTACTTGCCTTATACTAAACGTTGTAAGTAATGCGAAAAAAATAAAATGCTAAAGTATAACTCCATCTATTCTATAATTTTGATTTGCTTTTTACTCATAAGTTGTGATTTGACAACTGCCGAACAAAACTTTAAAAATGCGAATATTTATGCTCATAAAGGGCAATATGCAAAAGCAATTAAAGAGTTAGATAAAGCGATTAAAAAAAAGAAGAGATTTAGACGTGCTTTATTTAATAGAGCAGTCTTTAAAACCAATATCAAAGACTTTAACGGGGCTATTGAAGATTATAAAGCTATTACAGGCTTTACAAATTGTACGGAATGTTTTTATGAAGTCGCAGTTATATTAAATAATGAACAACGATATGAAAAGGCAATTGAAGTCTTAAACTCTGCACTCAAAACCAAGGGAATAGTCAAACACAGCGATATTTTTAAGCCTAATATTCAATTCCTTACCAATGATAGTGATAGTGATTACAATGTTAACGAAGAAAACATCTATTTTGAACGTGGTTTTTCATATTTAAAATCTAAAAAGTTTGAAAAGGCTATTAATGATTTCAAAAAAACAAATGACTTCGATTTTTATAAAAACGAAGGTTATTATTATATTGGAGAAGCATTTTTAGGTCTAAAAGATTATTCTAATGCTTGTATTAATTTTAATAAATCTGCAAAATTAGGTTTAGAAAAAGCAGAAGAAATGCTTGAAAAGCATTGTGTGAAAAAGAGAAACAAATGAATTTGATTTTGAATATTTTTAAGTGGATTTTAATAATTTTGTTTTTTCCTTTATCATTAATTTTTGTTGGATATCACAAACAAAAAGAAGCGAAAAAAAAATACTGAGAAGAAGAAACTACGAAATAAAACACTACTTACAACAATGTATAACCGTAATTACGGCGGATTCGACTTCGTCCGAATCCACTCGGTAATTACTAACGCTAGTTTTTAAACAAAATACGTAACTTTAATCC
>NZ_JBMKKT010000012.1:0-2775 GCF_049239625.1 Tenacibaculum sp. MEBiC06402
TAAATCATGAAAAATGAATGAAAAATTGCTACTAAAATTACCGCAACTTTTCATACACAAATACGTTACCTACAATTATGAAAAAACCGAGAATACTAATCATATTATTTCTGATTTTTACTTCTTTGCAATGTTTCGGACAACAATATTCGGAATATGCAATTGACGGAAACGGATTTGATTCTGTTTTTCAAGACTTGGAATCAGGGAATTTTAACGGAACAATAAACGGAATTCTAATCGTAAAAAATTCTGACAACAAGGAGTCACTATTGGATTTTCAAGGCAGTTATGCAAAATTGGAAATTGAAAAAGATAAAGACGAAGTTTATGACTTGAGCTATAAAAAATATATAGGAAAAACAACAAGCGGTAAAACGGAAATAAAATATCAGACTTACGGTTCTGCTAACTCGTTCGGAATTGAATTTAAGGGAGAGTTTTACGAATTATCATTAATTGACGGAGCTTGTGACCTAATCATAAATGGACTTGAATACTCTTATGAATCGGAAAAAAGTGCCGAATATCTTATTATCCGAGTAACTAAAGAAATTGAATTAAAGAATAGTTATAAAAGCAAAGTCCGTAAATCAATTAAAGTATTGCCGAATTCGACTTTGATTTTTGCTATCAAACGGAATAAATAACTGTAGGTAACACCGTATATAATTTATTACTAGCTCTAGCCTACTTACGAAAATCCTTACGGATTTTCTATTTGGTTTGTATTTGCTAAATTAGGTGTTTAAAACACGCAACAAACCATATACAACAACGTTGTGCAACATAACGCAACAGTACATTAAAAATAAATGAAAGAGAAAATATTAGGTTTATTAATAATTATATCAATTGTATCATGCAATAAATATTCTCGTGAGAGATATCCTAAATTTTCTACTAAAACTGAAAGTTATAAATATGTAAACAGCTGTTATTCTGTTGAGTTTGATAATTTAAATAAAATTCCAATTGATATAAAGAATCAATTTAAATCTTATCTGAAAAATAGATTAGGAAAAAACAACTTCCAAAAACTGGAATTTAAGTTTGGCTATGTTCTATCAGATAAACCAATTGAAATAGAAAGAACAAAAAGTGAGAGTGAAATTTTAGCAATTTTGGGGCAAAACAAAGAAAAATCAAATTGCGATTCAATTATTGATTTCCCTGTTTACTCAATCATTTATGAATTGAAATTACCCGAAATCGGAATTAACAAAGTCGGACTAAATTTGATGTTAGATACAAATGGAAAAACAATTAAAGATATTGATTTTCCTAAAGCTGAATTTTCAGACAAATTAATACCAATAGATTCTGTTCACTCAGAATTAATTCGTAGAAAGATCCCATATAAAAAACTGAATATTGATTTGTGGTTTGATAAAAGAATTGAATCGTTTGTTTGGTCAACGAGTACATTAATTCAGGAAGGAAGTATATTTGGGCCGAGTTGTTTTCCGGAAGTAAAATATCACTTTAAAATGAACGCAAATAATGGAGAAATTACTGAGTTTAAAAATGTACAAAAAGATGAATATTTTTTCGGATCTGACAATCACTATGTTGAATAAAAATACGTTGCACAACAAAGTGTATAATTAATTGCGGCTGTCCCGAAGCTTCGGGACCTCAGCGGAAATTCAATCTTATTAATTATCTTTCCGCAAAATCGGAAAACGACTTGCGTCCTTTTCCCGCAAAAAATCATACACAAATACGTTAGCACCAAGCTGGAAAATGAACTTCTTCTGGAAAAATATAACTGAAAATTGGATAATTAAATTATTCAAAATAACAGATAATAAAATAGCGCAAGATTTTAATATGGAGAGCTGTATTCTTTCAGTTATAGATTCAATAAGTCAAACAACGGAATTAAAAGCAAATCTTTTCGATATAAATTATAGAGATTCGAGAAAGACTCTAAATGGATTTAAAAAAGCTCTAAAAAAACAAAAAGAAATTGTCTACAGTTCAGTTGATTTTGACTCAAATAAAACAAACACCTTTTTTACCATTGAAAACCCAATGCTAAACTGGACTGAACAACCAGAAAACTCATCAATAAATATTTCTATACAAATTGCGACAGATTTTGCCGATTTGAATATGATTGAACTGACAACTAAAAACTTAATTACCTTTTTTGATTTTGAATATGGATATATTACAAAAGTACCTTCGAATTATGATTCCTTAACTGAAAGAAAAATAAAGAAAGGTTTATTCTCAACAAGTATTGATGTCAATGAAACAGACCACGCTTGGACTTTTCACTCAATCGGAATACTTGATGGTTTTATAAAACGACTATATCCTGTTAATTATCTAAACAAAAGTCATCTCTCGGATTTAACAACAAAGGAATTGACTTTGAAATACGGAATCATTGAAAACATATCGGATAATATCTGTAAATGGACTTTGAATTCAGAGGAATTTGAGAACTTAAAAAATAATGAACAAATCCAAAAAATATCAATTATAACGAATGATCTTGGATTTTTAAAAACTGATAAAGCGAAATTGTTTAGAGATAAAATGGAACTGAAGAAGCCAGTTGCTAACAAGGTGTATAATTAATAGCGGCAGAATTTCCTCAGCGGAAATTCAATCTTATTAATTATCTTTCCGAAACATCGGAAAATGACTCGCGTCCTTTTCCCGCAAAAAATCATACACAAATACGTTGTACTTAATGATTAAAAAAATATTCTATATATTATTATTTTCTGTCTCGATCCAAAATAGTCTATCTCAGGTTTC
>NZ_JBMKKT010000013.1:0-1556 GCF_049239625.1 Tenacibaculum sp. MEBiC06402
GAATTTCCTCAACGGAAATTCAATCTTATTAATTATCTTTCCGCATCAACGGAAAATAACTCGCGTCCTTTTCCCGCAAAAAATCATACACAAATACGTTGGCAATAATTATGAAAATGAAAAAAAACACATTAATCTTAATATTATTCTTTCTGTCCAGTAATTTTAGTTTTTCCCAATCTCAAGAACCAGACGAATTTGAATCTGAAGTATTAAATTGTATTTATCAGAAATACGACTCCATTGGTTTGGACTTAAAATCTGAGCTAATGCGATTTGAAAATTATTTAATTGAGACAAAACAATTAAATAATAAATCAGGAGAAAGTTATATTGAAATATTTAAAAAAATTGTAAAATTAAATAATATTCCAGTTTTGCTAGACTTGGAAAAGTTTAGAATTAAAAATAACACACCAGAGAATTATCCTCTTTTCGCTAAATGTTTTCATTCAAAAAAAAATGATAAAGATTTAAAAAATAGCGAATCTAAACTTAAAGAAATTTATAATATAATAGAAAATCAATCTAAGAACACTGAGAATATTCTTTCCGAATTTGCTAAACAGATTCTGAATGTTTTAGATTCAAAGGACTTTGAAAATGAATTTTATAGAATATGGGCATTGAATACGTTTTATTTTACAGCAGATATAGCATACTAACTATTGCCAACAAGGTGTATAATTAATTGCAGCTGTCCCGAAGCTTCGGGACCTCAACGGAAATTCAATCTTATTAATTATCTTTCCGAAACAACGGAAAACGACTCGCGTCCTTTCCCACAAAAAATCATACACAAATACGTTGTACTTAATGATTAAAAAAATATTCTATATATTATTATTTTCTGTCTCGATCCAAAATAGTCTATCTCAGGTTTCTGGTCAAGTATCTGAATTGTCAAAAAAACTAGATACTATCCATTATGCAGAAAGTAAGCATATTGGTTTTGCAGGAAAACAGAGTATTATCTTTTCTGATTATAGAAAAATTGATTCAATAGCAACAAATAAAGAACTACTTCATTTTGCTAAAAACGGAAGCAACTCTCTGAGATTTTACTCTTTAAAATCACTTGTTATACGTAAAGACATTGAAAAAATCATTTGGCTTTATGAATTTTACTCAGCATATCCTATGAGAGTTTCTTATCGGAATGGTTGCGAAGCTCAAGCTATTAGTTTAACGGATGTAATCAAAAACCAGCTTAAATTAATTGAGAAAATAATTGGAGAAAATCGAGTAGATATTGTAGACAAACAAATTGCATTCTACAAAAAAGAATTATTAGATGAGACAATAACAACAAAGAAAAAAATATACTATGAAGGATTCATCGAAGACTTATACAAGGAAAAGGAAAATCTAAAAACACTTTGCAAATGGAATCGAAAAGACTTATCTGAAATTTTAAAAAAACTTGAAATTATTGATACAACTGAAAGGTAGAACCACTAAGTACAACATGGTGTATAATTAATTGCGGCTGTCCCGAAGCTTCGGGACCTCTACGGAAATTCAATCTTATTAATTATCTTTCCGAAACATCGGGA
>NZ_JBMKKT010000014.1:0-867 GCF_049239625.1 Tenacibaculum sp. MEBiC06402
GCCGCAATTAATTATACACCGTGTTGTACGCTGGCTTTTATTTCCAGTTATTCTCAAACTCTTCTTTTTCTATCGAAAACTCCAAAAACTCAGTCAAATCAATATTTTGATTGGCAAGTCCACCAAATTCGTCTTCGATATTTTGGTTGCCATATTTTAGAATTTTTCCATTCTCGTATACCTCAATTTGTCTTAGGACTTCCCCATTATTGTCTGTCTCAAAGTACCAAATGGATTTTCCCCAACTATCATGTTGGTCTCCACGAGGTTCATTCCAATTTCGTTTATAGTAATTCATTCGTTTAGTTCTTTCCAACATTTCTGTACTTCACGTTCAACTTCTTTTTCCATTTTCGGTAATTCATTTAGAATCCAATCTTTACTTTCTTTAGTCAGATAATTTTTGTTTTCAGACAGTTTAAATTCCATTGCACTTTTGATTAATGGAATCAAATCTTTCGTTTCTGTATCTCCATTCGCAAAATTTGGTCCGATTAAATATCCTAAAATATCTTTCTCATATTTTGGTTTGTAATATAAAATGTGAGTTACAATTGGAAAATAGAAATAAAAGAAACTATTGGTATTCGATTGATATTGAATCTTATTAAATTCCGAAATCAGTAATTCAGATTGCGAGTCAGAAGTATTAAAGTCCAATTCGCGAAGTAATTCATAAGTCTTTTTCGCACTTGACTTAATTTCTCCCATTTTCTTTAAGTCAGAAAATGTTTTTTCAAATTCCGATTTAATTTCTTTGTTTTTTATCCAATCTAAAATTCTCAATTAGTTCTGTTTTTAGCTTGCGTACAACGTATTTGTGTATGATTTTTTGCGGGAAAAGGACGCGAGTCGTTTTCCGATGTT
>NZ_JBMKKT010000015.1:0-1650 GCF_049239625.1 Tenacibaculum sp. MEBiC06402
AAAAGAATAAGAAATTTAAATTTAGGGGACGGGTTAATTATTAAATTATAATTGACTTTTAATGTGAAGCGTTGAGTAAAATCAGCGCTTTTTTTCATTCAACAATTTTTTAAAGCCATTCAGAAGAAGAAAAATTATCAAAACCTATAATAGTCTAGTTTTGAGTAAAATAATTATAAAACTTATGAAAAATAAACTATCTCTAGTAGCTCTTTTAGGAAGCTTCACATTATTAAGTCAAAATATAGTTTTCACAGACGGTACATTTAAAAGTGAACTTTTAGCCCACGGAATAACAATTACGGGGCAAAACATTAGTGTTATTGATGTTAACGGTGATAATGAGATTAGCTTCACGGAAGCCCAAAACTATTCAGGAAATATTAATTTAACAAATTCAGGATTAACAACCTTACCACCGATTTCTGAAATGGATGGTATAGAATATTTTACAAATATTCAAGAATTAACGATAAATAACCATCATATAAGTAGTTTAGACTTATCAAATAATATAAGTCTGAAAAAACTGTCAACCTTCTATTGCGGCTTTTTAAATAATTTAAATTTAGGAAATATTCCTATTGAATCGCTTGAAGTAATTCAATCTTCAATTCCGAATGTTACATTTCCTACTACGTTAAAAGATATAAATATTGAATATATATCTCCATTAGTAACTAATCTTGACTTTTCTAATTGTGTTGATCTTGAAAACCTAAGATTAACTAGGTATTACGGAACTGTAAACTTAAATAACTCTAGGCAACTACAATCAATTTTTATTCAACAAAATTTACAATTAAATAGTTTGAACTTGTCTTCAAATGTTAATTTAAAAGATGTTAATATTAGTTATACAAATCTAACTGCATTAGATCTTTCAAATAAAAATGATATTGAAAATATATCTATATCTTTCAACGATCTCCTTACATCTTTGAATGTAACTAATTGTATAAATTTGAGCTATTTGTACGTTAGAAATAATCAATTAACAGATTTAAATTTAACAACAACTCCAATTGTTAGTAATATTCAATGTCAAAATAACAAATTGACGAAACTAAATTTGGCTAACGGAAACAACCAAATCTTGAGCAACCAGAACAATTATCGTATGGATGCAACTGGAAATCCTGATTTAAAATGTATTAATATTGATTATGGTTTTATTCCTCAAGTTCTATTTTGGAATAAAGATATAACTGCAACATACAGTTATAAATGTATTTATCCGATGGATAAGGAACCTGGAGATCCAAGTTTGCCTACTTTAGAATCATTCCGCGAAGCTTCGACTTCATTAGATGTTTATCCAAATCCTTCGAAAGGAATTATTTATGTAAAATTTAATCAAGCGATACAACAGATGAACTTATTAAACATAAATGGAGAATTAATTTCAAGTAAATTAAACGGAAATACAATAAATATGTCAAACTTAAAGAAGGGAATGTATCTCTTAGAAATAAGAACTGAAAATAAAATTATTAAAAGAAAAATTATAAAAGAATAAGAAATTTAAATTTAGGGGACGGGTTAATTATTAAATTATAATTGACTTTTAATGTGAAGCGTTGAGTAAAATCAGCGCTTTTTTTCATTCAACAATTTTTTAAAGCCATTCAGAAGAAAAAAAAACTATAA
>NZ_JBMKKT010000016.1:0-3341 GCF_049239625.1 Tenacibaculum sp. MEBiC06402
CGCATCAACGGAAAATAACTCGCGTCCTTTTCCCGCAAAAAATCATACACAAATACGTTATTAGGTGCAAGCCGAAAAAACAACCTGCAATAATTTATGATTAGGATAATCGAAATTGAAAATATAAAAGGAATTGACCAAAAAACATTTGACCTCGGAATTTATCCTAATAAACCAAGCTTACTAGTAGCACCGAATGGATTTGGAAAAAGTTCTCTTGCTACTGCGTTTAACTCGATGAACAACAATCGAATTAATCTAGCCGAAGATGATTTACACGCTGAAAATATTCACAATTTGCCTAGAGTGGCAATTGAGTATGTCCAAGAAGATAATACTGTACTTAATTTAGTAGCAACTCATAATTCAAATACAATTAGTAATCACTTTGATTATTTTGTAATAAATAACCAAACTAAACCAAAAGGCATAGGTTCACGATTTGGCAATGCGACTGCGAGGTTAGAAATAAAAGACGTTGTATTAGTTGATAGAATTCCCGACAATACGCAATTCGGATACTCTTTTAGAAATAGTCAAGCAGCATTTGGTAAATGCGGAAAAGTTTTGCCAAATTTAAATACAGTTCTAAATAATTTAGTGTTAGTTGAAAAATTGAGTGAAAACTATCAAGCATTAGAACGTGCAAATGGAGTCTTAAACCAAAGAAGAATAAATGAAGTTATTTCTCGGATAAATGCTCAAGACGAAACAGCTACCTCGAACACTTTGAATAATTGGGTTTCTTTAAATTGTTTAAATGACCTTAAACAAATTAATTACCTTAACACAATCGGTGATTTAATAAATGAATTTGACATAGGTTACGATTCAGAATCAAAGAGTTATTTAGCTGCCATACAATTAGTAACTCTTTTCAACAATAATCGAAATAATTTTAAAGCGGCTTGTACTTATAGCAATTATCGTTTAGACAAACAGAGATTTGACGAAACTCTTTCAACATTTAATTGCACGTGGCGAAACATTAGCACAAGTCAAACAGGAGGTAAATTAGTTGTAAAATTTCCACAAGCAATCCATATTTCAAACGGTCAGAGAGATATATTGACATTTGTATCTATGTTGTTTAGAGCAAGAAGACATTTAAAAAAAGGAGCTAATATCTTAATAATAGATGAAGTATTTGATTATCTAGATGACGCTAACCTAACAGCAGCACAGTATTACATTACACAATTTATTAAAGAGTATAAACTCGCAAATAGGAGGATTTATCCGTTAATCTTAACACATTTAAATCCCAATTACTTCAAAAACTTCGCTTTCAGTAATCAAAAAGTATACTATTTAAATAAGTCAAACATTCAAGTTGCCCAAGGAATTATAAACCTCTTGAGGAATAGAAACGACTTAACAATAAAAGATGATGTTTCTAAATACTTACTTCATTACGACCCAGGAATAATAAATAAGCGGAATGAATTTCGAGCATTAAATATCCCAGAACTATGGGGAGAAGGTGACAATTTTAGAAATCATTTGAACAATGAAGTTCAAAACTATTTAAATGACAGACCTTATGACCCATTTGCAGTTTGTGGTGGCTTAAGAATAAGGATTGAAGAAATTGCTTACAACAAACTTCAAAGTCAAGCCGCTAGAACTACCTTTTTAGCCACTCATAAAACTAGAATTAAATTAGAAAAAGCAGAAGAATTGGGATTTACATCACCTGAATCTCATTACCTTTTGGGAATCATTTATAATGATGGAATGCATTGGAAATTGAATCAAGATAATGTTTCACCAATCGCAGCCAAATTGGAAAATTTGACAATTAAAAAGCTAATAGCTGATGTGTTTGCCTAAAAGAAAAAGTAAAAAGGCCAGCACCTAACAACGTATATAAAAAATAGCGGTTTAATTCGCTTAACCGAAGTAAAATGAATAAATCAAAGGTCTGTTATAACCCGAAAAGTTACTGCTTAAAATCCGCTACTTTTCATATACAAGACCGTTGTGTAACATTTGAGAAACTATGTGTAAAGAAGATTTAAAAATCCATTTTTGTACCTGTTCAAATAAGCAGGAAATTAATATTGATTTTGCAGATGAAATTGTAAAACTATATCAATTAAAAAAGAGTGATTCCCTAATGGCACTATTAAATGATGATGGTTCATATATGGAGACTTACTTTAAATGGACTCTTTTTTCATTTAAAGAAGAAGCTAATAAGAATAGCGTTATGGGAATGATGATATATCCTCAAAGACAAATTAATAAAGAGCTGACAATAGACAGTATTTTGGAAGCTTTAAATTCAAGAAACCCATTTGATTTTAATTACGAACCTAAAGAGAAAGATTTTATCAAAATTGAAGAAAAATACAAGTTCATTGAACTTGATGAACACAAGCGACCTGTAATAATGGAATATATATCTTTCAAATTTGAAAATGGAAAATGGGAATTCGGAAGATATCCAATGCACCATATTCACAAAGAAACTGAAATAGGGAAAATAAAAACGTTAAACAAACAATGAGAATTTTAATAAACTATATTATTCTGCTATTTTCCTTACAGTCATTTTCACAGAATCGAGCTGAAATAGAAGCTGATTATGAAATTCAAGGTTACTTTAAAAACTACGAAAACTTTAATGTTGATTCCTTAAAAAATCAAAAGTTTAAATTCGTTAAGGAAGATGATAGAGGATTTGGAAAACTACTTTTCGAAAGAAAAAGAGACAACGGAGTTTCTGAAAAAATATATCAAGTACTAATAAATTATATTCACGGCAGATACACTAAATACAAAGAATATAAAGTCCATACATTTTCGAAAAATGACTCAATATTTGGATTAATAAATTATGACCCTTACCGAAAAAAAGCGAATTATTATTTTGACTTTGGAAAACTTCAAAATTATTTAGAATATCATAATGAATTTTATCAAACAAAATTTACAACTACGAATTTTGTAAATCAAGTGTTAGATGACCACATTTACGGATATGTTTGTGGATTTGCACCAGTTGTTTATGATGTACCTAGATATAACAACTTAATGTTTGATAAGAAAAAAAATATTTCGGAATTTCGAAATTGGATAAAATCATTCAATCCAGAATTACAAACTTACGGAATAGATGCTCTTGAATACTTAGAAAAAAATAAAAGAATAAAACTAACAGAATTAGACAGAAAGTTAATTTCGAATATTAAAAATCGTAATTCAATTTTGAACACTTGCAGTGGATGTTTAGGTGTATATAAAAAAGTGAAAGGAAATTAAAACGTTACACAACAAGGTGTATAATTAATTGCGGCTGTCCCGAAGCTTCGGGACCTCACCGGAAATTCAATCTT
>NZ_JBMKKT010000017.1:0-826 GCF_049239625.1 Tenacibaculum sp. MEBiC06402
GAAGCTTCGGGACAGCCGCAATTAATTATACACGTTGTTGGCAACTTTAATTTTAGCAATCAGTTATTAAGTATAAGTTTAATTTCCAAACTCCATTTGATTTCTTAAATCCGACACTTTTTAAAACACCAATTTCAATTAGTTCAACCTCGTAGTAAAATCTGTTTTTCGATAGCTTAAAAGTGTTTTTCCATTTTTGGTCAATTCCAATCCGATTTATGAAGTTGTCATTGTCAAAAATCCAATTACTTTTACTAAGAATATACGTCTCTTCACAAGCACCGACAGCAGCAGTCAGGTTATTAAAATCAATATGTTTTTTCTGGAAATTATAATCCGAAAAGAACTTGTTGAGAAAGTCTGTTAAGTCTTTTGGAATTTGCTTTTTATCTGAATAAGATTGAGAAATATTTTGATAATTCTCTGTTTTTTTGAAGGCAAGATTCCAATCATATTTTTCAACCTTTCCTTTTAAATAAGATTCATGAACAGTATCCTTTTCAATCTGTAAATCTTGATTATTGATTATAGGCTGTTTTTCAGTTTCTATAATTTTTAAATCCTCAGGTTTACTACTTTTTTTCTTTTCGTTACATGAGATTATTAATAAAAGTAAAATTGATAATTTTAGTATTTTCATTTTTATTGTTGCCAACGTATTTGTGTATGATTTTTTGCGGGAAAAGGACGCGAGTTCTTTTCAGTTGTTTCGGAAAGATAATTAATAAGATTGAATTTCCGATGAGGAAATTCAGCCGCAATTAATTATACACCTTGTTGTGCTATGTTATATCTTTCTTTTTAACTTTCTCAAACAGTCTTTATA
>NZ_JBMKKT010000018.1:0-730 GCF_049239625.1 Tenacibaculum sp. MEBiC06402
AAAAAAATCAGCAGCTAACAAAGCAAATAATTAATTGCGGCAGTCCCGAAGCATCGGAACCTCACCGGAAATTCAATCTTATTAATTATCTTTCCGCAACATCGGAAAATGACTCGCGTCCTTTTCCGCAAAAAATCATACACAAATACGTTGTGGTTAATTTGAAAAATGAACAGTCTACTAAAACAAATATCAGAGAAAGCAATTGAGCTAGCTGATTTTGAGTTTACTCAAGAACAGATTGAAAATAAATGGTTGGGAACTAACACATCTTCGGAAACTGAAATAAAACTGACCGAAAATAGACTCGGAATTGAATTCCCAGAGGACTTTAAAAAATTCTTGTCGATAACAAACGGATTTTCTGCACCAAATGATATCGAGCCGACTTTTGAGCAAACTGATAAAATAGATTATTTAAGGAACATTGATAGTTTCATAATCGAAGCTTACAATATTGACGGAATTGAAAATATAGGAAAGGAACTGGAAAAAAGTATTATTGTTGGTGGAATAAATGAAGAGCAATACTTTTTATTAATTCCGCCCGACTTGAAAAGTGAAAAATGGAAATACTGGAAGTTTGCAAATTGGCATCCTGGAGAAGAAGAATACGAAAATTTGGAAAGTTATTTTAAAAACGTTTTGAAGTTTATAAACGAACAACTTGAAGGATAGTAAAAACTAACCACAACAAGGTGTATAATTAATTGCGGCTGTCCCGAAGCTT
>NZ_JBMKKT010000019.1:0-1016 GCF_049239625.1 Tenacibaculum sp. MEBiC06402
AACAAAAGCGTATCAAACAGAAACTAAGAACCGACAATCAAATAGGAGAGAAGCTGGCAAAAAAGCCAATAGATAAAACGTTTAGTTCTCTAAAAAAAGGATAGAACTGGAATTACTATTAAAAACCAAAATTTTGAAACTGACATTTATTAATCAGAAAGAAAGCTATACATCATTTTCGACAGTGTTTGCTAAAGTATTTGTGTATGATTTTTTTGCGGGAAAAGGAGGGAAGTCCTTTTCCGTTTTAGCGGAAAGATAATTAATAAGATTGAATTTCCGGTGAGGAAATACAGCCGCAATTAATTATACACGGTGTTAGCCAAAGTTATTCTTTCTTTTTAAATAATAATAAAATTTCTTTTTCATTATTAGTTTCAAAATAATTAATAATTCCTATATCTCCAGTAGGAATGAGAAGTTTTTTGTCTTCTTTGTCATTAATATTATAATCATTCATTGCATATATTTCATCTTCATTTTTTTCATAAAAACCTTCTGAACCTAAGTGAAAAGATGATTCTAAAACTGCAATATTGTTTCTTTCAAAGACGATTTTGTGATTTTTTATTCCAGTTATTGTGAAGAAAATATCCGTATAGTTTTGTCTTTTAACAATAAGAGTGTATAATGTATTTTCATTAATTGTTTCATGTTTTACTTCACGGTTTAGAGGTAAATCTGTAGGTATAATAATGGCACTTTCATTTTTTTTCCCTATGATAATTGAATCATTTGAAATTAAAACTCCATAGTTTTCATATTTTTTATAGTATTCTATAAAATCAATATGATATTGAGTAGGATTTATCACTTTAAACATTTTTTCAGTTTTTTGAGAGAATAAAGTGATATTTATTAATAATGATATTATCAGTGTAAAAGTTAATTTCATACTTAATTTTGGCTAACGTATTTGTGTATGATTTTTTGCGGGAAAGGACGCGAGTTCTTTTCCGTTGTTTCCGAAAGATAATTAATAAGATTGAATTTCCGGCGAGGAAATTAAGCCGCAA
>NZ_JBMKKT010000020.1:0-556 GCF_049239625.1 Tenacibaculum sp. MEBiC06402
AGGAAGCACAGGTGCTACGGGTGAAACTGGAGCAACAGGAAGTACAGGTGGAACTGGGGCTACAGGTGAAACCGGAGCAACAGGAAGCACAGGAGCGACAGGTGAAACCGGAGCAACAGGAAATACAGGTGCTACTGGTGAAACTGGAGCAACAGGAAGTACAGGAGCTACAGGTGAAACTGGAGCAACAGGAAATACAGGTGCTACGGGTGAAACTGGAGCAACAGGAAGTACAGGAGCGACAGGTGAAACTGGAGCAACAGGAAGTACGGGGGTTACAGGAAGTACTGGTGCAACTGGTGAAACCGGAGCAACAGGAAGTACAGGTGCTACTGGTGAAACTGGAGTAACAGGAAGCACGGGAGCTACTGGTGAAACTGGAGCAACAGGTGAAACTGGGGCTACAGGAAATACAGGAGCTACTGGTGAAACTGGAGCAACAGGAAGCACGGGAGCTACAGGTGAAACCGGAGCAACAGGAAGTACAGGTGCTACGGGTGAAACTGGTGAAACTGGAGCAACAGGAAACACAGGTGCAACGGGTGAAACTGGTGCT
>NZ_JBMKKT010000021.1:0-4153 GCF_049239625.1 Tenacibaculum sp. MEBiC06402
ATAAGATTGAATTTCCGATGAGGAAATTCAGCCGCAATTAATTATACACCTTGTTGTAAGCGGTTTTATTCTTTTTGTTTAATCAACTTTAAATTATGAAACTCAATTTCTGTTAAAAACCTTTCAACATTTCTATGCTCAGCTCTATACCATTCTTTATTTTTAAAGTACTTATCCATTTCTCCGCCTTTTTTAAAAGTATATCCATATCTAGCAAAAATTTCATTTCTCATTAATTTCAGGTCTTGCAAACTCATTTTATTTAACTCAGCAATGCTTAACTTTCTTGTAGATGCTTCAATGTAGTTACCATGATAGATGTGCTTGAAATTAAGCGGCGTTCTAATTCCAATTTCAAATTCACCGTTTTCAATCCATATTGTCCAAGGGTTATCAATCCTAAGTCCTTTTATTAAATCTCCAGACTCAGTTTTATATCTGATAAACTGTCCAGTATGTTGGTCACTCGTGAATTTTCCGTTTTTATCTATTGATATGTTTGTTAACGTTATATAGTTGTATTTCCAAAACCCAGTATTTTCCTCCCAATATCCATACTTAATTTGTCCTATAATACAACCTCCAGAATAAAACAAATTAAAATTAGATTCACTTTCACTCTCTCCGAAATGATATGTTCCAGAATATTCAATTTCAAATTTTGGGATCCAAATTGTTAAATCAGATTCATTTATTTCTTCTGACCCTAAGTATTGTGCAAAGACTAGATTTGAAGTGAAAAATAGGATTAGTAAGATTCTCATAATTTCTTTTTCTAAATTGCTTACAACGTATTCGTATATGATTTTTTGCGGGAAAAGGACGCGAGTCGTTTTCCGATGTTGCGGAAAGATAATTAATTGCGGTTGAATTTCCGGTGAGGAAATTCAACCGCAATTAATTATACACCTTGTTAACCTACGTTTTATAATTATTTAATCGAAATAATCTCTGAACTGATTAACCACTAACTCTGTGTACCAAGCTAAATAAGGTATTAATTTTAATACCTCATATTTTTTTCCATTTACAATAGTCATAGGTTTTGTTTTGAATTTGAAATCTCCTGTTACTTTTTCTAAAGGATGATTTGATAAATATTCCATTATTATCCCTCCCTTTGTAATATTATCAATGTAGATTTTAACATTTGGGGGACAATTTAAACTTGCTTCCTCTTCAGTTCTAAATTGAACTTGGCCTGATTGTTCAATAGAGTCTAGAGGTAATTCAAATTCTAAAGGAATTCGATGCTTATCTATATTACTGATAGAATTAAGTAAATATAGAGGATCATCTTGCGGTGTTCCTTCTACATTATCATTCGCTCTTTGAAAAGGTTGAATTAATGTTAGTTTTTCAGCGACTGGTTGAGGCAATTGATTTAAAAGTTGTCTGGTTTGATTTATAAAATCTTGTTCTTTGTGATAAATCGGAAATTTTAATTTACTTGGTTTATCTGGAGGGTTTTTTACATTAAGAGCAAGAAGAAATACTAAATTGTCTAATAAGCTTCTCAAATTATGAATACAATCTCCAAAATCTAATTCCCATTTTTCAATTTCAACAAGTTTATGAGTGCTATCAACAATAATTTTAAACCCTTTTTTTTCTGATAAAAACTCACATTTACAATCAATAGTATTATTAGAAGACCATTTTTCATAATCAACCATAATACTATTAATATGTTCAACTGCTCTCTTTAGTTTTAAGTCAATTTTTTTCATTCTATCTTAATGTAGGCTAACGGTCTTGTATATGAAACGTAGCGTGTAAAAAGACGCTGACTTTTCGGATTAAACACGAGCCGAATTTTTAAATTTTTCTTTTTATCTTTATTTTACTAAAAGCCAAATTTAAAAATTTGGCGGTCTTCACAAATATG
Source organism: Tenacibaculum sp. MEBiC06402 (assembly GCF_049239625.1). Taxonomy (NCBI): domain Bacteria; kingdom Pseudomonadati; phylum Bacteroidota; class Flavobacteriia; order Flavobacteriales; family Flavobacteriaceae; genus Tenacibaculum; species Tenacibaculum sp. MEBiC06402. Next base: position 1,889 of record NZ_JBMKKT010000021.1, read on the forward strand.
CACAAACCTCTTGGAATGCCTGTAATAGCTATGTTTTATATACGTTGTTAGCCACTGGCTTTTTCTTCATACTCTGGACAGTCCAATCTAATTTCTCGATTTAATAATTCCTTTTGAAGCAAATTACAGTAATCCGATTCTTGCTGTTTTTCATAAAACTTGCATCCATAACAAGTCCGTTGTACGCTCAATATTCCGTTGCTATTTAATTTGTAAATCAGTTGACTTAAAGTGCCGAATAAACTCTCTAACTCGGATTGTGAAAAGCCATCAACTTGATTTTTTAACGGACTTGAGAAATCATAAGTTTGAGAAACTAAATCATTTCCTAAATCGGATAATGATATTGAATAACTGCGACTATCTGAAGATGAAAAATCTTTTACTATTAATCTCTTCTTGTCTAAAATTCTAATAGCATCACTTACAGTTGGTTTTGTTACGTTAAATTCTTTAGCAAGATGACTAACATTACACAAGTTGTCTTTATGAAATGCTATGAAAATTAGAATCTGAATTTGAATTGGACTTAAACCGACCAATTTAGCTTTTTCCCATAGCAACATTTTAAATACTTCCGAAACTCGTTCTAAACCTGCAACAATTTTACTTGAAATATCTTTTTCTTGTTGTTCTGGGTTAAATGTACTTCTCTTCATAAAAAAGCCTGCCGAAATTTGTTCGACAGGTAAAGTTAGTAATCCTAATTAAATTAATTGCAATTTTCCATTTCTATAATGGAAAAACCATTTTTTTCAATTGATGAAATGATGTCTGCTGTAGCTTGTTCTATGTGACAAAGTTTACATTCTTTAGCAGATAATTGACCTGTTTGAAAAGGTTTGGTTTTTAGATAAGCCTTACCGAAATTGAATACTGTTTGTTCATTGGTTACATTATCAGGAACGAGAATATCAAAATGCATAATATTACCATCTTCTCTTTTTACATAAGTGTCCCAAACTGCTACTTCCATTTTATTAGTTCTTTACTTTATATGGTAACGACAAATCTCCACTTGCCACAGTAAAAACTTCGTAAACTCCGAGCATAGGTAAATTTTCATTACTTGTATTTACTTTCATAAATGCTGTAACACCATCATAACTAAAGTTTGTTCTATTGTTCATACGATAATCTGGCACGACTACCTTTATTATGTTGCTTTTAGTTATAACAGGATAACCTGGCGAATCCATATACATTGGCATTCCTGGGTTTGTTGGTGGTAAAACAACTGTCTCATCTGCTTTCTTAAATTGTTTAACCGAAAGTCCTCCATCAACTCTTTTATCTTCGTGAAGAATTACCCAATGTGGATGCCAAATAATTCCATCGTTATCAAATATTTGGTCACTATTCTCATCCCAAAGTGGTGTATCATCAAAATCGGGATGTGATGTTAAAGCAAGTGCAACAATTCCATCTGTTTGATTAAAGCCAACATCAGTAGGTTTTAAACTTGTTGGAAAAACATAGCCTAAAACAGGTGCACCATCAAGTTGACCAACTTTAGTTGGTGTTGTTTTTCCTGCTGTACCATCTACAGTTATTTCCCAAATAGTAACTCCTAAATCGGGTTTGTGTGTTACACTAACTTCATTGATTTTGAAATTGTCATTTTTATATTCGCTTTCTTGAGCACAAGAATTTGTTGTGTATAAAAGCATCGTTGTTGATAGTAATAATAGTATTGATTTCATTTCGATTTGTTTTAAGAAGTTAGGATTCCTTGAATGTTAGGAAACCTAACTATATGTTATAAAAATTAACCTTTTACATCTGCCATTGAAGCACCAAAGTTTATATGTAATGTATTGCCATTAGGTGTGACTAAAGCTGGAACAGAGTTTACTCCTGCTTTTTCTGCTTCTGAAATTCTGTTACGGTCTATTCCAATGTTTACGACTTCAACATTTTCAGCTCCTACTAAATTTACGATATCGTGTTCTGCACTTACGCAAACTGGACATCCTGCGTGATAGAAAATTGATTTACTCATTTTATTATATTTTTTGATTTATGCATTATTGCAATGCAAATATAGTAAGGAATCCTAACTATATAAATTTTGAGTCAATTTTTTTTGAAATGGGTAGTGGATTTTTAATCGAGAGTTGGTTACGTGCAGTATTTTCAGCTTGTGGCTAACGTATTTGTGTATGGTTTTTTGCGGGAAAAGGACGCGAGTTCTTTTCCGTTTTTGCGGAAAGATAATTAATAAGATTGAATTTCCGATGAGGTCCCGAAGCTTCGGGACAGCCG
>NZ_JBMKKT010000022.1:0-637 GCF_049239625.1 Tenacibaculum sp. MEBiC06402
CTTCGGGACCTCTACGGAAATTCAATCTTATTAATTATCTTTCCGAAACATCGGGAAATGACTCGCGTCCTTTTCCCGCAAAAAATCATACACAAATACGTTGTGTACAATGTCAAAAATTATCAAAGAACTTAACATAAAACTTATAATCCCCCAATGTTTAGCACTGATTTTTATAATTAGTGGAATTAATCGATTGTATGTTGGATTTCATGGAGAGCAATTCGATGCTTTAATGAATAAGGATTGGGAAAAATATGAGAGCTTAGCCAATTACAGTATCGAGTTTTTTTTACTTTATAAAACTTACTGGACAATAACAAGCATAGCAATTGGTATATTAATGATTACCTTAATAGACTGGAGATATAAATTCGGAATTGTGAATTCTTTAGTGGTTATTATCATTACTTTCGCAATTTCTGCCTCTGGATTTTACTCATCGGGATTGATTAACAGATATCTGAATTTCTTTTGTGGATTATTTTCAGAAGGATATGGAATGGCTTTTCTAATTGGTGGTTTGATTATATTGTTAATTGGAATCACTATTTTGTGGATATCTGTTAATTTGAATAAAAACACAGTACACAACAAGGCGTATAATTAATTGCGGCTGTCCCGAAGCTTCGGGACC
>NZ_JBMKKT010000023.1:0-3718 GCF_049239625.1 Tenacibaculum sp. MEBiC06402
AGCCGCAATTAATTATACACTTTGTTGTGCGTTCGTTTATTGTTTTCGATTGTATTCATTCAATTCCATTATAAATCTATTTCCTCTTTCTCTATCAGCTAACATTAATTCTTTTAAATTATCTGAATAATGATGTTTCGTAGTCAGTTCTTCGTGGTCAACATAAACTATTGGATATTCATTGTTTTCTCTTTTTTCATTAGAGTCAAAACATAACAATCCATAATCTTGAAAGTCCGCGAAGTAAATAAGTCCTTTTTTAATTAAGAATTCAGAGTCGTAATATTCAAAGAAAGTTTCTTTAAACCCTTCAAGATTTTTATCAGGTAAGTTTTGGTGAAAATTAACAGCATAATCAGGAATATCAAGTTCATAAAAATGTTTATACATTAAAAGTTCTCGATAAGAAAGAGGTAATTCAATTCCAATTAATTGTTCTATTTTGTCTATATCAGAGTTTGAAAAAGTGCTTTCGATTGGTTTCCAAGGTTTCCAATCATCGTCTTGTGGAATACTTAAATCAAGCATCTCTTTAGGCATATTTGGGTCTGGTTTTTTCATAAGAATTTCCTCCTTAGCCATTTTGTCTAAAGTTTCATCAATTATTTTTTTCAACCATTCCATGTTTTATTTAGAGTTTTATTTTAATGACGCACAACGTATTTGTGTATGATTTTTTTGCGGGAAAAGGAGGGAAGTCCTTTTCCGATGTTTCGGAAAGATAATTAATAAGATTGAATTTCCAGTGAGGAAATTCAGCCGCAATTAATTATACACGTTGTTGTGTGTAGTGTTATAAATTAATATCTCTCCATTCATAAACTTTCTTACTTAAATTATATTCTTCTTCTTTAAAATCCTTTTTTGTTTCTTTATCAAATTTAGAGTTTTCTTCGTTAAGTTTTGATTTCCAGCAGGTTATTATATCTCTGCTTGGGATCGAAAAATTAAAGTTTTCCGATATTTTCTCTTTTATTATTTTTTGATATTCAGGGAGTAAAATTCTCACAGCTGTGAAGTTGTCATTTTCTGAGTTCCAAAAACAAATTTTGCCACCATTTAGTTTGTAAATTTTTAATTCACATTCGGTGATTGAATTTCTAAGGTTGTTAATTGCATTGGAAAGTAATTCTTTTGGAGTTATTTCTAATTCTCTGAATTCCTTTGATGATATAAATGAATAGCCGGACTCCAGTTTTTCTATTAAACCAATTGAAACTTCGTTGGTGAATTTTATTCCAAAGACATCATATTCGGTTTCCCATGATTTTATGAAAAATTGAGGTAAATATTTTGTTTTCATTATTCTGTCTTAGAGTTTGGGGGAATTACACACAACGGTCTTGTATATGAAAAGTAGCGGATTTTAATCACTAACTTTTCGGGTTATAACTAACCTTAATTTATTCATTATTGTTCAATAAAGCGATTAAACCGCTATTTTTTATATACGTTGTTAGCAAACGTACTTTTATTTTATTCCGTTTTCAGAGAGTAATTCATCAAAAGCTTTTCCGCCCCAATCCTTTCTCAAGTTTTCATTTTTTGTTCTCGCACTTAAAATCTGATTATTAATGTCTTGATTATTATAAGATATTAACGCTTTGGTAGCAGACAGATAAATATGTGCATTCCATTCCGTTTCTAATATTTCTATTAGTGGTTTTACAAATGAGTTGTCTTTAAATTTAGATGCCTTTTTAGCATATAATGGGAAATTATGAACATTTGATTTTGTGATGTTCTCTCTGATTAACTGGAATCCAAAATCTCTATCTTTATCTATTATTAAGTCTAGCATTTGCTCGTTCAAGCTTTTTGTTTCTTCAAAATTGTCAAAACTGAAATTCGCAATGTCCAAGTCATTAGGGTTTTGCATACTTTTTTTTGTCAATTCGAATGCTCTACTTGAATTTAGACTGCTTAAATACTCGAAGACTTTTGGTGAGATTTTATTTTCTTCTTCCCATAGTTTCCATAGAATTTCTTCATAGTTCTTACATTGAAATTCATTTAATGCGGAAAAAATCATATTCAAATGATACTTTCTAATATGCTTATGTTCGACTTGTGTAAAAGGTATTAGTAATTGATTTTTAGCATCTTCATTTTTGTAGCTTGCAATTGCTCTGTACAATTGTGTCCATTCATTACTAAAATGCGTATTGTCTAATGTCTTTTGAAGTTGTGATTTTAAAAATGGGAAGAATTTCGTATTTGGAAAATAACTTATGGCTTTATATGTAAAAAAATATCCGCCTTCATCTTTATCTGTTTCGTTTCGAAATTTTTTTATAATATCAATGTCTTGTTTCTTTTGAAATTTAGCCAAAGTTACTAATGCACTTTGATTCTTTTCATTAATAACTAGTTCACGAATTTTTGGGTATAAACTTTCAGTTGGTTCAGCTCTATTAATAGCATCAAATCGAGCCGATAAATTGTTTGGTTGAAATATTAAAAGGCTATCTAATTCTTTCATTTCTTTAGAATCCATTTTGTCCGAATCTAAATCGATATATTCTGGCGTAGCAACACTTATAAAAAAATCGCCAACTTTTTCTCTACTTACAATACAACCAAACATTGTACTTACTAATTCATCGTCATTCAGATGATTCTTAATTATTGGAAATAAGTCAATGTTCTTTTTATGTGACAATGCCCAAAACGAATATGAACGTACAACTCCATTTGGATGATTTGTTAATTCAATCAGTTCCTCTTTAGAAGCTTTTTTCTCTAATTCCACAAAATTATCATATTGTTTTGGTCTTGTTCCACCAATAGAAACCGCAGAGCCCATTAATTCATTGACCTTTGCTATTTTATGAACAATTTTATTTGTCTTACTCGAAATCTTATTTTGGTTAAATTTCGATTGTCCAAAAAGATTGAAGGACAGGAAGAATGTTAATATTAAAGCAATTTGTTTCATTCGTATGTTTGCTAACGTATTTGTATAACTGTTGTTACGGGATTAAAGTTACATATTTTGTTTAAGAACTAGCGTTAGTAATTACCGAGTGGATTCGGACGTAGTCGAATCCGCCGTAATTACGGTTATACGTTGTTGCCAGTAGTTTTTATTATTTTACTTTCGATATCACTAACTCTTTCAGTCCAATATTCAACTGCTTTTTTTAAATCAGTCCTTCTTTTCTTTTTAGTTCCTGTTTTGAATTCACTCGGAAGATTGAATAAAAAATGACTATTGTTATTCCAATCTTTACTTTTTTCACTTTCTGATTTAGGTTCTACTCTTGTCATCCAAAACCGTAAATTCTCCACATATATTTCTTTTTTTTCATTTAGAAATTCAATCAGTGAGTTTTTGTCTTTTGGGATGTAACCTGGTCCAGAACATCCACAAGAATGAAATGTAATTCCAGTTTCATAAAGGTCTTTCATATGATTCCACGCTTTCAAGTCAGACTTTTTAGGCGATTCAAAGTCAAGTCCCATATTTGCTGTCAATCCTCCACATTCAGGACATTTGTGAGATTGCTTTTCCCAATCTTTAAAGTCTCTGTCAATATCAACCATTAGTTTCCTTTTAAATGTTTTTCTACATTCAAAGCAAGCATAATGTGGTTTATATGCATTAATTCCGTATCGGCACATTTTTGTTCAAATTACTAGCAACGTATTTGTGTATAATTTTTTGCGGGAAAAGGACGCGAGTCGTTTTCCTATGTTTCGGAAAGATAATTAATAA
>NZ_JBMKKT010000024.1:0-1227 GCF_049239625.1 Tenacibaculum sp. MEBiC06402
TAATTACCGAGTGGATTCAGACGAAGTCGAATCCGCCGTAATTACGGTTATACATTGTTAGCTGTTGTTTTTTAATAATTCCTTTGCTGATTCCATTAATTCTAAAACTATAGTTTTTGCTACTTTATATTCTCGAATTATTAAGTCTAATACAGATAGCATTGTTTTTTTCGATTCCTTTAGACTATTATAGTCATTAGGTAATTTCGAAAGTGAATTTCGCATAAACTCAACTCCGTCAATTGCATTATCAAGAGCAGAAGGAATTCTTTCAACACTTTTTATTGATTCTTTTACGTTTTCCAAGTCTTTAGTAATCAGAAAATGAATCATAATCGCTTGTTCATAAGCAAAAATTCCTTCTCCGAATGTTTCTGCAAAAATCTCACATTCGTTTTCTAATCGTTTAGAATAGATATTGATATTTTTTGAATATGTTTTAACAGATGCAACAACTTGTGGTGATTTAAATGATTGTCCAATTTCATTGTAATGTTCAAATTTTTCATTACTCGCATTTGTTTTTTCTGTCAGTTCTTCTAGCAGTTCTACGGTTTTGGTTGTAGATTCGTTAGAGTCAGCAATACAATTTGACTTTTCCGCTATATCAAAAATCGTTTGTGCATCTAGGTCTTCTCCTTTGAAAATCTTAATTGTTTCGTATTCAAAGTCTTTGTTCGTTAAAAGTTCGGTTATTTTTCGTTTCGCTTTTGTGTTTAATTGGTTCTTATTTGGGACTTCAATTTTCCATCTCTTTTTAACTTTCTTAATGTTCCGTTCTGATATTTCTATCCAGAAAGTTTTATCCCATTCAGGAATATGAGCAATCAGTAAAACTGGAATGTCAAAGTTTAACCAATAGTTGTAATGTATGTTAGAAATGTAATAGGTCAATCCTTTATTAGAAACGTGAAAATTCCCTTTTCCGGATTTAATTTGAGGCGCGATAAATTTTCCTGTAGGATTTCCGTTTTCAGATTGTTCAATTAGCGCATCAATTCCGACGTCTACAATCGGTTGTTCTCTAAAAACCCAATCAAACTCTTTAATGAAAATCTGCTCGGTAGCATTAATTCCAATTCTTTCAGTTTGATTATATCTCATAGTTTTTTTAAAATGACAGCTAACGTATTTGTGTATGATTTTTTGCGGGAAAAGGACGCGAGTCGTTTTCCGTTGTTGTGGAAAGATAATTAATAAGATTGAATTTCCGTTGAGGTCCCGAAG
>NZ_JBMKKT010000025.1:0-1168 GCF_049239625.1 Tenacibaculum sp. MEBiC06402
AACATCGGAAAAGAACTCGCGTCCTTTTCCCGCAAAAAATCATACACAAATACGTTAGCACCAATTAACAAACTGAATGAAAAAAATACTATCATTAATTTTAATTCTTTCCTCCATAAATTCGGTTATAGGACAAGAAAAAAACAAATCATATGTTGGTAAATGGATAACGGAACCAAACGCAAATGGAATGATTACTTTGATTAGTCTAAACGCTAATGGTTCTGGAATTACAGGACCTAGATTTTATAAAAACGGAAAAATTGAATTATCTGAATTTATGAAATCTGATCTGCAAGATTGGAAAATAGAAAAAGATACTTTGATTTTGATAACAAAACCTATTCCAAGAGGAAATAATAGAAAACCAAAATCAATGACTATTCTCTATGTAATTTTAGAAAAGGAAAAAAATAAATTTTCTGCCTACCATTCTGACCCAGAAATGGACAAAATGATGGAAGAGGCTGGAGAGAAATTAGAGCCAATTAAACTGGAATTCAAAAAAACAGAATAAAAACAGGTGCTAACAAGGTGTATAATTAATAAGATTGAATTTCCTCATCGGAAATTCAATCTTATTAATTATCTTTCCGAAACAACGGAAAATGACTCGCGTCCTTTTCCCGCAAAAAATCATACACAAATACGTTGTAGTACATTAAAACAGAATGGGATATTTAGCAGATATATATGTAATAGAAAAAACAAGATCAAAAAAATTAGCTATTCAATTCCTAAATCACTTTCTACCTGAGAGAGTACAAAGCGCAGATGATTATTCGATTCCTGAATACTCTGAAACACCATCTCATGAGTTCAAAAACCCGTATGATTTAATGACCTATTTGGAATTGAATAAAAATATCTCGAATAGAATATATTGGAGAAATACAGATGAGAAAAATCCAAACAAACACGGAATGATTTTTTATAATAAAGACGAAACAATGGTTTTCGGAATCTCTAGAAATATTGGAATAAAATGAGGTTTAGATTCTAAAAGTGAGTATCAATGTCTGTCTGAAATGAAAACTGTTTTTAATACTCATCTTGGTTATATTGACTATGAAAACCCGCCTGTTGATAATTATAAAGAATTTATTAAAATTGTAAGTGAACTAGAGAAATAACGTACTACAACACCGTGTATAATTAATTGCGGCTG
>NZ_JBMKKT010000026.1:0-1218 GCF_049239625.1 Tenacibaculum sp. MEBiC06402
ATGAAAAATGAATGAAAAATTGCTACTAAAATTATCGCAACTTTTCATACACAAATACGTTGCCCACAATTATGAGAAAAATTCTGCTCACAATAATATTGGCTTTTCAAATTGGAATTTTGGTTGCTCAAAAAACTCAATCAGAATTAATAATTGGAACGTGGCGTTTTGAAAAAGAATGTGATTTAAGAATGTACAAGGAAAAGTCTGAATTTGAAGATGTAGCTGTTGACCCAATAGAAACTGAAAATGGAACTGGTTATGCCGACAGGACTTTTAAAGAAAATGGTGAATTTAAATTCTATTACAATTCAAATCATACAGATATCGGAACATACCGAATTGAAAATGACAAACTGATTATAGAGCGACGTTTATCCAAACAAAAAGCGGAAAGTCGAAAAGAAGCGGTTGAATGGTATTTAAAACGGAATTTAATGGAAAAGAAAAAAGACGGATTTTATTATTTTAAACCACTTGAATTGGATTTAAAATCAGTCTTTGAAAATAGAATTGAATTTGGAACTGAAAAACTTTATACGATATGGAAAAGAATAAAATAACTGTGGGCAACAATGCATAACCGCAATTACGGCGGATTCGACTTCGTCCGAATCCACTCAGTAATTACTAACGCTAGTTATTAAACAAAATACGTAACTTTAATCCCGTAACAACAGTTATACAAATACGTTGGCAGCAATATGTTATTTCGAATTATGAAAAATGAAAGCTAAAGTTTTAATCTTAATTGTCTCCTTAGTATTCTCTTCCTGTTCTAATAGATTTGAAAAGGAAAAATACCCGAAAGATTTTTTTAACATAATTCAAGAGGGAATCTTAATAGAGAAATCTTATATTTTTTGCTCTGTAGTTCCAAAAGAAGTGAAATATTCGTACCGTGACGGAGCTTGGATATTCAGAACTGCACAAAACAAAAAAATTGCTCAGGGAAATTACAATAAAGAAATAGTTACGATTGACAATTATGGCGGATGTTCTTACTCTTATATAAAAAATACAGTTAATATTAAGGAATGGAAATTCTGGAACGATAAAGGTCAAAGAATTGAGCCAACCGAAAGATTAATTTCTATGATTAAGTCTGGAATATTTAATCATAATAAAGCAGCCAACAAGGTGTATAATTAATTGCGGCTGAATTTCCTCAGCGGAAATTCAATCTTATTAATTATCTTTCCACATCAACGGAAAACG
>NZ_JBMKKT010000027.1:0-788 GCF_049239625.1 Tenacibaculum sp. MEBiC06402
CTTCGGGACCTCGGCGGAAATTCAATCTTATTAATTATCTTTCCGCAACATCGGAAAAGAACTCGCGTCCTTTTCCCGCAAAAAATCATACACAAATACGTTGTACACAATAGAAAATGGAGGCATTATTTGACTTTGGAATTACAATAATTAAGGTTTATTTAGTCTCATATTTATATATAATTTTATACAATTTCATAATTGAAAAATTTGGCCATCTCAATTTTGTAGCGTTTTTCCCAAAAATCAAAAAGAAAGAAAACATTAAAGCTTGTAGAATTTTTATTACAGTTATATTAATATTATTCTCTTTCACGTACTGGGGGAACAAGGGATATGGAGATGAAGGACTTATACCAATTGGAAATAATAAACACGTTGAGCAAACAAACGGGGTCCAAGCTTATATAAAACCAAAAAAATATCAATACGGAACACTAAACATTGAGAAGTTTTGTATAACTGAAAATTTGGTCTTTGGTGAATCAATAAATAGCCCAATTGACTCACCTCCCCCATTTTTTGTATGGAATTTTAAAACTGAAGAATTTAATTTTTTCACAAATGAAAACGATTTTAAAAACTTCCTTAATGAAAATAATATCAGAGACTTCGAATTAAAAGACTTTAACTCGAACTATGTTTGTTATTGGAATATTAGAATGCTATTAATGGCGTAAAAAACTGTGTACAACAACGCGTATAATTAATTGCGGCTGTCCCGAAGCTTCGGGACCTCAACAGAAATTCAATCTTATTAATTATCTTTCCGCAACATCGGAAAAGAA
>NZ_JBMKKT010000028.1:0-664 GCF_049239625.1 Tenacibaculum sp. MEBiC06402
CATAAAACGTTTAGTTCTCTAAAAAAAGAATAGAACTGGAATTACTATTAAAAAACAAAATTTTAAAACTGACTTTTATTAATCAACAAGAAAACTATAGATCATTTTCGACAGTGTTTGCTAACGTATTTGTATAACTGTTGTTACGGGATTAAAGTTACATATTTTGTTTAGAAACTAGCGTTAGTAATTACCGAGTGGATTCAGACGAAGTCGAATCCGCCGTAATTGCGGTTATACATTGTTAGCCACTGGCTTTATTCCATTTATTAGCTCTTTCATAAATCCGATTTCCCAATTCAATTCCATCCATTCCGACGAAATTGTCCCAAGCTGAAGTCGGTGCAAACCAAATACTGATTCGTTTAAAATCAGGAACATTTTGATATTTCAAGTCGTTCAATTCCTCAACGAACTCTTTATAAAATTCCTCAGCGTCTATAAAATTTCCAGAATATCCTTCGCTCAATTCAGACAATATCTTTTCCGCTTTATCTAGGTCATTAAACAATTCAAAGAGCTCAAACTTTTTCCAAGTTTCAACTTTAGAAGGTTCCGTTTTTCCATTTTTAAAAATCCCTTTAAACATTTTGTATTTGCTTGTGGCTAACGTATTTGTGTATGATTTTTTGCGGGAAAAGGACGCGAGTTCTTTTCCGATGTT
>NZ_JBMKKT010000029.1:0-307 GCF_049239625.1 Tenacibaculum sp. MEBiC06402
AGCTACAGGTGTAACCGGAGCCACAGGAAACACAGGTGCAACGGGTGAAACTGGTGCTACAGGAAATACAGGTGCTACAGGAAGTACAGGAGCCACAGGAAGTACGGGAGCAACGGGTGTAACCGGAGCTACAGGAAACACAGGTGCAACGGGTGAAACTGGAGCCACAGGAAACACAGGTGCAACGGGTGAAACTGGTGCTTCAGGAAATACTGGAGCAACAGGAAGTACAGGTGCTACTGGTGAAACTGGGGCTACAGGAAATACAGGAGCTACTGGTGAAACTGGAGCAACAGGAAGCACGGGA
>NZ_JBMKKT010000030.1:0-633 GCF_049239625.1 Tenacibaculum sp. MEBiC06402
CGTAGTTGAATCCGCCGTAATTGCGGTTATACATTGTTGCCAGTAGTTTTTTATTCCGTTTAGTATGGCTCAAATTTTTCGTTTTTAGGAAATCCGTGATAATAAATTACTTCAATCTCAAAAGCTTTTGCTCCGTTCCAACGCTTAAAATCATTCCATTTCAGCGAGTCTAATATTTTGTCCGATTTAGATAATACCAACGAATCCAATTCCGATAATTTTTGATACGCAATTTGGGCATCCAATTCTTTTGGTATTTCTCCATAGAATAATCGATAAACCGAATTTTTATTCTTTTTCGTGCGCTTATTAATTCCGTCTGAATACAAACTGTAAAAAACAGAATCTGCAACTTTTATTAAAATCCGTTTATTGTCATTTTCATTATTCAATTCGGTTTGCACATAATTTTCGTCTTTTAAGTCAGTCTGAACATAATATTTTACAGTTCCAAATTCCGTTTTTTCTCTCTTAATAATTCCTTTTTTTGTCGAACAGGAAACAACTAAAGTGATTAAAATAAGTAGTAATATTTTTGTTTTTACGTTTTTCATTCAAATTACTGGCAACGTATTTGTGTATGATTTTTTGCGAGAAAAGGACGCGAGTTCTTTTCCGATGTTGCGGAAAGAT
>NZ_JBMKKT010000031.1:0-909 GCF_049239625.1 Tenacibaculum sp. MEBiC06402
AAACAACGGAAAATGACTCGCGTCCTTTTCCCGCAAAAAATCATACACAAATACGTTGGGTGCAATTTTTAAAAATATATCTATGAAAAATAAAAGTAAAATTTATGTTGGTTAAGCAGATCGATAAATCTACACAATCATTCTTCAATTTTTGGAGTGAAATGCAGAGATCAGAATTTCTTATTAGTTATTTAAAAGTAGGTGACAAATTAATTAGAAACAATATAGACGAAGGCAAAGAAAATCTCATTGCTATTTATGATAATAACTTTAATACAGACAAAGCTAAAAAAGAACTCAGAATGAGTTCTGATAGATTTCTTGATATTAATTTTTACACAAATCATTTAAGTGCATTAATCTTTGTTCATACGCTAGACAACTTCACAACTTATTTTAAGGAAATTCTTTCAGAAGTAGTTAAGAAAAACCCTCTAATATTAAAATCAAAAGAATCTGAAAGCTTAGAATTTATATTAGACTTTGATTCAATGGACGAGCTTGTTAATGCTATAACAACAAAAAAGATCGAAAAGTTATTTTATAAGGGTATTGAAGACATTGATAAGTTTTTTGATGACAGGCTTGGTATAAAAATATTCAAAAACAAAGAAAAAAAGAATGATATAAACTTTCTTATCAAGCAAAGAAATTTAGTAGTACATAACCGTAGAAAAGTATCAAAAGATTTTATTCGACAATTTCCTAATAAAAGACTTGAGGAAGGAAAATATTTAACTTACGATTTTAATTATGTCACTAGGATTAATATAATTTTATTTAATTTCTTATCTGAACTTGATGGTGAGATTTCTAAAAAATTCAAACTTTCTAAAATTCCTTTAAGACAATAAAAAAACACCCAACATAGTGTATAATTAATTGCGGCTGAATTTCCTCAACGGAAAT
>NZ_JBMKKT010000032.1:0-5780 GCF_049239625.1 Tenacibaculum sp. MEBiC06402
ATTACCGAGTGGATTCGGACGTAGTCGAATCCGCCGTAATTGCGGTTATACATTGTTGTGTGCTGGCTTTTTTATTTCATAACGTTCCAGCCAAGACAGCGGTTCAGGCAGATTACGTTTATTAAATTCTAAATGAATTACTCTTCTTTTCTTTCCGCTTGTTGTTCTATTCGAAGCGTGTAAAGTCAGAGGTTTCATTAACATTGCTCCACCTTTTTCTACTTCACAGACAAATTCGTCTTCTAAATTCCAATCTTTTGAGTCAACTCGAACTATTCCGTTTAAGTGAGACTTTGGAATTACCTTTAAAGCTCCATTATTTTTGTCCGTTTTGTCCAAATGAATTCGGATTGTTATTGTGTCTTCTAAAATCTCAATTGGTGGTTGAACTCCGTATTGCCCTCTTTTAAAAGTCCAATTAGAGTAATTTCCCAATTCCATTTTTTGGTCAACCGAAATACTCAAATCTTGATGATAAGCAACGAACCAATTCGATTCGCTTGGTTTGTCAAAATAGATTGCTTTGGTCAGAAAATATTCAGATTCGGAAAGGTCAGAAATTAATTCAATCAGCTTTTCGTTAAACAGCAAGTCACTCAATTCAGGCACATTATTGATTAATTGTCTAATAGCAAATAAATCCTTTGTTTTCATAAAAGAATTTCCATCCTGTCCAGCATTTTCGATACAAGCTAATATTCCACTTATTTCTTTGTCCGAATACAAGTCAGCTAAAACGGAAAATCCATTTTCTTCAAGTTCTATTTTGTTTTTTGCGTAGTTCATTTTTCAGCTTGCACACAACGTATTTGTGTATGATTTTTTGCGGGAAAGGACGCGAGTTCTTTTCCGACGTTGCGGAAAGATAATTAATAAGGTTGAATTTCTGGTGAGGTCCCGAAGCCTCGGGACAGCCGCAATTAATTATACACCTTGTTAGGCAATGTTTATTTTTTCTATATCAGATTCAGTTTTGATTTCTTTTCCACTTTCAGTAAAAGAGTATCGCATCGGGTTTTTTGATACTGTTTTTAGGATATTAATCTCAATCAAAAATTCAAGATGTTTTTTAACATCATTTCTTGACTTTCCAGTTGATTTTGAAACCTCAGATATTGAGAACCACATATTTTCAATTGTTTCTTTACCATCGTTTGATTGAAGCCATAGTTCTTTGAAAAGTCGATTAAGTATCTTAATATCTAAATAATCCAATATAATTATAATTTAAACTTTGTTCCTTCTTTATATCGTCTAGGTAATTTTGGACTTTTAACTCCAAAAGGTCCAGAACCATTATGGTTATAATAAAATTTTTCTTTGTCGTTCGAATATCTTCCAGCACAAAGCAAATTAAATGTCGTGCTTTTACGGCTTGATTTTAGAACATTAATATCAATCCAGATTGGAATTTTTCCTTTTCTATATAGTAAATCTACAACCTCGGAATCAGTTAAATCAAGTTTCATTTTTCCGCAATCTTCTTCATAGATGTCAAACTCTTCATAATTTGTGTCATTAGTGGATTCTGCGAATATCACATTATATTTGAAATTGGTTTTCAATTCCGTTTTTACATAATTTTCCGCAAATTTCAAAGCTTGAAAACTTGCTCCTTGTAAATGAAAAAGAAATTCGATTTTTGTCATTTCTCTAATGTTGCCTAACGTATTTGTGTATGATTTTTTGCGGGAAAGGACGCGAGTCATTTTCCGTTGTTGCGGAAAGATAATTAATAAGATTGAATTTCCGCTGAGGAAATTCAGCTGCAATTAATTATACACTGTGTTGGCAATTGTAATTATTTTATATTTTTCAAAATTTCAATCTCTTTATCTGGAAACTTCATAGTCATATAGTCCCGAAAATTCTGCTCAATCATCTGCTTTTTGTGGTAGGAAAGAGAGTAGTTATAAAAATTAACCATTTTTTTTTAGTCCTCAGACCACTCAATCCAAGAAGTGATTTGAGTTTCAATAAAATCAATTATTTTTAGGAATTCGATTTCTGAAATATTATAAATATTTATATTATTACTGTAAATTATTATCCCTTTATTCTCATTGTATCTTGAGTCTCTGTTTATTGATTCTCCGAAAACTTTAATAACTTGTTCTCTACCTTTTGGTACTTTTTCAGATAGTCTGTAAAAGTTTGGAAATCCCAAGAACCCTTTAGAAGAAATCATATCGTTTTTTAATTTTTTTATTAAATCTAATGAAACGAAAGTTGGGATAATTTCCAAATTCACATATTCTCCTGGGGTATTTGATCTACTTGACCAAAAAGAAATTTCAAATTTTATTGATTTATTTTTAAAAGTGATTTTTGGTTTTGATTTAGAATATTTCCATCCTTTTTTTGAAAAATATTCACCAATTTCGTCGCAAGTTGCTTTAAAAATCTCTTTACAATCAGTATTCTCATCATAGTTATTTAGAATACTTTCCTTTTTCCATTTCCAATTCATTGTTTACTATTATTGCCAACGGTTTTGTGTATGAGCAGTAGCGGATTTTTATGCACTACTTTTCAGACAGCAATATACTTTATTTATACGACAAAACGGTTCGAGTTTTCACTCAAACCGCTATTGCTTATACACGTTGTTGTGTGCCGTTTTTATCTTAACGGATTAAAATTTTCCGTTGCTATTTTTCCATTCTGATTTTGGTGGAATTGGCGAAATTACATCCCAATGTTCAACAATTTGTCCATTCTCTAATCTAAACAAATCGTAAAATGCCGTATGCTCACCTTTACCAAACTTCCCTTCACTCATTGTAAGGACAAAGTTTCCTTCGCCCAATACTTTGTGCAGTTTTGTGTATTCCATTACCAATCCATTTTCAGCAAAATATTTCATTGCTGCACCAAAACCGTCTAATCCGTCTGCAACAGCAGGATTGTGTTGTACATAGTTAGTTGGATTGATATATGCAGTCAATTTGTCCATTTCGTGACCTAGCAAAACTTTTTCAATGAAGTCAGTAACTACTTTTTTATTAGCTTCGGTTTTATCTAAATCTTCCAGTTCAGTCGTACCATCAAATTGCGTTCTGCCACTTGGATTTGGTTTTTGAACCTCCAATAAATTATCCCAATGTTCTACAATAAGTCCGTCTTCAAAACGGAAAACATCAAATCCAGCTTTTGGACCGAAAAAATCATATTCGGTATGTGTAAATACATAATCTCCATCTTGAAAAGCTCTAATTACATTTGCCTTGAAGCCTCCTTCTGGTGCTATTGCATAACTTCGCCAAAACCAGCCAAACCATCACCAACCATGAGATTGTGCTGAATGTATTTTTCTGGATTAATGTAAGAAATTGGTGTTTTGTCTCCATTATTAAAACTATTTAATAGAGCTACTACTTTGTCTTTGTTTGTCATTTTTGTTTCTTTTAAATATGTGAGTACTTGAGAACGTGTCATAACCATTGAAGATTGGTTCATCATTCCCATAAATTCTTTTGAAGTGGAATTATTCATAAATGGTTGTAAATAAGCATTTGAGTTTTCCTGTGTATCCCAATAGATTAATACAACTTGCCTACCTGATTCATCAACGCCTGTTATACGTTGTACAAATCCTTTTTGAGTCGCAGTTTTATCAGCTACTTTGTCGTTTATTGCATTGAATGCTGTTTTGTCGATATTATCTTTTAAACTAAAAGACATCATTTCTATGAATTGACTGTTTTCTGACTTTAAATCTGAATTAATTGTATATCTATTCATTTTCATAGAAGAACCTTCAATCATACTTGCATAATCTGCGACTGAAGTATCTCCCATAAATTTATTCATAGATGCTTCTGCATCAGACATAGTTTTCCAATATACTATTATCGTATAAACGCCATTTTCATCAACACCACTTTCGCGTTTGATAAAACCTGGTTGTTTGCTTGTAAAATTATCTTCTACTTTTGAGTCTAGCTTATTAAATGTTTGACTAATTGCTGTTGTTTTAAGTGAAAAAGTCGTTACTTCTACTATTGTGTTTTTCATTTTTTCTTTTTTGTTTCCGCAGCTTACTAAACTGGTAACTAGAGTAAGCAGTACGATGATTTTTGTGATTTTCATTTTTGTTGGATTTAATGGTTATAAAAATTTGCTCAAAAAGGCTTTCCCGTTGTAAATAGATTTTGTGTTATATTCATTCTTTTTATTTTGTACATAGCTCGCATAATTTTGCGTGCCAGACATATCCATATTATCTGCGTAGATTAAAGTGCCTTTACGGAATTGTGGTTCTAATTGTTGAAAAAGAGGTAGATATAAATCTTTCCAGCCATCGAGAAATAAAAAATCGATTGGTTTCGAAAATATTTTAAGTGTTTCCATAGCATCGCCAGTTCGTATTTCAACGTAATCGCTTAAGCCTGCATCATCAATATTCTTTTTAGCTTTTATTGCTTTGCTTTCCAATAGTTCAGTAGTGATTACTTTTCCACCAGTTATGCGAACAGCATCTGCTAAATAAATTGTTGAAATTCCAAATGATGTACCAAATTCTACAACATTTTTTAAGTTGTTTTCTACGATTATTTTACGTATTTCTTTGCCTTGTTCTCTAGAAATGGGAAGGTATGCATCTTTAAAATCGTCGGGCTGCATTGGACGAAACACAGATTTTATCATCCCTTTACTCATTCTCATAAAGTCATTTTTTGCGTCATTGTGCAAGACGTCCAATGTATTGTTTACTCTATCTGTTTGTAGTGTATTCATAGTTTCAATTTAATGTTGATACAAAAGTACCTTTACAGTTAAATTGTCTAACTATAAAAAAGAGGTTAAAGACTGTAAAAATGAGAAAAGTTATATTCCTGTTCGAAATTGCTCAGGTGTTGTTCCAGTATGTCTTTTAAAATATTTGTAGAAGTTTGTTGTTTCTTCGAAACCAGAGTTGTAAGCAATTTCTTTAATAGATAAGTTGGTGTTCAGTAGTAGTCGTTTGATTTGTTTGGTAGAAATTTCATCAATAAATTCTTTCGCAGTTTTATTGATAATGCTTTTTGTTATTGTGTTTAAGGTTTTAGTACTAACACCCAATTGAACTGAATAATCTTTGACTTTCGTGGTGTTTCTTACATTTTTTTCTGCTAAATATTGAAAGTCAATAAATTCATTTAGATATTTTTTTTCTAGAACAACGTGCTTGTCTTTTGCTTTAATTCTTAAAAGATGCGTAGTCAATATATGAAGCTCGTTTCTAATAACACTTAAAGAATATTCATCATTTATGCTGAAATATTCATTTTCTATGCGTTTAATGACATCAAAAATAGTGTTGAAGTTTATTTCATCTAACTGTAATTTTGGAACATTTAGCAATTCATTGAATAGAAGCATAGTCTTTTGCGCTTCTATTTTTTCCAGATAGCTAACTAAAAATTCATTGGTAAATATTAATAGCAACCCTTTTAAGGTAGTACTTCTAGTAAATTTTTGGATTTGGTCTTTTCGTATGGTAAGTATTGTGCCTTTTGAACATTTGTAATCCGTAAAATCTATTGTGTGATATCGGTTACCTTTTTCGATAAATAGAAGAACATAAAAATCAACTTTATGTTGTTTTTCTATGGAATGGTCTAAATCGGTTCGTTGATAAAGATTTTCCAGTTTAACGATATCAAATTGTGCTTTTTTGTTCTGCTTATTTTCAAATTTTATATGTTTTGTTTGTTCGGTCTTCATTTTCTCAAATGGCACACAACGTATTTGTATAACTGTTGTTACGGGATTAAAGTTACGTATTTTGTTTAATA
>NZ_JBMKKT010000033.1:0-778 GCF_049239625.1 Tenacibaculum sp. MEBiC06402
AGCTACTGGTGAAACTGGAGCAACAGGAAGTACAGGAGCGACAGGTGAAACTGGAGCAACAGGAAATACAGGTGCAACGGGTGAAACCGGAGCAACAGGAAGTACAGGTGCTACAGGAGCTACAGGTGAAACTGGAGCAACAGGAAATACAGGTGCAACGGGTGCTACGGGTGAAACCGGAGCAACAGGAAGTACAGGAGCGACAGGTGCTACAGGTGAAACTGGAGCAACAGGAAGTACGGGGGCTACAGGAAGTACAGGTGCAACGGGTGAAACTGGAGCAACGGGAGCGACAGGAAGTACAGGTGCAACGGGTGAAACTGGAGCGACAGGAAACACAGGTGCTACTGGTGAAACTGGAGCAACAGGAAATACAGGTGAAACTGGTGCTACAGGAAGCACGGGAGCTACCGGAAGTACAGGTGCAACGGGTGAAACTGGAGCAACAGGAAGTACAGGTGCTACGGGTGAAACTGGTGCTACAGGAAATACAGGTGCAACAGGAAGTACAGGTGCTACTGGTGAAACTGGAGCAACAGGAAATACAGGTGCAACAGGAAGTACAGGTGCAACGGGTGAAACTGGAGTAACAGGAAGTACAGGTGCTACGGGTGAAACTGGAGCGACAGGAAGCACGGGAGCTACAGGTGAAACTGGAGCAACAGGAAGCACAGGTGCTACGGGTGAAACTGGAGCAACAGGAAGTACAGGTGCTACGGGTGAAACTGGAGCAACAGGAAGTACAGGAGCTACTGGTAATACTGGTGCAACAGGAAGT
>NZ_JBMKKT010000034.1:0-1736 GCF_049239625.1 Tenacibaculum sp. MEBiC06402
AATTAATAAGATTGAATTTCCGGTGAGGAAATTCAGCCGTAATTAATTATACACGTTGTTGGGCATAGTTTCTATTTGAAATAAATTTTAAATTTCTCAAAAGTATCTTGTCCAGGAATATTCACAGTCATAAGATAAAATCCGTCTTCTTTGGATAAAACTTGATAAATAAATTTATCTCCTTTTACGCTAAAATTAGATCTTGTTTCATTGTTGCTCTCCACAAATGTTAATTCGAATTCAGTTTCGTTAATCCAATTATAAGTTAGTTTTGAAAAGGTATTATTAGAAAATGAGTCAGTCCAGTTTCCTTTTTCCATTTTTACTCTTGTCGTATCTCCAGAAACTTCAAAGTAATAAAACTCTTTTCTTCTTTTAAATTCATCAAGTTGCTCTCTTGAAATTTTAGGTTTTGGTTTCTCTTTTATTCTTTGTACAGATTCTTTTGGCGGTTCTAATCTGTCTAATAAATCTCTAAATTCTACACAGTTTCTTTGAAGTCTGTAGTAAAGTTGTTGACCAGTTTTTTGAGCTTTTGATTTGTCTAATTTTCCAAGATATGGATAAAATTGGTTTTCAAATAGAGAATTTATTTTTAGGGTGTCATTCTCGATATTTAATTTTTTGAGATAATTACACATTACATTCGAAACTGAGTCAATTTCAGTTATTGTCTGTGAAAATCCAATATTATAAATTCCGATAATTAAAATTAAGAGTGTTTTTTTCATTATTTACAAATTATGCCCAACGTATTTGTGTATGATTTTTTGCGGGAAAGGACGCGAGTCATTTTCCGTTGTTACGGAAAGATAATTAATAAGATTGAATTTCCGGTGAGGTCCCGAAGCTTCGGGACAGCCGCAATTAATTATACAACTTGTTGGCAAAAGTTAATTGTCATATGTTCCTAACCAAATTGGTTCCTCATTCCAAACATTCTCTTTGTATTTGTAAACTTCAAATACATTTTTAATAGAGTATGATGATAGCAAGGATTTAATAGAATCGATCTGTTTTTCAGACACTCTTTTATCTGAGAATAAAGTAAATCTTAATTTTTCTTTCTCTTTCTTGGTAAATAAAGTTTCGAACTGAATTATTTGGGTAATTAGATTATTTAGATTATTAGCGTAATCAGTTTTAGTAATTAGTCGATTTTTCTTTTTAGTCAAATAGATATTGAAATTGAACTGATTATTATCGATTTGAACAATCGGTTTTTCACTCTCTTTTAATTGAATTTTGAGTCCGATTTCATTTTCAAAGTATTCAAATGTGTTTTTAATTTTTCTAAACTTAATATATGTCTTGGAATCGTTTTCGTGTTTTAGTAGAAGAGTGTCTTTTGTTGAGTTAAAGATGAAGTTAATATTATTTTGAGTTTTTAAAATATTAGTATCTCCTCTTAAAAGAGATTGTTCAATTTTCGAGTCTTTAATTTTCCATTTGTTTGAGTATGTGCCTAAATAAAAAGAATCATTAATTACCATTGAGTCCTTAAAAAATGAAATATCTATTTTTTGAGTTTTTGTGTCAGATGTAGTACTCCAGTTTCCAATGAAATCAGATTTATCATTTTTATTCTTACAGGAAACAGAAATTGTTAAAAAGGTAATAAGTAGGATTGTCTTTTTCATAATTTTTGCCAACGTATTTGTGTATGATTTTTTGCGTGAAAAGGACACGAGTTCTTTTACGATGTTGTGGAAAGATAATTAATAAGATTGAATTTC
>NZ_JBMKKT010000035.1:0-987 GCF_049239625.1 Tenacibaculum sp. MEBiC06402
CTTCGGGACCTCACCGGAAATTCAATCTTATTAATTATCTTTCCGCATCAACGGAAAATGACTCGCGTCTTTTTCCCGCAAAAAATCATACACAATTACGTTAGCTGCAAATAGAAAACTACAAAGTATGCCATTTCAACTATTTAAAAGTCTTGACAAAAAGGTAGAAGAAGATAAAAAACGACTTCTTTCCGAATTAAAATCGGCGGACATAAAGACTTTGATTATTCAAATGGACAATAATGAACCTATATCTGAAAACATTGTCAAGAAACAAAAACGAGATATGTCTTTCGGAAGTGAAGACTCACCAAGTTGGTTTGCGTATCGTGTTTCGGATGAACTAAGTGATAAAAATCAGAAAACAGAATTAATCAAATTACTCTCAGACGAAGAATTTGAGAAACATAAAAAACATATTCTACGTTGCCTGAGCAGTTTATGTGTAAATAATCAGGATTACGAGCTTTTTGACTTTCTGATTTCTTCAATCAAACAATCGAACAATGAAGACTTTATAACGACTGTATTGAGCAGACTTAGAGACCTTAAGAAACCGGAAACATTAAACATTGAATTTCTAAAGTTTCTCTTGACAGATGGGACATATCAGAACAGGATTGATGCACTTTCAGGACTTCAGAATTCCCAGCACTCGGACATTGAAGAATTGTTAATACAAGAATTTAAAAGAGCTGATCAACATACAAAGGAAATGATTTGTGCGACATTAAGAACAACCGGAACAGATAAATGTTTTGAAGTATTAGACGAAGAATACAAGAGGACAAGAAGTAATACGTTGAAATATTTTATAGAAAGTGCTAAAGAAAAAATTAAAAAAAGAAAAAATATCAGCAGCTAACAAAGCGTATAATTAATTGCGGCTGTCCCGAAGCTTCGGGACCTCAACGGAAATTCAATCTTATTAATTATCTTTCAGCAACATCGGAAAAGAACTCGCGTCCTTTTCCCGCAAAAAATCAT
>NZ_JBMKKT010000036.1:0-726 GCF_049239625.1 Tenacibaculum sp. MEBiC06402
AAGATAATTAATAAGATTGAATTTCCGCTGAGGAAATTCAGCCGCAATTAATTATACACCTTGTTGTGCGTTCGTTTTAATCATTTTTTTTTGCAATATTCCTCATATTCAATTTTATCGATCTCATATTGTCTTTTAAAGTTCGAAATTACTTTTAAATATTCATCTCTTTCAAATTCAAATGAATACTTTCCTTTGAACCACTCAACATCAGATCCGACATTTTCTTTAATCTTATAAGTTTCAGACTTATCCAATCCAATTCTATTCCAGCGAATTTGAGTTTTAGAATTTTCAATTTCCGCTACAATTAGAGAGCATTCAAAATCACAGTCATCTGGGCACATCAGAATTGGGCAAATAGTAACTGTATTTTCTGCTGGTAGAAATCTTTTCCAAACGATTTTCTCCTCTATTTCAGTTTGAAGTTTATAGGATAAAGTTGGAATAGTTCCTTCAATAAAATTATTAGGGTAAAGTTTGTTAAACTTTTCATCAATCCACACTCCGTCGATTTTAATATTTAAAAACTTGTTCTCTCCATAAGCAGGAGTAAAGTTAAATTTATCTTTTTCAGTTTTTATTCTATTCAATTTTTGAGATTTTTCGAATGACGCACAACGTATTTGTGTATGATTTTTTGCGGGAAAAGGACGCTAGTTCTTTTCCGTTGTTGCGGAAAGATAATTAATAAGATTGAATTTCCGGTGAGGTCCCGAAGCTTCG
>NZ_JBMKKT010000037.1:0-940 GCF_049239625.1 Tenacibaculum sp. MEBiC06402
AAATTCAATCTTATTAATTATCTTTCCGCAACACAGGAAAAGAACTTACGTCCTTTTCCCGCAAAAAATCATACACAAATACGTTGTAAGCAATTTAACCCAATCATAAATGTTCTGGACTAAAAAGAAAAAACTACCTATTACCGAAGAAGACAAAATTTGGATTGACGAAGACTTGAATTGGTTAAAAACAGAATTTGGACAAGATCATTTTATGGAAATCCGAACGGTAACACCAACAAAAGACTTTTACGAAAGAACTTTTGACCGAACAGAAAAAGATGCGGAGTTTATTCTTGAAAGGACAATGGAATTGATGAATATCAAAGACGTGGATATAAAATTGGATTTTTACTCTGACTCACCTATTGAGATGGCTGATGGAACTATTTTGTCAACTCCAGCTGATATAAATGGAAGTTGGAAAAGTGCAAGTGGAACTTTTGAACAAACAGAAAACGAAACTATTATTTCAATTGAGATGGGACAATTAAAAAATCCGATTTCATTGATTGCGACTATTTCACACGAATTAGCGCATCAAATTTTACTGGGAGAAAATCGTATTGAAGAAAATGACGAATTTTTAACTGACTTTACTGCTATTGTATATGGTTTTGGAATATTTATAGGAAATTCTCGCTTTCAATTTAGTGCGAATGATTTTGGATGGCAATCTAGTAGTCAAGGTTATTTACCAGAACAAATCATTGCATACGCTATGGCTTGGCTATCTAAAGAACGAAATGAAAATACAGATTATAGTCAGTATTTGAATAAATCAATGAAAAAATATTTTAACCAAAGTTTGAATTGGTTAATTGAAAATGAATAAAAACTACTTACAACAACGTGTATAATTAATTGCGGCTGAATTTCCTATGCGGAAATTCAATCTTATTAATTATCTTTCCGAAACATCGGAAAAGAACTCGCGTCC
>NZ_JBMKKT010000038.1:0-765 GCF_049239625.1 Tenacibaculum sp. MEBiC06402
GAATTTCCGGTGAGGAAATTCAGCCGCAATTAATTATACGCCTTGTTGGCTACTGGCTTTTTTAAATATTTCTTCTATATCGAATATTTTCACATTTGAAATTTCAAAAACTTCTCTCAATGTTCTGATTTCAGTTCGATCAATTTTTTTTAAATATTCAGCTAGTTTATCTTTTAGTCTGCCGTTTTTCGATAGTACTTTTTCCCAATTCGCTCGACCGTTAAAATATTTCAATATATCCTTAGCACTAACAGTATATAATTCCTTTTTTTTATTGGTTTCTAGTATTATCAGGTTAACAAAATCAGAGAAAACGTTCCTTTTTCTCATTCCATTTTTTGCTCCACCAACTTGCCATTTTGAAAACTTAAATTCCGCAATTCTTTTATCTGTCTCTAGGTCGAAACCATCTCCTTCAGCTCCGGCTGCGAGTGAAAGGTTTGTTACGATTTCATTTTCTGATAAGATTATAGGTAATGAATTTATAATTCCGACAGCATGTACAATTTCGTTTATTTGAGCACTCACTTTTTTTATTGCCAATGCAGCATTGAATAATTCCTCATTTGTGAAAATTTCCGATTTAGATTTTCCAATTAATTCCATTTTTAATTCAGATAATTTCTCAGTAAGAGAATTTCCTTTAAAATCTAAAATTATATCTAAAGCCTTTTCAGTTTTCAATATTAAATGGATGCTTTTTAGCTTGTGGCCAACGCATTTGTGTATGATTTTTTGCGGGAAAAGGACGCGAGTCATTTTCCG
>NZ_JBMKKT010000039.1:0-683 GCF_049239625.1 Tenacibaculum sp. MEBiC06402
GTTAATTCAGTAACTCCTGTAGCTATTGAACCTCCTGAACCATCAAACCACTCGTAAGTATAATTCGGTGTTCCTCCAACAACTTCAACTTTGATAGAACCATTTGATAATTCAAAGCCACTTAAATTAACAACTTCTTCATTCGATAATTCTAAAACAGCAGGTGCTGTTAACGTAACTGTTCTCTCTGCTCTACAACCATTTGCATCAACTACAGTAACTTCATATGTTCCTGCAATAACATCAGTTAAATCAGCAGTATTTGCTCCTGTATTCCATAAATAAACATATGGTGCTGTTCCTCCAGAAACCGTGCTATTAATTGTCCAATCATTTCCAGTTCCACATAATACATAGTCAGATGATAAACTCAACTCTAAAACAGTAGGTTCAACTAAACTATATACTGAACTTGTAACTGTATTCGAATTTGCATCAGTAATTACTGCATAATAATTTCCAGGACCTAAATCCGTAAGATTCCATGTAGTTCCTAAAACTGTTGAACTGCCTTCAGCAAACCACTCACATGTATATCCTGAAACTCCTCCTGTTACACTTGCTAATAAAGATCCGTCATTTGCTCCATTACAACTGATTATTG
This sequence comes from Tenacibaculum sp. MEBiC06402, assembly GCF_049239625.1. Lineage (NCBI taxonomy): Bacteria > Pseudomonadati > Bacteroidota > Flavobacteriia > Flavobacteriales > Flavobacteriaceae > Tenacibaculum > Tenacibaculum sp. MEBiC06402. The sequence continues at coordinate 605 of NZ_JBMKKT010000039.1, forward strand.
CGGTTCTTGATAATGAAACCTCTAATAAATCAGGTTGTGTTACTACAAACTCTTTAGTAAACGAACATCCTTTAGTATC
>NZ_JBMKKT010000040.1:0-405 GCF_049239625.1 Tenacibaculum sp. MEBiC06402
GCTAATTATCGCTTAACGTTCTGTCCCGCTCTTTTTCTAAAAAAAGGCTTTACACAAAACTCAAATCACGCAAACTAAATGCAATTAAGGCTTGTAATCACTTGTAATCTATTGGCTGAAAATTGTTCCTTTTTGTAAACACTGGTATTTGCATTCTGTCTCGTTTGCTTTTAGTATAAAATTTTCAAACCGCTTTAAACTTTGGCTAGTGTTCTCCATCATTAGCTAACATGGTGTATAAAAAATAGCTGCTTTTTATATAAATCAAAAATTATAACTATTTTTAAATCATGAAAAATGAATGAAAAATTGCTACTAAAATCATCGCAACTTTTCATACACAAATACGTTGTACGTAAGTTGAAAAAATGAAACGGAAAAATAAAATAAAAGTCGGTATTGGAA
>NZ_JBMKKT010000041.1:0-2447 GCF_049239625.1 Tenacibaculum sp. MEBiC06402
CGCGAGTTCTTTTCCGATGTTGCGGAAAGATAATTAATAAGATTGAATTTCCGGTGAGGAAATTCAGCCGCAATTAATTATACACCTTGTTGTGGTGTTGTTTTTTATTCTCAAAATATCCATTGTACTACAGTCACAAAACCAATAATTATCAAAATTATAATTGAAACTAAAATCGAGAAAAAAATAAATCCGCCTAATTTTTCCTTAAATGTTTGTTCTTGGTTAGAATTATTTTTCTTTTGTTTATTCGTTTTAGGATTAAATTTTGGAATGTAATTAGCTTTTTCTTTACTATCAGATTCCAATTCCGTCAACTTTTTTTGAGCATAATCAGATAGCTTTGATTTGTCTCCACGAAAAACCAGTTCCTTCAAAATTTGATATCCTGAATTATTTACTGATTTTTCGTAAATCTCAACACATTTTTTTATTCTGTCGTCAGTTGGTTCAGTCAGAATCCAATATTTTCCAGCAGAGTCGAAAAACCCACTTTCGTAATAAAGTTCAGCGAGTTTATTCCACAATTCAATTTCATTGGGATTTTCCTGAATTAAATTCCGCAATCTGTCAGTCGCTTTGAATTTCAATCCGTTTTCAATTTCGGAATCTATTTTATCTAATTTTTCTTTTAAATTCACAATGTTTATCTCAAATGCACCACAACGGACTTGTGTATGGAACGTAGCGTGCAAAAAGACACTAACTTTTCGGATTAACACAGAGCCGAATTTTTATATTTTGTTTTTAATTTTTCTCTTTTAAAAAGCCAAATTAAAAATTTGGCGGACTTTATAAATACACAGAAACCTTTCGGTTAAGTACTTATTAGTTATGTTTTATACACCGTGTTATCTACTTTTTATTCGGATTAAATTCTTCATCCACTTTAATATTACTTGAACATTTCACTTTCATAGGATAGAGTTCATTCAAGGCTAATTTATTTTTCAATTCAATTTCCTCCTCTTCATTCATATCAGAGTGATGTATATTTAATCCAATAAATTCTCCGTCAATATAAAGAGAGTAATTTTGGATTCCACTATATTCTGTGAATTCTACATATCCATCAATCACCTTTTTGTTTGGGAGTTCAAATTGGGCATAATATCTAGTAAACATATATGGAGTAACTTCTTTTGTCGGAAAAGATTTAAACCAATATTCGTCAGACCAATCAACTTCTTTTAATTTGGATTCAACTTCTTTTCTATTATAACCTTCTTCCTCAATAAAGTCAATTTCATCCCCAGAGTAATATTGAACCCAAATATTATGATTTATAAAATCCTCAGGAGTTAAATCATCTATATGTTTAAGTTCAAATTTCATTTCTTGTAATTGTAGATAACGTATTTGTGTATGATTTTTTGCGGGAAAGGACGCGAGTCGTTTTCCGATGTTTCGGAAAGATAATTAATAAGATTGAATTTCCGGTGCGGAAATTCAGCCGCAATTAATTATACACCTTGTTGGCAGTAGTATTTATTTATAATTTATTCTTCCTTGTTCATTAGTGAATCCAATCAAATTCAAATCATAATGCTCTTTTACATAATCTTGTAATTCTTTCCGGTTTTCTATTCTTATCACTTTTGGCCGAGTTTCCTTTTTATTTTCTGATATTGGAAAGTATAAAAATGCAACATCACCAAGTTCAAAATATAGGCAAATTGCAGGTTTATACACTTGGTCAGAAATCAAGTTTGCTACTATAAATGCTCCATCTTCATTTGTTTCGTTTCCTATTTGAGTTGACATATGCTCTGATATTTTGATCGTCTTCAAACTACCACTATAAGAAAGTGAATCTTGATAAATAAAGGATGAGTACCTTTCAACAAAATGTGCACCTATTATAAAGTCTCCTATTATCGGCTCATTTGTATTTTCTATCATTTTTTTGAAGGACCAATTAGTCTTTTCCATTAAGTTATTTATGCTAGACTCAACAAAGAAACTCTGAAATTCTGAAAAAGCTTTTTGACTACCAATCCAAAAGGATATTCCTTCTTCACATTTTTTTTGGTCAATATGGAATAGTCTAGGGTTATGTTCTTTATCTACTAAAGCAAGAATAAATTCAGAATCATCATTTTCTCTTATGAGATTTGCTTGAAGATATTCAGGTATTCTATCAGGCTTTTCCCTAAAAAGACTTTGAATTATTTGCTCACAAATTTCGACTGTACCTGCAAAAGCAATACAAATTCTTCTCTGTAAAATATGAACTTTTAAACTTCCTTCCTCTGGTGCTAATCTTAATTTTTGTTCTCCAAAAACTGTCGGGTCAGCACTAGGTAATGTCACTTTCGTGTCAGAGAAAAAGAAGCATTCTTTATTATTAATGTTTGCAATAATTATCGACAAAGTGTACTGTTTTTTATTACTGCCAACGTATTTGTATAACTGTTGTTACGGGATTAAAGTTACATATTTTGTTT
>NZ_JBMKKT010000042.1:0-655 GCF_049239625.1 Tenacibaculum sp. MEBiC06402
GCAATTAATTATACACTTTGTTGGCAAATCGTTTATTATTCTAAAAAAGTTTCTGTTTTTTTATTTCACTAACAATTCTATGATCTTTTGGTAAACAATCAATCAATTCTGATGGGATTACTCTATCGGTTTCAGGAATCTTTTTATACCATTCTAAAACTTCTTGAAAGTATTTTTCTCCAATTTTTTCATTTCCAAGTTTATATTCACAATAACCAATTTGTTCGATCAATTTTATATATCTCCAAATTGGTAATTCCTTTATTTTTTCTCTATCGACTTTGTTATAATTTTCTAGTGCTAATTCAAACTGATTTAGGTCTTGATAGCAATGAGCTAAATATAATTGAGGGAAAACATTATTTACGTCCAATTCAATTGCTTTTTTGAAATTGAGAATGGATTCTTTAATATTCACTTTCCAGTCATCCGATTCGTAGTTTAAAAGCCCAAGCAAGTGGTAGCAATCAGAGTCTTTTTCATTGTAGTCAGCTAACATTGATTTGATTTCAATACGCAATTTATCTTTTTTAGCATTCTGTTCGGCTAAAATGAATTCATCATATTTTTCAAATATTTTCTTTCGGATATCCACTTTTCTCTAATGTTTGCCAACGTATTTGTGTATGATTTTTTGTGGGAAAGGACGCGAGTC
>NZ_JBMKKT010000043.1:0-1899 GCF_049239625.1 Tenacibaculum sp. MEBiC06402
TTATTAATTATCTTTCCGAAACATAGGAAAAGAACTCGCGTCCTTTTCCCGCAAAAAAATCATACACAAATACGTTGGCAAACATTAAAAAATTGAACCAATTGAATAAAATTACCATCAACTTATTAACCGCTTTTTTTCTTTTCAGTTGTGGAACAAAGTCTAAAAATAACATAGGAAAAGATGATAAAAATTTAGATTCGTTGATAATTATAGACAAGAAATACAAACTCAATGACCTCAAAGAAACTGATTCTTTTAATCACAAACTCCCTAATAATAGAATTACTGATACACTAATCTATTATTTAGATAAAAAGACTAATATCCCTAATGAATTATTTAATGAAATTTTTAATTATCAATTATCCACTATCGATGAAGCATTTTTGAGAGAAATTAAAAAACCTTTTGATTCTCTTATCCCTGTAATAATTAATTTTAAAACGATTGAATCGGATAACGAAAAAGAATATATTGATTTATATATCTTTAATTACAATTGGAAACTTTTAAAGTCTGTATCGTTAGAGTATAATATGGATTGGGACTTATATAGCCAACAATATAAATTTTTGAACGATTCTGTTTTTCAAGTTGAAGAATCTAAAGGATTGAGTTATGATAATGATTCTACAATAAACAGAACTCTAAACATAAAATTTGATAAAATAAAAACATTAGATACTTTGTATATAAAAATAGATACTTTGAGATATTATGAATGACGATTTGCCAACAAGGTGTATAATTAATTGCGGCTGTCCCGAAGCTTCGGGACCTCGCCGGAAATTCAATCTTATTAATTATCTTTCCGCAACATCGGAAAAGTACTCGCGTCCTTTTCACGCAAAAAATCATACACAAATACGTTGGCAACAATAATAACATGGAAAATTTGAAATATTTTTGGGGTAGAAAGTATACTCATTCAACATGCGAACCTCTAACAGATAAAATGATTGAGATTGCAGAAAATCATTTTAAAGTAAAACTTCCATATGAATATTTGAACCTATTGAGATTTAGAAATGGAGGATTTCTCCGCTTTAATTCGCATCCAAAAATTGACTGGTATGATGGATTAATACTTGGAATAGGGCAATCTGATAATTCAATATTTAATACTGACTGGGATAATTACTACATTACAGATGAGAAAGGCGAAGAGATAAGTTTCCCTAAAGATTCAGATAAGTTAATACAACTCAATGATAGTTCAAACGCCATAATATGCTTAGACTATAGAAATACAGATGAATTCTCTAAAGAGCCTAAAATAAGTGTAATAAACCCTCAATTAGAGAGTGATTATGTCATAGCCTCTTCATTCAAGGAGTTTTTGTCTGACTTAAAGTATGATTCCCCATACTATGAGTTTGTGATTGAATCTAACAGTTATTCTGACCAAGAGCTAATTAGTTTGATAGAAACTTCTTTTGGGGTTCAATTTGAAGATTTGCGAAATGACCCGAGTTTTAAAGCTTTAAGGGGCAAGATTATAAGTTCTGACTACAAAGAAACTACAACAGTAGATCCAGAATATGGTTTTACTATGACTAAGGTTGTTGGTAAGTCTGATTTAGTATGGCTAGCTTTTAATGTCGAAGAGGATGGGTTTGTAAATTATCCTACTCACGAAAATGTAAGATGGATTTTTAAAATTGGGAATAGTGTTTTGACTAAGACGGAAATTCTAAATAAAATGAAAGAAATTCCTCTGAAAGCCATTTTAGTATTTGATTTAGAACCTACAGCAGGTTAAAATTAATAATTAAAGTTGCCAACAAAGTATATAATTAATTGCGGCTGAATTTCCTCACCGGAAATTCATCCTTATTAATTATCTTTCCGCAACAACGGAAAAGAACTCGCGTCCTTTTCCCGCAAAAAATCATA
>NZ_JBMKKT010000044.1:0-1262 GCF_049239625.1 Tenacibaculum sp. MEBiC06402
AAAATCATACACAAATACGTTGTGTGCAATACCGAGAAGCTCTTGAACGAAATGAATAAAATGACATATTTAATTATTGGAATCGTAGTAATTGGAGTGATTTTTTTGCTAATTAAAAATTCAAATTCAGAATCAGACCAAAATGAATTCTTCATATCTACAGCTTCCCAAAGTGCTGACAGAATAGAAAAGCTTGGATTGAATAAGCCTTCGGAAGATATGTCTAACATATTAGATGAAAGTCAACTTCAAATTCCTAAAGTTGAAATCGGTGAAGAAAAGACTGAGTATAAAGCTGACCCATATAGAGAGTGGATTATAGAATTGACTATTCCAAATGGGACAACAATCAAGCAAGAAAAATTATATGAATTGTTCGATTATGATTGGCGAACAAATTTTACGTCAACAGTTTTTGGACATTCGCCAAAAGACGAAAGATGGACTTATGCTCTTGCTGGAGACGCACCAGAAACTTATGACCAAATTCAAGTTGCAATTGGCTTTCTCGATGTATTTAACGATGAAAACCCAAGTTTTGACGTAAAAAAGCTAGAACGCTACATTATTGAATTAAAGAAAAGATTAAAACAACACTCATTGGCTTTTGAGATTAAAGAGACTGAATCAAAAGAATCTGCAATTAAAAAAAGTAAACAGCTAGTAAAACTAAATCAATTATTCGATAAAGATATTCTCATACGACTTCAAAGTGACGACAGATTTGATGGTAGAGAAGTTTGGGATGTTTTACAAAGTTTAGGGCTTATCTGGGGAGATGGAGATTTATTTCACTGGAACAATAGTTCTGACTATGCATCAGACCAACACTTTAGCGTTTGGACTTCAACCGAACCTGGTTATTTTCTTCCAGAACAAATCAAGAACGGAAATATGAATCCAGCGAATTTAGTTTTTGGTTTTTCTATTCCACGAAGCGCAGACCCAATGAATGTTTACCGAGTTTTAGTGAATTCTGTAAAATATTGTCAAAAAAGGTTGGGCGGAAAAATTATAAACAGAAATGGAAAACCATTCAATGAGCAATTGGAATTAATGGAATTAGCTGAATTATTAAAACAAATGAATGATAATAATATAATTCCTGGTTCGGAAAACTCATTAAGATTATATTAAAATTAAAAAAATACTGCACACAACAATGTATAACCGCAATTACGGCGGATTCGACTTCGTCCGAATCCACTCGGTAATTACTAACTGCAGTTCTTAAACAAAATATGTAACTTTAATCCCGTAAC
>NZ_JBMKKT010000045.1:0-1097 GCF_049239625.1 Tenacibaculum sp. MEBiC06402
CGCGAGTCGTTTTCCGTTGTTGTGGAAAGATAATTAATAAGATTGAATTTCCGTTGAGGTCCCGAAGCTTCGGGACAGCCGCAATTAATTATACACGGTGTTGTAAAATGTTTATTTTAAATCTTTAAATATAGTTCAGTGTTCACAGGTTTTTCATTAATAAAACCTGGCTTATAATTTAATCTTTCAATTATTAAATTTTCTATTTTATCTTTTTCTTCTGTTGCTAAATTTTTCCTAACTCTTAATTTGATTGATTCTTTTATAATTTTTCCTTTAATGTCTATCGTAAATAAAATTATTACTGTATTTATGTCAAAATCAGAATTTAGTTTTCTTTTTAAAGTTTCAATACCCGATATTAATTTAGGTTTTTTGTCTACATATTTAATTTTATATGCATCAAATGAATTAATAAATCCATATTTCTTTTTGTAATTTATAGCTTCACTTTCAGCCATTTCTTTACTCATAAATTTAGAAGTAATAGTTTTAGAGTTGACTATTTTCTGTGTGTTATAATAAATTTCATTTACTTTTAATTCGTAATTAATATTGATTTGTTTATTAGCTGTAAATGGATTTTCATTAAACTCAATTTTTGATTTCATTACTTTGAATTCAGTTGAATTCTCATTAATGACATCTGTCCAGTAATCGTAGTAAGCAGACTTTATCTCTAAATTTTTATTAACCTTTATTAAAGTTGTTTCTCCTGTAAATCCAGAATACAAACAATTGTAAATCCAAATTTCATTATCAGAAATTCGTTCAAAAAGTATTTGTTTAGTTTTATCAAGCTTGTTGAATGAGATAGAATTATCAGAAATAGTGTCTGTTTGATTTATTGTATGAACATTATTTAATCTTGTATTTTTTTTATTTGAACAAGAAAAACTCCAAGTTATAATTAAAATAAATAATATGTTTAATGTTCTGTTCATTTTATGTTTTACAACGGTTTTGTGTATGATTTTTTGCGGGAAAAGGACGCGAGTCATTTTCCGTTGTTTTGGAAAGATAATTAATAAGATTGAATTTCCGATGAGGTCCCGAAGCTTCGGGACAGCCGCAATTAATTATACACCTTGTTGTAC
>NZ_JBMKKT010000046.1:0-696 GCF_049239625.1 Tenacibaculum sp. MEBiC06402
CGGAAATTCAATCTTATTAATTATCTTTCCGCAACATCGGAAAATGACTCGCGTCCTTTTCCGCAAAAAATCATACACAAATACGTTGTGCAACATTTGACCAAACTATCTTGAAAATATGTTTACACCAATAATCAGAATCATACTTGTCATATTTAGCTTGATATCAGCTGCATATTTTTACTCAAAAGAGGATTATGCAAATATGTCAATGATGCTGATAGCAGGTGGACTTTTTATTTACGGATATTTCAAATATGGAACTGTTTATGCTGCTTTTCAACAAATAAAAAAAGATAATGTAGAAAAAGCTGAAGAACTGATTTCTAAAATTAAAAATCCAGATAAACTGACTAAAGGTCATAAGAGCTATTACTATTTCACGACTGGAATTATTGCTTTAGAGAAAAAGCAATTTGAAAAAAGTCATTCTGACTTGACTCAGGCCCTTAATATAGGATTAAGAACTGAAAACGATAAATCAATTGTATTGTTGAATTTAGCAAATATTGAACTTTTGAGAAATGATTTTGATAAAGCGACTGAATATATTAAAAAGATTAGAGAACTTAACTTAAAACCATTAGTTGAATCGGAAACTAACCGAATTGAAAAAGAAATAAACGTTGCACAACAAGGTGTATAATTAATTGCGGCTGTCCCGAAGCTTCGGGACCTCACCGGAAATTCAATCTT
>NZ_JBMKKT010000047.1:0-995 GCF_049239625.1 Tenacibaculum sp. MEBiC06402
CTCAAAAAGGTTCTTTTTAGAAGTTATAAATAAGCGGAGTTATCGGAATCAAACAAAAAAGTTTCAAAGAGAAACTAAGAACCGACAATCAAATAGGAGAGAAGCGAGCAAATTAGCTGACAGATAAAACGTTTAGTTCTCTGAAAAAAGGATAGAACTGGAATTGCTATTAAAAACCAAAATTTTGAAACTGACTTTTTATTAATCAACAAGAAAACTATACATCATTTTCGACAGTGTTTGCTAACGTATTTGTGTATGATTTTTTGCGGTAAAAGGACGCGAGGTCTTTTCCGATGTTGCGGAAAGATAATTAATAAGATTGAATTTCCGGTGAGGAAATTCATCCGCAATTAATTATACACCTTGTTGGCTGTAGTACTTTTTTTTAGAAAGCACCTTCAGATAGTGGAATCCAACGTTCCCATTTTCCATTCATTCTTTTATAAAGTGCTATGCTTACATAACCATATATATCTCCACAACATAGATGAACACTAAAAACGCAGGCAACTTTCCCTTTTCTTATAAAAATTGGTTTCGATATGATTTTCAGTTCACGATTTTTATCTGCTTTTAGAAATTCCAATATATTTTCTCTCTCAACTTTGATAAGATTCTTTTTTTTAGCTAGATTCCAAGAGTAGTTTTCGGATGAATTTAATTCAGATATTAAATATTCTTTTTCTTCTAGAGACAATATTATACTGTCATTTTTCTTTACCCTATTATCGAAATATCTGAGATTTGTGTCTTTTTTAATTTTGGATAGTTGATACTTTAACATACCGAAATCTACTTTATCAAGATATCCAACATCAGAATATTTATCAGGATACAGCTTATAGTCTATTAAATCCCAAAATACTTTTTCAGATTCCGTAGTTTGACTTGTAGTTGTCTGACAAAAAAATAAAAGTAAAATATAAAGAGTCTTTTTCATTCAGGTATTACTGCCAACGTATTTGTGTATGATTTTTTGCGGGAAAAGGACG
>NZ_JBMKKT010000048.1:0-615 GCF_049239625.1 Tenacibaculum sp. MEBiC06402
CCGCAACTTTTCATACACAAATACGTTGTGTAACATTGTTAAAATGATGAAAAAGACATTAATTTTAAAAACAAAAAAGTGGAAAACTTTAATTTACCTAATTGGTTGTCTTATATTTATTATTCCTTCTCTATATTTTGATAGTGAATTTGAATTTATAGACTGGATTGGTTTTATATTTTTTGGGTTGGGTGTAGTTATATTTGGCATACAACTTTTGCCTAACTCTAACTATTTAAAACTGAATAAAGAAGGTTTTGAAGTTAAAAACCTTTACAAATCTGACTTCACAAAATGGACGGACATTGAAAATTTCAAAGTTGGCGATTTAAAATTCAGATACTACAACAAAAAAATGGTTATGATTGACTATTCTGAAAGTTACAACAATTACAAAACCAGCAGGAAAATTTCTAATTATTTTTCTGGATCTGACGGAACTCTACCTGATAATTACGGAATGAAAACTGAAGAATTGGTTAAAGTTCTTAATGAATGGAAATCTGAAATGAAAAACGCTACACAACAAAGCGTATAATTAATTGCGGCTGAATTTCCTCAACGGAAATTCAATCTTATTAATTATCTTTCCGAAACATCGGAAAACGACTCGCG
>NZ_JBMKKT010000049.1:0-3171 GCF_049239625.1 Tenacibaculum sp. MEBiC06402
TCGTTTTCCGATGTTTCGGAAAGATAATTAATAAGATTGAATTTCCGTTGAGGAAATTCAGCCGCAATTAATTATACACGGTGTTAGGTGCAGTTATTTTTTGAATTCAGGGTTGTAAATTATTCCGATAATATTTCCAAAAGGGTCTTTTACTGTAGCAGTGATTATTTCTCCACCGACATTATAAGGTTTTTCATTTTCGATTGCTCCTAATTCAATCAGTTTTTTGTAAGCTTCACTAATGTCATTCACTCCCCAATATGTAATAACATTTTCAGTTTTATTTTCAATAGGTTCTTTTTCAGGCTGAAGTCCGAGTTCAAATCCACCAATATTAAATCCGACATAAAAAGGTTGGTCAAAGTAAGGTTCAATTCCAAATGCTTTAGAATACCATTTTTTTGCATTTGTTATGTCTCCGACTTTGTAGATTGTAGTTCTTAATCCAAGAAATTGTGTTTTTTCCATTTCCTTTTTTTTATTTTTCGATTTAGAAGAGATTTGAGAGAATCCAAATTGAGTAAATAATAATAGAATTCCGATTATAGTTATAGTTCTTGTTTTCATTGCACCTAACGTATTTGTGTATGATTTTTTACGGGAAAAGGACGCAAGTTCTTTTCCGTTGTTGCGGAAAGATAATTAATAAGATTGAATTTCCGCCGAGGAAATTCAGCCGCAATTAATTATACATGTTGTTAGGGGACGTTTTGATATCTGGTAATATTATACTTAATGTCGAATACTTCTTGAGTTGCTTAATTTTATTTGTAACCTCAATCAGTTGTTCTACAACCATAACATTTACTTTTAATTGTTTTTTGTCTTTCGCAAAAGATCTATAATTAAAATCATTATCATTTTGATTTTCTAGGATAATTTTTGCTTTGTTAACCAATATAATTTCCTCTTTTAAAACTTGAAATAATTCTTTTATTTCATTTGAATTGGTATCGAAGAATTGAATTTGTTTAAAAATATCTTTTGGTAGCGCATATTTCCAATTATACAACGTTCTAAGATCATAATTATATCGGTATTCAGAATTGCCTTTTAAATTATGAATTATAACTTTTTGAATTATAATTGTATCAAGTGATAATTTTTTGTCTTTCGAAAACGCTTCCTTAATTTTCTGTACTTGTATTTTTGAGTTATAAGATTTTTGCTGTTTAAGAGTTTTTAGTGCGGTATAATTAAAAGTAATGTTATACTCTTTTTTAGATTTGGAAATTATTTCTTCAATGTATTTAAAATACTTTTTGTGTTGTGCGAAATAGATGTGGTTAAGTATATTGTGATCAGTTGTGGTTGTTTTGTATAAACAGAGAGTAGTAAACAAAGAAATAATAAAAGAAATTAAAATCCAATTTCCAGTTTTGTATATAAGTCTTACATGAAACCAATTTTGACCAAAAATAACAATTGGACTAAGTATAAATAATAATTTATATTCATTAAAAAGGTTTACAGGGAAATCATAGCTGTTAACTTCGGCAATACTCAAGTAAATAAAAAGATTACAAAGTTGAGCAGAGAGAAATAAAATAAGCCAAAAAAACAATTGAGAATTAACTCTTGTTTGTTGTTTGTAAAGTTTTTGTTTTCTATTCTTATTTAATGGGTTACCCATCCAAATCCAGATTGTAATAGATAGTCCTAAAACTGTTGAAAGGGAAACGAAAAAATAATTAAAAAAGATTAACTCATTTGTTTCAAAAATCAAAATGTCTTGAAATCTACTTGAAAAATAACGAATTAATTCTCTGGTTCTATTAAAAGTTAAAGCAATTATAACAGCTGAAAAAAAACCTGAAATTATTCCAAACCAGAATCTTTTTTTACCAATAGCCTCAATCGAAATTTTTTCTTTTTTAAAATTAATATTTCTCATTCATTTTCTTAATCTAGCAGTTTAAAGGAAATGTACCCTAACGTATTTGTGTATGATTTTTTGCGGGAAAAGGACGTGAGTACTTTTCCGGTGTTGTGGAAAGATAATTAATAAGATTGAATTTCCGATGAGGAAATTAAGCCGCAATTAATTATACACGGTGTTGTAGGTAGTTTTTTTAGAATTTTGATTCAATGTATTTTTTGATCTTTCCTTTTTTCTGATTCTTTATAAGTTTTTTTATATCCGAATTCTTTCCGAGTTCTGATTCGTTTCTGTTATAGAATTCAATTACATTTTCAGCTCCAGCAATTGCACATTCGACTTTATTTTTAGAGTAGTCATTTTGCAAACTAAACTTAGTCCAACCACTTAAGAAAGACATCAAACAGTCAGCGCAATCTAGGGGAACAATTCCAGGGACTAACTCTATTGTCACATTCGGGCTTCCACTCATCCACTTCATCAAAAAAGCATTAATCTTTTTTCGTTTACCTGGATTTTCAGTAATCGGAGTTTTAAGCAACCATTCAGTTGAACTTAGAACTAACTGTTCAGTTTTTTTGTAATCTTCAGGAGTTTCAAGTTTTAAATCACTTGGTATTTCAACATCTTGAGCTATTACAAGGTTCACATTTGCTAATAGTAAGAAAATAAGCGTTTTAATTTTATTCATAGTATTTTGTTTTTAATTACCTACAACGTATTTGTGTATGATTTTTTGCGGGAAAAGGACGCGAGTCGTTTTCCGATGTTTCGGAAAGATAATTAATAAGATTGAATTTCCGGTGAGGAAATTCAGCCGCAATTAATTATACACTTTGTTGTACGTAGATTTTAATTCAGTCGTTTTATTTTTATCAACGAGTCTATTTCTTTATTATATTTTTTTCGCCAATTTATTCCGTTTTTTTTCTCTAAATATTCCTCCATCACGGCATTGTAAAAGTCAATTCCGTTTAATTCAGATTGGGTTACTATACAACCAAAATTCACATTTTTAAATCCGTATTTTTCAGAAATCATATTTAGCTCTGTGTGCGAAAAGATTGGAAATCCAACAGTTACTATTTTTGGATTGTGGTTCATAATATCCAGTTTTGCAGTCAAAAAATTATATTTATTAACAATACCAAAACTCCACAGCGAAATTCCGAATACTAGAATTCCAATTCCGATTATTATTTTCTTCTTGCGTTTCATAAGTCAATTTACGTACAACGTATTTGTGTATGATTTTTTGCGGGAAAGGACGCGAGTCATTTTCCGATGTTGCG
>NZ_JBMKKT010000050.1:0-857 GCF_049239625.1 Tenacibaculum sp. MEBiC06402
TTCCCGCAAAAAATCATACACAAATACGTTGGCAACAATTGCTCAAAAAATAAATGGATAATCTTTTAGAACAAATTGAAAGAATTAAAATAAAACTTGAAATAGCAAAAAAAGTTGATAAAAAACTAAAAGTATTTGGAGCGTCTAGTCATAAATATAAAATTGGAAATACTATTTCAGAAGAGAAAATAAAATTGTTCGAAAAGAAATATAATATCCAATTACCTGCGAGCTATACCTCTTTCTTAACCAAGATTGGAAATGGTGGGATTTCTTATGAAAAATCTGCTGTTGGTCCGTTTTATGGAATTTATCCTTTAGGAAAAAACATTAATGAACTAGTTGATTATCCAAACATTTATCTTTCTGAAAAGGTGAAAATTCATCCAAATATGAGCGATGAATTTTGGAGTGATTTAATTAAAAAATTAGAAGATGATTCTGATATGACAGATGATGAATATGATAAAGAAATGGGAAATTTATTTGCTGGAATTTTGCCTATTGGTTCTCAAGGTTGTACCTATCTTCATGGATTAATATTAAATGGTAAATTCAGAGGAAGAGTTGTTAATCTTGATTTATCAAGACAAAAACCAAAATTTACATTTGAAAACAATTTTCTAGATTGGTATGAGAGATGGCTTGACGAAGTTATTACTGGTAGACTTTTAAATGATACACCTTCTTGGTTTGGATATCAACACAGTGAAAACCCAAGAATTGAGTTGGATGAATTAAAAAAATTTAGACAAAAAAAATGGTATGAAATATGGAAAACGTAACTGTTGCCAACAAGGTGTATAATTAATTGCGGCTGTCCCGAAGCTTCGGGACCTCACCGGAAATTCAATCTT
>NZ_JBMKKT010000051.1:0-811 GCF_049239625.1 Tenacibaculum sp. MEBiC06402
TAAAAGCCAGCGTACAACACGGTGTATAATTAATTGCGGCTGAATTTCCTCACCGGAAATTCAATCTTATTAATTATCTTTCAGAAACATCGGAAAATGACTAGCGTCCTTTTCCCGCAAAAAATCATACACAAATACGTTGTGTGTCATCCTAAAAAATGATTGAAAAAGTCAAAAACATACTTAACAAAAAACATCTTTTAATAATAGGAAAGTCTGAAAAGGATAGACATAAGTTTATTAATAATTTAATAACAGACGTTAATTTCGAAACGTTTAGATTTCCTTCAAAAATGAAATCCTTTGACGATTACTTTGATTTTATAAAAAAAGAAAAACTTTATAAGCCTTGGTATAAGGCAAAAAGTTATAATATAAATCAAATCTTAGATTTCCATTGGGATTGGATTTCCGAAAACAATTCACTAATCATTATGGAGGAATTTGAACAAATGGAGGAAAGATGGAGAATCGAATTGATGAGAATTTATATAAATGAAATTGAAAATCGTAAAAAAGGAGAAAAGAAAATTCATCTAATAATTTCTCAAGAGAACGAAAATAGACTAATTGAAAAAGTTTCTAAAGTAATCCCGACCAGAACAAATGAAAGAAGAACCAATTATCAAATTGTTCAACAGAATTTAGAAACAATTAATATTTCCGAATAAAACGAACACACAACACCGCGTATAATTAATTGCGGCTGAATTTCCTATGCGGAAATTCAATCTTATTAATTATCTTTCCACAACATCGTAAAAGAACTCGTGTCCTTTTCACGCAAAAAATCATACACAAATACGTTGGC
>NZ_JBMKKT010000052.1:0-1285 GCF_049239625.1 Tenacibaculum sp. MEBiC06402
CGGAAAGATAATTAATAAGATTGAATTTCCGGCGAGGTCCCGAAGCTTCGGGACAGCCGCAATTAATTATACACGTTGTTAGCCACTAGTTTTATCTTTTTTAATTAAAAGTCCACGTATAATATTAATTGGGAAAATAAATTGTCCGAAAATCATAATTAAAATTATTAGAGTAATAATTAAATTCAAATTATTGTTGAATTCGTACTCCATAATTTCAGTTCGATAAAAATTAGATAAAATCCACACAGCTAAAACTCCGCCAAAAGTCAATACGATATGAGTCCAATTCAACCATTTTGATAATTTTCTGTTCGATTTTTGCATAATCCAATATCCGATTCCCATTAGTCCAAAGAGTATTGAAATCAGTATTGCGAAATGTATATAAAGAATCACAAAATAAGTGTCGTGAATATTTATGTCTAAAACATTGTCAGCATTCAAAATACCAAACAGCAATATTATCGGAATTGCAAGTAAAAAAATCAGATGAGGCTTTTCAATTAGTTTATTCATTTTACTTGTGGCTAACGTATTTGTATAAGATTAGTTGCGTGGTTTAAGCACTTAATTTAGCAAATACAAACCTAAAAGAAAATTCACGAAGATTTTCGGAAGTAGGCTTGCATTAGCAATTAATTTTATACCTTGTTGTAGGTAGTTTTTCTTTTTATATAATATTCGAACCATTCAATTCTATTCCATAATCCAGACATTTCTTGAATCAGTTCAATTTCTCCATTAACATATAGAATTTCAAGTTCAAGTGAGCAATCACTATCAGAAATGTTCCATTTAGTCTCTGTTAGTAAAAGTATATATTCATTTTCAGAATCATAAAGTTGTGGTAAACAAATTTGGCTTTGGTTCCAATCTATAGATTCTAAAATATCGTTAAACTCAGTTTTTTCAATTCTTCCTTTTTCGAATTCACTAGAATAAATAGAATTTAATTTTTTTATAAGTTCCTGTTTCGAATCCAAATTCAAGTTTAAAAAATTCTCGAAAGCAGTAATTTGTTTATCAGTCCACCAATCTTGATTTTCTTCAACCTCAATCCAAGTTTGTAAGGAAATATTCAACCACTTGATTGGTATATTCAAAACTGAATTTACTTGAGTTCCGTCTTCATCTATTTTCCAGTTTGTCTTTTTCATTTTGGTAATTACCTACAACGTATTTATATAACTGTTGTTACGGGAATAAATTTACGTATTTTGTTTAATAACTACCGTTAGTAATTACCGAGTGGATTCGGACGTAGTCGAATCCGCCGTAATTG
>NZ_JBMKKT010000053.1:0-2010 GCF_049239625.1 Tenacibaculum sp. MEBiC06402
ATTCAATGCAATTAGTGATCCAGTAGTAACAGTTGATAAAGCGATTGATTGTGCTACGGGAGAAGATATTACAGTAACGTATACCTCAACAGCTGCATTAACAGCAGACTTTGCTATCAGTGGAGCGAATACAGGATTTACGGCTACGAATACTACAGGAGTATTTACTGGTTTAGCTGAGGATGTTTATGAGATTACAGTTACCAATCCAACAACAGGATGTGTACTTACCACGAGTCATCAAGTAAATGCAGAGCCTACGTTTAATATTGATATTAGTTTAGATAGCAATGTTGTTTGTTTAGGAGATACTAATGGAAGTATATCTTTTGATTTTGCTAGCAGCAGTCCATATGCAGGTACTTATGATTACCAAGTAATGGATACGAATGGTACAGCGGGTACAGGAGATGATACAGTTGCAAGTTCAGCTACAGGAGTTACAGGTTCTACTACAGTAAATACATTAGGAGCAGGAACTTATTATGTAACTGTGACTATGACAGCAAGTCCATTCTGTCCAGTAGTTTCACCAGAGGTTACAATCAGTGAGCCAACAGCAGTATTAGACTTTACTACAGTTGATGGTCCAGTGAGTTGTAGTGGCGGAAGTGATGGAAGCATTACAGTAAACGCTACAGGTGGATGGGGCAGCTACGAATATGAATTAGCAGATGCAGCAGGAACAACGGTTATTACTGCTTATGGAACTAATAATGTATTTAGTGGTTTATCAGCAGGGACTTATACTGTAAGAGTACGCGATGCAAATGGTTGTATTGATGAAGATACAACAACGTTAGCAGATCCAGTACCAGTAACATTTACATTAACGAAAGATGATAATGCATGTGATTTAACAGGAGGCGGAAGTATTACGGTAACCGCAGTTGGAGGAACGGGCGTGTATACTTACATTTTATTAGATGGAAGTAGTACAGAGATTCGTAACCAAACAAGTAATGTGTTTACAAACTTACCAGCAGGTACTTATACTGTTGAAGTAGTTGATAGTAATAGCTGTCCAGGTACAAGTCCAAGTCCATCAATTACATTATTACCGAACTTAGAGTTTAGTTTAACAGAGACTAAGAAGTTAGACTGTACAGCTAGTCCAGATGCTACAGTTGAGTTATCGATTAGTTCAGGTTCTGGAAGTTATGAATATGAAGTTTTTGATAGTGGAGCAGGTACTATAGTAGCACGAGTAGCTATTGCAGGAAGTACCGTTACCTTCTCAGTGTCTACAGCAGATACATATACAGTAAATGTTTATGATGTTGGCGCAACACCAAACTGTTCAAGAACAAGAGATATTACAATTGATCCAATAATCAATCCTGTGTTTACAGCAGTTGCAGTAGACAATGCGAATTGTGATGGAAGTAGTGCGGGAGTTATAGAGATGACTGCTACGGATAATGGATTATTACCATTAAGTTATACGATTAGTCCAGATCCAAATACAGTTGGAAGCATTACTACGAATCAGTTTACAAATTTACCACCAGATACGTATACGATTACGGCTACGGGAAGTAATGGATGTACGACTGTTTCAGGACCAATAACTATTACAGAGTTAGCCCCAGTTTCATTTACAGCTTCACCAGTTGTAACGGAATTTGGTTGTACGACTGCAAATATTACCGATGCAGCAGTTGTAACGGTTAATACTGCAGATGTATCAGGCGGAAGTGGAACGTATGTTAGAGCTGTATTTACATATACTCCAGCAGTTGGAGCAGTAGAGACACAAGACAGCGCAAGCTTCACATTCTCTACGACTAACACATCAGGAGGTACCGTAAGTATTGATGTTTATGATGATGAGGGTTGTACGGCAAATACAAGTGTAAACATTGCAGCATTCAATGCAATTAGTGATCCAGTAGTAACAGTTGATAAAGCGATTGATTGTGCTACGGGAGAAGATATTACAGTAACGTATACCTCAACAGCTGCATTAACAGCAGACTTTGCTATCAGTGGAGCGAATACAGGATTTAC
>NZ_JBMKKT010000054.1:0-343 GCF_049239625.1 Tenacibaculum sp. MEBiC06402
AAGTATAATTCGGTGTTCCTCCAACAACTTCAACTTTGATAGAACCATTTGATAATTCAAAGCCACTTAAATTAACAACTTCTTCATTCGATAATTCTAAAACAGCAGGCGCTGTTAACGTAACTGTTCTCTCTGCTCTACAGCCATTTGCATCAACTACAGTAACCTCATATGTTCCTGCAACAACATCAGTTAAATCTGCAGTATTTGCTCCTGTATTCCATAAATAAACATAAGGTGCTGTTCCTCCAGAAACCGTGCTATTGATTGTCCAGTCATTTCCAGTTCCACATAACACATAATCAGATGATAAACTCAACTCTAAAACAGTAGGTTCAACTAA
>NZ_JBMKKT010000055.1:0-3219 GCF_049239625.1 Tenacibaculum sp. MEBiC06402
CCGCAATTAATTATACACCTTGTTGTGCTATGTTATATCTTTCTTTTTAACTTTCTCAAACAGTCTTTATATCCTATTTTTTCAATTAAGTTTGAAATAAAATTCTTTGCGTGTGATTTTTTTTTGATTCCTAAATACACAGTTCCCATAGTTTTATCAGAATCATAATATAAATCAACAATTAAAGAGTTTTTTTCTAAATCAACCAATTCTTCTGATTCGAGATCTATAATTCCATTTTCTCCTTCAATATAAATTTTATTTAAGACGTTATGTTTTTTTAATAAATCTAAGATTAATTTGTTTAATTCTGCGTTGGAAGTTATATCTGCACAAGGATTCAATTCAGGGTTTTCAACAATTAGAATAGTTGCGAAAAAAACATTAAAATTCGATTTAGGGTTAAAAAAAGAGACGCTCAAACTAGAAGAAGAATTGTCAATCTCTTTTAATGTCAAGTTATAGAATTCATTTTGAGAATTTGAAATAAACGAAATGAATAAAAGTAGTATAAACAATAATTTAAATTTTCTTTTCATAATGTAGCACAACGTATTTGTGTATGGTTTTTTGCGGTAAAAGGACGCGAGTCGTTTTCCGTTGATGTGGAAAGATAATTAATAAGATTGAATTTCCGTTGAGGAAATTCAGCCGCAATTTATTATACACAGTGTTGTACATAGTACTTTTATTTCCATTTTGAGATTAATTCCTTAATTCCTTTTTCAATTCCACTGTAATATTCTCCTTTTTTGAATTCAGGAATAATAGTTTCATCCAATATTTTTTTACAGATTTCGTCTGTCAATATTTTTTCAGTTCCATTACCCGTTGAAATCCTAATTTTCCTTAAATTTTTGCTAAAAACTATTGTAAGTCCGTTATTTTTTTCCTTCAATCCAATTCCGTTGTAATTTGAAAGGTCAATAGCGAATTTGTCGAAGTCAGTATATTCTCCGATTGAAGCTATTGATACTATAGCGATTTGATTAGTCGATTTTTTCTCAAACTCACGAATAATCAACGTTAATTTTTCTAACTGTTCTATCGTAAAAATGAATTCATAATCATTTACTTCACGTTTCAATTTTGGTAAATCACTTTCTCCAAGGTCAAATTCTGAAAATTCAACTTTAGGAGCTTTCGATTTAGGTTCTATATTATCGACCTGTTTTGATTTACAACTAGAAATTATTAAAACAGTAATTATAAATATTCTAAATATCTTTTTCATTGGTATTATGTACAACGTATTTGTGTATGATTTTTTGCGGGAAAAGGACGCGAGTCGTTTTCCGTTGTTGCGGAAAGATAATTAATAAGATTGAATTTCCGGCGAGGAAATTCAGCCGCAATTAATTATACACGTTGTTGTGTGTTCGTTTTTTTATTCAGTTTATGATTTGAAATTTTGCCAAATCGTATATAATTCAGTTACTTCTTTTTCGGTCAAATATTTTTCAAATAATCCACAGTTTCCAAAATATGCGACACATTCTCCAAACTTTAAATATTGGCTTTTAGGAATTTTCTTTTTCGCTAAACATTTTTTTAAAATTCCAATTCGCTTTTTCTCATCTTCAAAAATTATTTGGTCAATTTTTTTTATTTCCAAATCCGAATATTCATGCTGTATAGATTCAAGTGATTTTAAAGAATTCCAATATTTTCTTGCTCCAATTCCTTGTTCTACATTTCGAAACCTGTTTTTGGATAAAGCGAATTTTAAAGGTTCTTTTCTCTCAAGATTTAATTTCTCGTTTTTAACTTCAGTCCAAAACTTTTCTGTTTCCACACTTATTGTCTCATTCCAATAAGTTAATAGTTCGTTTTTCAATGAATTGATTTGATAGGAATTGAGTTTTTCCGTTTTTGATTTATCATTTAAACAGCTTTTTATAAACTCAGAAAGATTTAAAAAATGAGATTTTGTATCATTTTCCATTTCAGTTGATTCATTCACTATTTTTTCGTGAATTTCAACCGTTCTTAAAATTTGTCCAATTTTTTCTGTTTTTGTCAATGATTTTCGGTTTTCTCAAATGGCACACAACGTATTTGTGTATGATTTTTTGCGGAAAAGGACGCGAGTCATTTTCCGATGTTGCGGAAAGATAATTAATAAGATTGAATTTCCGCTGAGGAAATTCAGCCGCAATTGATTATACACCTTGTTGCCAGCAGTTATTTTATATCAATTTCAGTTGTTTTCCATTATCAGCAAAATCTATTACATTCAAAATTGACTTTCCTAAATCATTTAGTTTAAAAATAAGCCTGTAATATTCAACTTCGCCACTTACATTTTCATATGGTCTAATATCAGGCAGAGAGCTGTAATATTCAGAAGCATCAATTGAAGTTCCGATATATTGCTTGTCCTCCGGGTCCCAAATTCCGTACTCTGCCATGAAGTCGTCATTTTCATAGATTTCATAAAATGGTTCATCAATTTCAAATTTTGCCCAAGGAAATACAACCTGTAGGCTTTGCTTAATATCATAAAAATTGATATACTTTACAGTACTTATTTCATTATCAATATCCTCGCTAATATTTTCTTTAATAGCTAAAGAAACTCGACCATCAGATTTATTTACCCAATCCTCAATTTCAAGGATTATGTCTTTTCTCTCTGCAATCAAACGCATAAGCTTTTTATCAGCTAATAGTTTCTGAAATCTTTGTATTTCTTTTGGGTATCTGTTTAGGTTTTTTAGCCGATCATAAAATGCTTTAGATAATGATTGGTGTTTTGGAATCTCAATTTTCCAACTTTTTTTAGTTTTAGTTATATTGTTTTCGGTAATTTCTTGCCAAATAGTTAAATCATTTTCGGGATTATGAAGTATGATAATTACAGGTAAGCTATAATTAAGCCAGTAATTCAAATGTTTTTCTTTTCCTCTAAATACTATTTTATCATTGTTTTCTTCACTAAAATAACTTTCGCCTGTTTTTATTTGAATAGCAAAAAGTTCGCCTGACGGTTCTCCTTTTTCTGCAATTTCTACAGTCATATCTATTCCAACATCTGTCTCAAGAATTGTTCTTGGTATCCATTCGAACTCTTTTAAAAAAATGGTTTCTATTTTTGAAACACCAATTCTCTCAGTTGGCGAAAATTTACTCATTTAACGTTCTTGGTTTTAATTGCTGGCAACGTATTTGTGTATGATTTTTTGCGGGAAAGGACGCGAGTCATTTTCCGATGTTGCG
>NZ_JBMKKT010000056.1:0-2651 GCF_049239625.1 Tenacibaculum sp. MEBiC06402
CCTCAACGGAAATTCAATCTTATTAATTATCTTTCCACATCAACGGAAAACGACTCGCGTCCTTTCCCGCAAAAAATCATACACAAATACGTTGGCAACAAGCTGAAAAATGGATAACAAACAAATTCAAGCAGATATACAAAAGCAATTTAGACAGCATCAAGAGAAGCTGGTTTATTATTTATTAGCCTTGTCAGTATCTGCAATTGGCTTTTCTGTCTATCAGACAACAGGAAAACCATTAAGCATTGTTCAAATTCCATTAGGTCTAGCAGTTTTAAGTTGGTCTTTGAGTATATTTTGTGGTTTGAAATTTATGAAATACGTCATCAGTAGCCTCTATGCTAATAATGAATACTTTCAAATCATAAATGGCAAGAACGAGGATATTGGAAAAAATCCAGAAAGAATTAAAATTGGAATTCAAGCATATAAAGAGGCTATGAAAATTAATTCAAATAGGATGAGGAAACTTTTTAAATGGCTTAACGTATTGTTTTATTCTGGTATAATCTTTTTCGTAATATGGCATGTTCTAGAAATGTCCGTAATAAGTTAAAATGAAATATAAAGGTGGTGCAATAGTAATTGGCTCATTGCTTTGGGATAAGGAAGCTAAACGAATCAAATGGAGAAAACTCTATCTCAAATCTTTAGATAATAAAATTTCTTTAAAAGCTCGTATTCGTTACGGGAGAAAATCAATTTCTAGGAGTGACACATATACAATGATTCTATCAAATCATCCAGAAACAGAATTAGGAAATGCTTACATTCTGCCATTTAAAGAAATACTCAAAAACGCTAAAAATTTAGAAAGTCAAGCATTTGCTATGGCATCAGAGCGGAAGGACTTTGGAAAAAGACTGGACCTTCTTTAAATAAAAGTTGGGGAACTGTTGGACTTTTAATAAATCCAAAATTAGAAGAAAGCAGAAATCTTGAAATAATAAAAGAACGTTGGACAAAAATATATTCAGAATATAAATTCAATCCGTCGGATTACACCATTGAAAATGAACCTGAAATAATTGACCAAAATGGATTTCTAAATATCGAATGGACTGAAGAAATGGATGACTTTGATTTTTTAATTGCAACTTTGACTGTTCCTGACCCAAAGCAATTTTTGAGCGAACAAATTATTGCTGATAAAATCAATGAAACTGGATATGACATGTATTTTCGGACTAATTATGAAAATGGAATTAGAACATTTCAAGACGAGAAAATAAGTGAGAAACTGAAAAAATAAAAGCCAGTTGCCAACAACGTGTATAATTAAATGCTTTGGTCGTTGCTTATTTGGAAAATTCCGAAGGAATTTTCTCGTGTTCGTTTTTGTTTACTAAATTAGTTGCTGAAACACGCAACTAACCATACACAAACACGTTACCTACCATTTGGAGCACATTAACTAAATGAAAAACACCATTCACTAATTCAAGCTTGGAAAAAGAACTATAACGACCGAATTTTATACTTCTTAATTGAAGTCATCTATGAAAAAACTTGCCATCTTACTAATCCTAATTTCAATTTACAGCTGTAAATCTAACCAAACTGCTGTCGTGCAAATTGACAAAAAATATGGACTAATTAACAGAAGTGGAGAAATAATTGTTCCACCAAAATACGGTTACATAATAAAAAGTAACAGTACAAACCTCTTTATGGTTGAAAAAGATGAAAAATATGGATTTATAAATAGAAAAGGAGAAATCGTTATTCCGATAATTTATGACGATGCGAATCCATTTTATCAAAGACTATCAGCAGTTCAAAAAGGCAAAAAATATGGTTTTATTAATTCTAAAGGTAAAGTCAAAATTCCATTTAAATACGACGCCATTTTTTTAGGATTTTCAAAAGGAGTTTCCGATGTTACAGTAAATGATAGTTGTGGCTATATTAATAAACGAGGAAAGGTGGTAATTCCAATAAAATATGAAAACTGTTATCCATTCTTATCGGATTTGGCTCACATTATTACATTTGACGAAGAATCGTTCTTAATGAATAAAAAAGGTCAATTAATTGAATATAATAAAGACCTTCACGAATATAAAAAGTTATGGTCACCTATTAATTCTTATCCAGGAAGTTTTAAAACTTCAAGTGGTCGAGGAAGATTAAATAAAAAAGGAGACACCATAATTCCACCAATATACAGTTCCGTAGGTAATTTATATGAAAAAAGGTCTATTGTAGAAAAAAACGGAAAATGGGGTTTTTATGACAACAAAGGTACTTTGATTTTAGAACCAACATTCGATGACCTTTGGCACTTTACTGAAGGATTTGCCAAATTTAAACTGAATGGAAAATGGGGATTTGTTGATAAAAAAGGAAAAATAATAATTGAGCCACGTTTTGAAAGCGCAGGAGAATTTAGAAAAGGAGTTGCATATATTAAACTAAATGGACTTTATGGTTTTATAAACAAAAAGGGGAAAATAATAATTGAACCGAAATTTGACAAAGCCTTGAGTTTTGAATAGAAAAAACGGTAGGTAACAACGGCTATAATTCATTGCGGCGGAATTTCCTCTCGGAAATTCAATCTTATTAATTATCTTTCCGCAACAACGGAAAACGACTCGCGTCTTTTTCCCGCAAAAAATCATACACAAATACGTTGTGTGTAATTC
>NZ_JBMKKT010000057.1:0-521 GCF_049239625.1 Tenacibaculum sp. MEBiC06402
ACAAATATAGTTTGCTGTGTCGTTGCAGGAATATTGGTGTTTCTGTAATTAGCAGGATCAGGAATTTGATTGATTACGGCATCTCTGTCTGCTTCAGTTTCAAAGAATAATACGTCTAAATCGTCCCTAATAGCAGGATCAAATAAAAGTTTAATGTCGTCAATCGCAGGACTAATATCGAAATTAGCAATTCCATCTCTATCATCGTTATTAATAGAATCATTTCCATCAGCATCTAAGAAATCATCACAAGTAGTGAACTCTTCATTGTAAGCAACATCACCAGCAAAAGAAATGGTAATGTCCAACCTAGAGATTCTAAAACATCCTTCACTAGAAATAGTTCTTACCCAAACTGAATCACCATCAGAAGCAGAATGAGAAACAGGATCAGCGATTTGAGCGGTATCCGCAATTGCATCGGCTTGTGTTGGATAGTATTGGAAAGTTTCGTTGGTATGATTATTAGAAATAGAAATCTCCGCCTGTGTCAAGTTGATGTTTGTTGTAAGATCGCTATC
>NZ_JBMKKT010000058.1:0-1745 GCF_049239625.1 Tenacibaculum sp. MEBiC06402
GTTTGTTGTAAGATCGCTATCCGTATCACATTGATTAATCTGTGCTGGATTGTTCGCAATTACAGGAAGTGGATTGATAATTAATCGAAAAGGCATAAAAGTTGTTCCAGGATCGGAAGCAACAAAACAATTGGTATTAGCGACATTTTCGATTCTTACAAAAATGGTTTGCTCATTAATTGTAGTATTTCTGTAAGGATTGTTTTTATCAATTACATCAGTAGCATTGTCTGTTTGTGCACCTGACAAAGTTGTGTGATAAGAAACATTAAATAGAGTAGGATCCAATCCGCCTAAGACTTCACTGTCTTTGGTTGATAAAATAAAATCATTAAAAAATCCATCTGTATCACCTCCATTAACAACATCATCACAAACGATATAATCGGAAGGTTGACTTGGTGCTGGTAAAGCAGAGACACTTAAATTAAATTGGGTAATATCGTAACAAGCCTCTGGAGCAAGTGTATTATGTATTCGAACAAATACGGTTTGATTGCTAAAAGGAGAGGGATTGGTATACGGACTCATTATTGCATTTGGAACACTATTATTATCTGCATCTGCTTGACTTAAAAAATAGTTTACTTCAAATTGGTTAGCATCCTGAGCGCCTAATATTTGAGGAGTAACATCATTATCGAGATCGAAGGTGTTAAATCCATCCATATCAGCATCACAATAATTAATATCTGTTATAGCGTTTGCTACAGGGATTGGGTAATATGTTATGGTTACATCATCTGAAGTTGTATTACCTGTATCGTCGGTAATTATTACTCGATAAATACCAGATTGATTATTACTAATAGTAAGTGTAGCATTTGTTTCACCGGAAATTGTAGTAAAACCTGAGCCAGTATCAATTTGCCATTCGTAAGAAGTAGCGGTTCCTGTTATTGGAGTTCCATCAAGAGTTACCGGAGTTCCATCGCAAACTGTTTGGTCTTCACCAAGTTCACCTACAATAATCGAACAGTCGGTAATACCTGCATCAGATGCTCCAAAATTTGTTTGCTCTAACTTTATTTGCCCCGCAATATTTTCGAAATTTGTAATTAGTAAAATATAAAACTCGCCAGCTTGTGCATTGTTAATTGTGAAAGTTTCAATAGAAGTTCCATCGTAACTACAATCAACAATATTTGTATTATCATCGTTATTGATATAGAAGTCCGGTAGGGCTGTATTATTCGGACAAGTAATTGTATTTCCTGCATTATCCACACAGTTGTTCGCTAAGTTAGAACAGTTCGAATCAGGGGAAGCGAATGGCCCCCAAGCAACGAAATCAACATCTATGGGAACACCTGATGCATTTCCGCTAGCATCAAAATTAGAAGACTGTATAATTCTAAAGTTTAAATTTCCACTACTTTGAACTCTAATAAAAAACCAAGCTGGATTGGGAGTTGTTGCCAAACAACCTATTTGACCTGTGCTAGGAATGTTAGTAACATTATTGAATATTTTTACACCAGCATTGTCAGAACACATTGGTTCAGCCATATCACAAGTGGTCGCGCCATCTTGTGCAATTAAATGGACACTTAAAAAGCAGATTAAAACCAAAATAATTCTTTTCATAGTCTTAGGTTATTTTTACCGCTAAAATAAAAAATACTTATTTATTTTCTAAGTAGTGAGAAATGTCCTTTTCTGCTGATTTTATTTCCGTTTCTATCGGTTAATTCAATGTTGAACCAGTAGTCGTTTGAAGGCAATACTTTTCCGTTGTATAATCC
>NZ_JBMKKT010000059.1:0-5269 GCF_049239625.1 Tenacibaculum sp. MEBiC06402
AGATAATTAATAAGATTGAATTTCTGGTGAGGAAATTCAGCCGCAATTAATTATACGCTCTGTTGGCTACTGTTTTTTTATTCTTTTTGTATCCGGTAATTTGGGTTTAGGTTTAATTCCGTCCAAAATTTCTTTTTTAGGACGAATTATTCTGTTAGTCTTTCTATTAGATATAAAACCATAATCTGTCCACATTAATTCAGCCCCGTCTTCAATAAATTCCTCATAAATTGGTATTAGTTCTGCAATTCCGACAAAAATCCATTCCATTTCAATTTTGTCAGCATTGGTAAATTTATATTCCCCTTTTTTGCCTATTCTTTCGGCTTTCTCTAAAGCTTCTTTTGCAGATTCTGCTTTTATCAAATGATGATTTCCCCAAGTCGTTACTCTACGCAAATCGTGTTTTTCATCTCGGTCAACAGGCTCACATTTTTCAATAATTTCAGCGATATACCAATTTCCGTTTTTATTCGATATTTTTTCTTGAGTTTTCATTTTGCGAATTGTAGCCAACGGTTTGGCTATGCTTAGTGCGGGGTTGATGAGCGATAACCTTTCGGTTTGTTTTTAAGCTTTAAATATACACAAATTTTTGGCTTGGTACTAAAGCCCGCATTAAGTATAGCCGTTGTTGTACACTGGCTTTTTTCCGTTCAGATTGTCATTCAGCGTTGGCAAAGACATACTCTTTTGCAATTTTTGTCTTGTGTTTCGGCTGTAGCGAATTGCAAATGTGTATGGCTTTAAGCGTTGGCTTAATCATCAAATATTCCTCTAGTTTGATTCGCAATTTTTATATTCCCAATATTCGGTCGAAGAGTATGATTTTCAGGTATTTGAATTTTATCAAAAGCAAGTTTTTCAAATTTTCTAATTCCAGAGTCAAGTCCGACTTTTTCTAGGTATTCCATTTTACTTTCATTAATTAGAATATCTAATTTTTCATCAAAATATATCAATGAACGGTCATAAGCTGTATGATGTAAAGCACAAAGACTTATTCCGTTGTCAATTTCATCAGTACCTAATTCGTGAGAGTGTGGTACAATATGAGCAGCTTCAATTAATTCCAAACCTATTCCGCACATTGCACACTTGTTATTGTAGGCATCATAAACTTTAATTCTGAAATTTGGGTCTCTTTTTTGTCTAGCGTGAGTAATTGTAAGAACACCTTCTGAAGTATCAAATTCACCATCTGCATTTTGATTGTTAAGATTGTCAGATTGTTCTACAAGATTTTTTAATTCTAAATCCGAAAGTAAATGGATTGAATTCAAGTTTTCCAAATACAAACCTAAATAGTCAGGAATAAAGCTTATTACGGATTGTCCATTATTGTCTCTGTAAGCGGCTATTTTTTGCGTTTTAGCGTCTTTTTGAACAGAGAACCTTGAGTATAAAGAGATTGTTTGTTTTTGATTAAATCTATCTCTCATCATAAAAGGATTCCAAGCAGTAAAAACTTTTTCGTCAGCAAAATATCCTAATACGATAACATCATTTCCAGAGTTTAATGCAGCATTGAAATTTTTAGATTTAGCAACTTGGATACGGCATTCATCTTGATTTCCTCTACCATCACCAGATTCGTGAACGTTTTTAATTAAAACGTAATATGTTTTCTTATTTATTGAAAATCTGTAAGGATTGTTCCCGTCAATAAATGCAACGTTGTCCGAGTAAAGTCTTAAACTATCAATAAGTAGATACCTTAAGTCTTTTCTGTCCAGAATTATTGTGTCTCTTACACTCATAATTATTAAAATATTGTAGTATTAGTTGTTCG
This sequence comes from Tenacibaculum sp. MEBiC06402, assembly GCF_049239625.1. Classification (NCBI taxonomy): domain Bacteria; kingdom Pseudomonadati; phylum Bacteroidota; class Flavobacteriia; order Flavobacteriales; family Flavobacteriaceae; genus Tenacibaculum; species Tenacibaculum sp. MEBiC06402. The sequence continues at coordinate 1,793 of NZ_JBMKKT010000059.1, forward strand.
GCAAATACATTGGCGAGTTTTGGAGGAACAGCATTACCAACCTGTCTCCATTGCTCTCTGTAATTGCCTAAAAAAATATGTTTATCCTCAAATGATTGAATACGCTTAATTTCTTGAATTCTTAAGAATCTATTTTTCCAGTGAAATGGTCCCATATTGTTTGAGTGACTTGCTTGAATTGTCCAAGATGGTCTATCTGGAGATAATTTCAGTAAAAATGACCAATAGCGTGAACGCCACTTAAAAATTGGATTCGGATGACCTCTTTCTTCTGTAAAAAATAAATAATTATCACCTGGTGGAACTAATTTTAAAAGGTCTTTGTGCTTTGAACCTGCTTGCATTTTATCATCTTCAGGTAAATCAAAATCTATATCATTCAAAATGTCTCCACAAGTTACCCAAGGAAGTGTTTCTTTTATTGGTTTCTTTGGGTCGGAATGAGTTGGTTTTGGATAGTCAAAATCTTCTAACTCTTTTTTAACACCAATACATATAAATCTTTGTCTTGTTTGAGCAACTCCGTAATCTGCTGCATTAACAACTTTATGAAATATTTTATAGCCTAACCTTTCGCTTTCTTCTTCAACTAATTCAAGAGCTGCTTTGTGAGGTTTAAAAACAAAACCGTGTACATTTTCGAAGAAAAAGAACTTTGGTTCTAATTCTTCAACTGCACGAAAATAATTAGATACAGTTGTGAAACCGTCAATATCATCAATTCCTCTATCTTTTTCGGTTCTATAAAATCTAGATTTAGAGAAAGGAGGACAAGGAGGACCACCGACCAAACCATCAATTTCTTTATGTTTTCTTTTTATTGCTTTAAAGTCAATATTTACAATATCATCACAAACTACTTCGCAATCATTGAAGTTTACTTTTAATGATTGGCAAGCTCTATCCCAAATATCAGACGCAAAAATTGTCTGAAATCCAGCTTTTTCAAAACCAAAGTCAATACCACCTACACCTGAAAATATACTTACAATTTTAGGTTTTGTCATATGTTTGAAATTAAGTGTTTAACAATCGCCTCTCCTAATAAAGATGGAACTGCGTTACCGATTTGCTTTTGTATTGAACGTCTTGTTCCAACAAAATGATAATCTTCTGGAAAGGTTTGTAATGCTGCAATTTCAGGTACTCTTAACCTTCTGTTATTCCAATGAAAAGGACCAACCCAAGGACCAGGCTGAGCGGCAATAGTCCAAGAAGGTAAATTTGGATGTAATTTTAGTAGAAAACTCCAAAATCTTTTATTCGCTTCAAATTTAGGATTTGGATGTCCGTCTCTTTCGGTTAATGCAAAGTAATTTTTACCAGGTGGAATTTGTTTTAATTCTTCATCATAAGTTTTTCCTGCTGTACTTTCTTCAGGTTCAAAATATTTATCATCATCAAACTTTCCAATCCAATCAATTACTCGTTCATACGGTTTTAAATTTTTATTTATAAGCAATTCTTTCTCTGAACCGTGTGTTTTAGTTGGTTCACCAATTATGCCATTTTTTGAAGCGATAAAAAATACTCGTTTTCTTTTTTGAGGTACACCAAAATCAAGAGCGTTAGCTCTATAAATTATAAACTTGTATCCTAATTTGTCAATTGCTTCTTCTAATTCTTGGACAGCTTGTTTGTTTTTTGGGTGAAGTAAACTCTCAACGTTTTCAAGAATAAAACCATCAGGGTTTAGTTCTTGTATCATTCTTAAATACTGTCCAATCATATTTCTTGGGTCTTCGCTTCCAAGTCTGTTTTTGTGAGTTACCCAATATCCTGCTTTAGAAAATGGTTGACAAGGAGGACCTCCGACTAGAATTAGTTTCTCAGGATTATTCTCTTTAATTATTTTAGAATAGTCTAAAGCACTCATTTCTTTGATATCTTTGTGGAAATGTGTTGAGTGTGAGAAGTATTTGTTTCTTTTCATTGTTGCAACACTGTCTCTATCAAAGTCTAAACTTGAAATTACTTTACTACCTGCCAATTGGGAACCAACGTCTAAACCACCAGCACCAGAAAAGAACCCAATAGTTTGAATCTTACTATCAATTATCTGCTCAATTTTATCATTGACTGTGTAACCACGCTTATCATATTTAATTCCTAGAAACTCATCTTTCTTTATTTTAAATTCACTTTCAAATAATCTCAATTGAGGTTCTTCTAGTAATGATAAAAATTCTCTTTCTAACTTGTAAGTTGCTAGCATATATTTAACTCTTTTTTTCTAAAGACTCTACAAGCAAATCTTTAGCTTCAATATTTAATATTTCTCCAATTTTGTATAAATCTTCAATACTTGGCTGTCTTCTGTTTTGAACATAGGAGTTTACCATATTGTAACTCTTCCCTAGTTTTTCAGCAAGCCAAGTTTGCTTTATACCTTTTTCATCTAAAACTTCTTTAATCCGATTCATTTCAGAATGTTTTCTATTTCTCAAATATAAAGTGATATTTTAATATCTCACTTAATGAACTAAAAATTTATCAACAATTTTGGGTAGTGGGAAAAGGCAAGCTCTTTTTATTTTGTGAGGTAAGAGCAAAATGGAATGTGCTTGACTGTGCGGTTGGCATTTTCAGAGCTTGTGTACAACGGTAAAGTGTATGATTTCGTTGCGTGTTTAAGCACTAAAGTTAGCAAATAATTACGGATAGAAAATCCACGAGGATTTTCGTAAGTAGGCGAGTATTAGCAATGAATTATACACATTGTTACCTGCTGGCTTTATTCACGATTTTTGTTTAGATATTGTTCAATTTTATCGTGCAAATTTTCATTAATCCATTTATTCATTTCGGTTTTATCTTGTCCTCCAGACGCACTCCACGGACTTTCCTCATTTAAAATAACTTTTTCGTTTTTCAGGTCATAAAGTGAATGGTATAAATTCCCTCGCTCCATTACCAAATAATCATTTTTTATAAAAATCCTAATGTTTTCCAGATTCTTATCTGCTTCATCGTAATTCCACAATATTTTCTCAATACTTTTATCATTTTCAGCTTTTTCCCTGCTCAAACGCTCTTTACCTTTCCAATTATCTTTAGTCCATTTTATTATATCCCATTGCATATCGTCAAATCCTGCCATTGTAAAATAAAGAACATAAATATCATTTCCATAATCCACTTTTTGTTGATATAAAAAGTCTTTGAAGAATGATTGATAAATATTCATTTTAATTTCAGCGTACTTTTGAAACCCTTCACTATTCAGACGATTACTTGTTGAGTCTTTATATTTTTCTGTTATCGTAACGCTATCTTTTAAGATTTTTTGCTCCAATAATTGTTTAAGCTCCAATTCTCCAATTTGCTTAAAGTAATAATCAATTGTTTTATCTTCAATTTCACTCGTTTGGGGTTGACAGCTAACAGTCAAAAAAGTCAAAATCAGTAGTAATGTATTTTTAATGTTCATTCGTTTCTTTAGCTTGCAGGTAACGTATTTGTGTATGATTTTTTGCG
>NZ_JBMKKT010000060.1:0-3335 GCF_049239625.1 Tenacibaculum sp. MEBiC06402
CGCAAAAAATCATACACAAATACGTTACCCAACATTGAAAACAAACTATGATTTGGAATAAACTTCCACATTGTGATAAATTATTTGAGAAGTTTCTCAGCCCTTGGTATCCAGAGGACGAGAGACCTAAAATGACTCGTCCAGACATGTATGTAATATCTGGGTACGAAGACAAAACTCTGGACATTGACCGAATTCAGTATCTAACCGAAGAAGGTCTGAAGGACACAAAAGATATTTTTGAAAAAATGAGGGAGTCCTATCAAAGAGACTTTCAAAACTTCAAAGAATTTAAAGAACTGAATTTGGACGTAATAGATTCAGTTGACAAAGCATTCGGCAAAAAGGAAGTAAAGGAACTCATCAAAATAAGTGATCCAAAAGATTTCGAAAATGGATATTTAGTGACCGTATGTGAATTTGGATTAGCGCTTGGAGATTTATTCGTTCAAACTGGAAAATTTAAATGGCTTTATTCATATCCATACTTTCATTCAATTGTTATCAACCCAGAAACAGGTCAGGGAATTACCGTTTTTGACTGGGCTGTTAAGAAATTCAGTTCTTATGGAATTGATGATGGCTATAAATGGAAGTTTTTGAAAGTGATGGAAATAATAGAAGATGATATAAAAACGTTGGGTAACAAGGTGTATAATTAATTGCGGCTGAATTTCCTCTGCGAAAATTCAATCTTATTAATTATCTTTCCGAAACAGCGGAAAACGACTCGCGTCCTTTTCCCGCAAAAAATCATACACAAATACGTTGGCAAACATTAAACGAAATAAATTGGTTGGAAAAAGTAAATCTAAGAGATCACAAAATCTGGATGACAATTGGAAATTTAAAACAATTGAATTTCTTGAAAATGACTATTGGAAAGAACCAGAGTTTAATAGCTACTTAGTAAAAACTTGTCATAAACTTAGAAAAAAACAGTTAATAGACTTTGAAATTGAAGATTTAAGAATTTTAATCGGTCAGAATATAGCGCTGCTTTACTTAGTTCCAATGACTTTAGATATTTTGGAAAAAGACATACTAGCTGAAGGAGATTTTTATGAAGGAGACCTGTTGAAATCTTTATTGACTACAGAATCAAACTTTTGGAGAAATGATATTCAGAAATGGAATCAAGTTTGTAAACTATTTGAGCGAAACACAGAATTATTAAAATCTTTTCAAACCACGGAGAACATAAAAGCTGGTTGGTTTGAAGCATATGAAGAATTTAAAAAAATAAACTAAAACGATTTGCCAACAAGGTGTATAATTAATTGCGGCTGTCCCGAAGCTTCGGGACCTCACCGGAAATTCAATCTTTTTAATTATCTTTCCGCAACATCGGAAAATGACTCGCGTCTTTTTCCTGCAAAAAATCATACGCAAATACGTTACCTGCAAGCTGAAAAATTATGACGCAAACTGAATTTAGAAAAAAATTATCTCAAACCGTAAATACCGATTGGTTCAACTCTGTTGAATTTAATTTGAGGTATACACATCTAAATTTGAGTTATGAATTTAAGGGATTCGGACATTTACACAAGTTTGTAAATCAACAAATCAATGGTTGGGATAAATTGACTGAAAATTTACCCAACGAACTTCTTGCATCAAAAAAACATTTTGAATCTATAGAAAACCAATTGATTAGCTTTATCGATTCGTACGGCTCACAAGAAAATGAATCTAATTTAGAAAGCTACTTCAGAAACCCTAAAAATCAAATCCAAAATAACACAGGCACAAATTTCACTTATAATTGCCCTGAAACCGAATTTTTGATTGAAGTCTATAAAAACCATTCTGAATCTTTCATTGGAGCGTATACTTATTTGACTGGTAATTTAAACCAAAATATAAACGTTAAAGACAATTTCAACGGATACTTATTGGCGTATGAATTTACATTAAAAGATTCAACAGCAATTACAGAGAGAAGAAACAAAGAAAAATCATCACTTTCCAAACTTCGAGCAAATTTTGAAAATAGCCTGCCAAAATTAGAAAGTGAATTAGTCGAGCATTTAAAAAACAGCACAGAAAAATATGAAGAATACTCCAAAGCTTTAGATGAATTTAAAGAAGATAAAGAAAAAACGTATTCAGACTGGTTTATAAATACCAAGGGAGAGTTTGAGAGTTTCAGCACAAAATCAGACAAGCGTTTAGAGGAACTTGAAAACACTTATAAAGAGAAATTAAAGCTCGAAGAACCGGCAAAATATTGGTCAGAAAGAGCTAAAAAACTAAAAGAACAAGGTTGGATTGCATTAACAGTTTTAGTAGTTCTTGTTTTGATTGTAGTATTTTCATTAGGTAAACTCCTTTGGACAACACCAGAACAAATTTATGAGTCATTTTTTGATGGAGATAAAAGTGCTGCAATAAGGTGGTCTATAATTTACGTTACTTTTATTTCATTTATGGCTTTCGCAATTAGAGCAGTTACTAAAGTTATGTTTAGCTCATTTCATTTGGCTCGCGACTGTGAAGAGAGACATACACTAACTTATTTTTATTTATCACTGTTAAAGGAATCTACAGTAGATAAAGAAGATAAACAGCTTATTATGCAAGCATTATTTAGTCGTGCTGAAACAGGACTTTTAAAAGATGATTCCGCACCAACAATGCCTAATGATTTTGTTGGAAAATTTATGAGTAAATAAAAAAGCCAGCAGGTAACAATGTATATAAAAAATAGGCGAAACAGTAATAAATTCAAGGTTTTTGGCTCGTATCAAACTTCCAGCTTAACCGAAAGTTTTGTACTTCGAAATCGCCTACTTTTCATATACGAGCCCGTTGTATACAATGCGCGCCAATGAAATCTAAAAGGAAAAATTACAAACTTTGGTTTTACTCGGAAAAACATCTTGAAGATATAGCAACGGAACTTCATAATGAAAAAATAATTGGAGAATATTATTATGATTATGAGAATGTTTATGAATGGATTGAAGCCCAATCAATAGATTCTTCCTTTGAATTTAACATATCTAGGAAACATTCTTATTTGAATAATTATGAAGATGGAAGCGCTGAACAACAAGCTGAAAATTTAAAAGAACCAATCACAATAATGCTAATGTTTGACTCAAAAGAACCGTCGGACAATATAATAGAAGAAACAGCTAAACAAATTAATTCGATTCTGACTTTTCCCGTTTATTTAGGAACAATAAACTATTTAGGTGGAGACAATTACGAATACATCAAAACGAAAGAAATAACTTAGTAAACTGAAAAAAGCACTGTATACAACAATGTATAACCGTAATTACGGCGGATTCGACTTCGTCTGAATCCACTCGGTAATTACTAAC
>NZ_JBMKKT010000061.1:0-1447 GCF_049239625.1 Tenacibaculum sp. MEBiC06402
GGATTCGACTTCGTCCGAATCCACTCGGTAATTACTAACTGCAGTTCTTAAACAAAATATGTAACTTTAATCCCGTAACAACAGTTATACAAATACGTTGTAAGCAATTTAAACCAACTCTATCAAATATCTTCCCCAATCGCCTAAATTTTTAAATATTGGAATTAATTCTTTTCCTTTATTAGTTAAGGAATACTCTACTCTTGGAGGAATTTCAGGATAGGATTTTCTAATCACTAAACCATCTTCAACTAATTCTGATAAATGAGATGTCAAAACCTTTCTTGAGATATCAGGTATCAAATAATCTAATTGACCAAATCGTTTAGGTGACTTTCCTAAATTCAAAATAATTATTGGTTTCCATTTTCCACCGACAATTTTTAATGCTGCTGTTAAAGGGCATTTTTCTAAATCCATACTCATTTTGTCTAAATGTTACCGTGAAGTAACTACTATTTTATGACAAAGCTAAACAAAAGTAACTATATGTAACATATATATGTAACTTTGTGTAACAAGAATAAATATTTGGTTTATGAACACACCAAAAGAGAGTAAAATCCGATTATCCTTTGTGGTTTTTGGAATCATTGTCGGAATCATAGGAATATTGCACGGAGCAGCTGAATTATTACATGGCAACACATTAGTTGCAGGCGGAAAAATTCCTGCAATGCCCGAGAACTGGCCTAATGATGAGTTCTATACCTTAATGAAAGGTGCACCTGTTTTTTCTCTTTTGTCAGACATTCCATATTATGTATTAGGACTTTTGGCTATTTCTGTATCCATAGCATTTATCGTTTTTTCTTCCAAATTTTTCAAACTAAATGCTAAAGGAATTGGGCTATTCGCCCTATTCAGCATTGGTATATTTTTATTTGGAGCTGGAGAAGGAACGCCAATTGCAGTTTGTCTTCCAATGATTATCACAGGATTTCTTTCACTATTCACCAAACAAAAGGAAAGAAGCGAATCAAGTAAGCGAGTGAACCTTATAGGATTTAATGATTTTTATTGGTTACAGATTTTCAGTTGGGTGTTATTTTTCCCTGGACTTTTTGTAATGAGTTTCTATCAAGAAATACCGCAATGGTTGTTTATATTTGATTTTATGATTATGCCAATTTCAATTATTGGAACTATGATATTTGGATTTCGATACGACAGAACTATTGATTTTTAAAAAAAACTGCTTACAACACGGTGTATAAGCAATAGCGGTTTGAGTGCAAGCTCGAACCGTTTTTGCTTTAATTTGAATATATTGCTTACCGAAAAGTAGTCGCTTTAAATCCGCTACAGCTCATACACAAAACCGTTAGCAAACACTGTCGAAAATGATGTGTAGCTTTCTTTTTGATTAATAAAAGTCAGTTTTAAAATTTTGGCTTTTAATAGTAATTCCAGTTCTATCCTTTTTTTAGAGAACTAAACGTTTTAT
>NZ_JBMKKT010000062.1:0-24581 GCF_049239625.1 Tenacibaculum sp. MEBiC06402
GTTAATGAACTTTCGCAAAACATAACTACCGTTTTTCCGTTTGCGGGTGCAAATATACAACCACTTTCCATTCCCGCAAACTTTTAAACCAAAAAAAATCAACTTTTTTAAAACTGAAAACACAACTAACTCACAATTAAAACATTATACGGAAATAAAAAATCAAACACATTCATATTCGATATTTCATATAATATATATAATAAGGTATTGCATTGAAATTGCTTTTACAATATCTTTGCGCTCGAAGATTTTCACTTGTAAGAGAATCTAATAACTATACATATATATTAATGATTAAAATCACATTACCCGACGGAAGTATTAGAGAGTATGAAAAGAATTCTACTCCTATTGATGTAGCTAAAAGTATTAGCCAAGGTTTAGCGAGAAATGTCATCTCGGCAAGTTTTAATGAATCAACAGTAGAAACCACTACTCCACTAACCACTGACGGGAACTTAACCTTATATACTTTTGACAACCCTGAGGGTAAAAAAGCTTTTTGGCATTCGTCTGCTCACGTATTAGCTCAAGCGGTATTAGACTTTTATCCAAATGCCAAACTGACAATAGGACCTGCTATTGATAATGGTTTTTATTATGACGTTGATTTTGGAGAGGAAACTATTTCTGAAAAAGACTTCACTAAAATAGAAAAACAATTTCTTGAAAGAGCGAGAGAAAAAGCCGAATTCAAAATGAGATCAGTTTCTAAAGCCGATGCTCTATCATATTATAAGGAAGAAAACAATAAATATAAGGTAGAACTTATAGAAGGTTTAGAAGACGGAGATATTACATTTTGTGATCATAGCAACTTTACTGACTTATGCCGCGGAGGACATATTCCTAATACAGGAATTATTAAAGCAGTTAAAATAATGAATGTTGCCGGAGCTTATTGGAGAGGAGATGAAAAGAATGATCAGTTAACCCGTATATATGGTATCTCTTTTCCTAAACAAAAAATGCTTACTGAATATTTAGAATTATTAGAAGAAGCAAAAAAGAGAGACCATAGAAAACTAGGAAAGGAATTAGAATTATTCACCTTCTCGCAGAAAGTTGGTCAAGGATTACCCTTATGGCTTCCTAAAGGAGCTGCGTTAAGAGGTAGATTAGAGGACTTTTTAAAGGTTGCTCAGAAAAAAGCAGGTTATGAAATGGTCATGACTCCACATATTGGTCAAAAAGAATTATACGTAACATCTGGTCATTATGCTAAATATGGAGAAGACAGCTTTCAACCTATTACAACACCAAAGGATGATGAAGAGTTCTTATTAAAACCAATGAACTGCCCACATCATTGTGAAGTATATAACCACAAACCATATTCTTATAAAGATTTACCTAAACGTTTTGCTGAATTTGGAACAGTATATAGATATGAACAAAGTGGTGAATTGCATGGATTAACTCGTGTAAGAGGTTTTACACAAGATGATGCTCACATTTTTTGTACTCCAGATCAATTAGATTCTGAATTTAAAAATGTAATTGATTTAGTTTTATACGTATTTGGATCATTAGGCTTTGAAAACTTCACAGCACAGGTTTCTGTTAGAGATTTAGAAAAACCAGAAAAATATATAGGATCTGTTGAGAACTGGGAAAAAGCAGAACAAGCTATTATTAACGCTGCTAAAGACAAAGGTCTAGATTATGTAATTGAAGCTGGAGAAGCTGCCTTTTATGGACCTAAGTTAGATTTCATGGTAAAAGATGCATTAGGAAGAAGCTGGCAATTAGGAACGATTCAAGTAGATTATAATTTACCTGAGCGTTTTGACTTACACTATAAAGGTAGTGACAATGAGTTACACCGTCCAGTAATGATTCACAGAGCTCCTTTCGGATCAATGGAACGTTTCATCGCAGTGTTACTAGAGCATACGGGTGGTAATTTCCCACTTTGGCTAACCCCTGACCAAGTTATTATACTGCCAATCAGTGAGAAATACGAAAAATATACCGAAAAAGTTTTACATTTGTTGGAAAATTCCGAAATTCGCGCCCTCGTAGACAATCGAAATGAAAAAACAGGTAGAAAGATTAGAGATGCTGAAGTTAGCAAAATACCTTTCATGATTATTGTTGGAGAAAAAGAGGAACAAGATGGCACGGTATCTGTTAGGAAACACGGAGAAGGTGATCTTGGAACTTTTACAATTGAAGAGTTTATTTTGTTAATTCAAAAAGAGATTAAGAAAACGTTGGTAACGTTTAACACAAATAATTAAGAAGTAATTTTAAATTAAAAAGCCATAGCAATACGAAGAAAAGGCGGTAGAAGACCCGCAAGAATAATTAAAGAAGATCAACATAGAATTAATGATAAAATTAAATATGTTGATGAAGTTCGCCTGGTTGGCGAAAACGTAGAAGTAGGTGTTTATCCTTTAGCAAAAGCCAAAGAGATAGCTAGAGAACTAGAGTTAGATTTAGTTGAGATTTCACCAAAAGCTGTTCCCCCAGTCTGTAAAGTAATAGACTACAAGAAATTCTTGTATGAACAGAAAAAACGTGAAAAAGCGTTAAAAGCTAAAGCTACTAAAGTAGTTGTTAAAGAAATTCGTTTCGGACCTCAAACAGATGATCATGATTACGAATTTAAAAAGAAACATGCTATTAAGTTTTTAAAAGATGGAGCCAAATTGAAAGCCTATGTGTTTTTCAAAGGACGCTCAATCGTATTTAAAGAACAAGGTCATATTTTATTATTAAAACTTGCTCAAGAGTTAGAAGACTATGGTAAAGTTGAGCAAATGCCTAAATTAGAAGGCAAGAGAATGACAATGTTCATAGCACCAAAAAAAGTGAAATAAACAGGTATTTATATATCTGAAAATAATATAAGCAAGACAAAAACGAAAGCAAAAGATGCCTAAAATGAAAACTAAATCTAGTGCCAAGAAACGTTTTAAGTTGACTGGTTCTGGAAAGATCAAAAGAAAGCACGCGTTTAAAAGTCATATCTTAACTAAGAAGTCTAAAAAACGTAAGCTTGCATTAACACACTCAACGTTAGTTCACAAATCTGACGAGAGTAACATTAAGCAACAATTATTATTAAAATAATAGTTAGCTAGGTAGTAAAATTAATTATTAACCATGGAGTTGGGCTCATAAAGTACTATTTAGTTAGTCGCCTACTACAAAAAACAAAGAATTATGCCAAGATCAGTAAATTCAGTAGCTTCAAGAAATAGAAGAAAGAAAATCTTGAAGCAAGCAAAAGGTTACTTTGGACGTAGAAAAAACGTTTATACAGTAGCTAAGAACGCGGTAGAAAAAGGGTTACAATACGCTTATCGCGATCGTAAAAACAAAAAGAGAAATTTCCGTTCATTATGGATCACGCGTATTAACGCAGGAGCTCGTCAGTACGGAATGTCTTATTCACAGTTTATGGGTAAAGTAAAAGCTAATAACATCGAGTTAAACCGTAAGGTTTTAGCTGATTTAGCTATGAACAACCCTGAAGCTTTTAAGGCAGTTGTAGATAAAGTAAAATAAGTTTAATAATCTTGCTTATACTAAAAACCCAAACTTTTCGTTTGGGTTTTTTTAAATTAATCCCAAAAACATTAATCCTATCAATGAAAATATTAAATCTAATCTTAGTAACATTATTCTGCTCAAATATTTTTGCTCAAACAACTTTAACTAAAAAACAAAAGTTAGACTCGTTACCAAATACCGTAGAAAATCAATTCATAAAAACCTACGGTAAAGCTAGTAATTGGCAGCAATATAAAATGATAACGAGAACAGATTTTCAAGCCTTACAGAAAAACATTGTTGATAGTGTTGTTGCTTTGAAAAAAACAATTCAAAACAAAGAATTAAAAATTAATGAACAAGAAAAAAATGTGAGTGATTTAAACAATAAAATCACATCTTTAACTAACAAGCTTAATTCTTCAATTAATAAGGAAAATAAAATTAATTTTATTGGAATCGGTATGACTAAGAATTCATACAACTTATTATTATGGTCTATAATAACAGTACTTGCTATAGCAACTCTTTTCTTCTTTATGCGTTTTAAAAATAGTAATAGTTTAACGAAGGCAGCTAAAAGTAACTTAGCAGAAATTGAAGAAGAATTTGAGACACACAGAAGAAAATCTCTAGAAAAAGAACAAAAATTACGAAGACAATTACAAGATGAAATTAATAAGCAACGTGGTGTTTAATTCTTCTAGTAACTAAAATTATATAGGCTCAAGTATCGAAAGTACTTGAGCTTTTTTATTTCGACTTTGCAAAACTCACCAACCTACCCATAAAATACTCCCAACCGGCTCTGCAACTCTCGTAGGTAAATTCAGGTATGTCATTAGGGTAGTTCTCTATTCCTTCACAAGTAATCGTAACTTCGGTTTCATGTTCATTAACATAATTCAGACAAAATTTAACATAAGAATCTTTATGAGTATATTCAGGATATTGCCACTTATATACTATTGATTCGTTTTCAGTCACTTCAACAATCTCCCAAGAATGAAGAAAGTTCCTTCCATTTGAAACCACATTAAACTCAGTTTTAAAACCAACTTCCGCACTAAAAGAAGGAATATCTTCAAAAAACCATTGTTTCATATACTCCAATTCTGTTATTAATGACCAAACCACATCAACTGGTTTATAAATAATTTCTTTTACAATAACTACATCCATAATTTAAAGGTAAATCAAAAAAACAAATCGAACATTACGCTTTATTAAAAAAGTTGAGAGATATAATGGTATAAAAGCAATAAAAAATTGGGTTTTCTTTTTTGATATACTATATTTGCACGTTTTTAAAAAGAAGTCATTTAAATTATTGAAGATGCAAAACAAAGGTCTTATTAGATTATTTGCAATCCTTTTCGGATTAGTAAGTTTATACCAATTATCATTTACTTTTTTTGCTAACAAAGTAGAGAAAGCTGCGAATGCTTATGCTACGAGCAAAGTTAGTAATGAAAATGATGGTAGAGAACTTGCAAGATTAGAAAAGAAATACTTAGATAGTGTTGCAAATAAAGAAGTAATTGCAGGATTCACTTACGACGAGATTAGAGATAAAGAAATGAATCTTGGTCTTGATTTAAAAGGTGGTATCAATGCAATTTTACAAGTATCTGTAAAGGATATATTATTAGGTTTATCAAATGAATCTCAAAATTCTGTTTTCAGAAAAGCGTTAGAAAATGCCGACGAAACTCAGAAAAATAGTCAAGATAACTATCTTGATATTTTCTATGATGAATTCGAAAAAGCAAGTAACGGTTCTGTAAAATTGAGTGACCCTACAATATTCGGAAACAAATTACTTCGTGATAAAATTGACTTCAACAAAACTAACGAAGAAGTAAAACCAATTTTACAAGAAGAAATCAATACATCGATTAACACGGCTTTTGAAGTATTACGTAGTCGTATTGATAAGTTTGGTGTTGTTCAACCAAATATTCAAAGAATTGGAACTTCTGGAAGAATTCAAGTAGAATTACCAGGAGCTAAAGATATTGAACGTGTAAGTAAACTTTTAGAAAGTACCGCTAAACTTCAATTTTGGGAAGTACACTCTAATTTAGAAGTACAAAACTTCTTTTTTACGGCTAATGCAAAAGCAGCTGAGCTTTTAAAAGAAGAGACAAGTACTACTCAGGAAAAAGATTCTACTAAAACTACTGATAGTATAGAAGATTTAATTTCTGAAACTACTGATTCTACAGAAGTAGCGAATCAAAAAAGTTTATTTACGTATTTATTTCCAAACGTAGCTCAAAACCAGAATCAAGTTAGTTCTCTTGTTGCTCAAGCTAAAGTTGCTGATACTGCAAAGGTGAATAGCTTATTAAAAAACAGAGACATTAGATCATTATTACCAGATAACTTGCGTTATGTTAAGTTTTTATGGGATTATAAAGCACAACCAAGTGCCGATGGAACTACGGAAGTAATTGGTTTATACGCTATAAAAGGAAACAGAAATGATGCTGCTCCAATTGAAGGTGATGTAATTGCTGATGCTAAGCAAGATTATGACCAATTAAGCAAACCTGTTGTTTCTATGTTAATGAACGGTGTTGGAACGAAAAAATGGGCTAAGATGACTGGTGAAAACGTTGGGAAATTCGTAGCTGTTGTTTTAGATGATTATGTTTATACTGCACCAGTAGTTAACGGAGCTATTACAGGAGGAAGCACTCAAATTTCAGGAGGTTCAATGACCGTTGAGGAAGCTCAAGATATTTCTACGGTATTAAAAGCTGGTAAATTACCTGCTCCTGCAAGAATTATTGAAGCAGAAGTCGTAGGACCTTCTTTAGGTAAAGAAGCTATTACAGCAAGTATGTGGTCATTCGCTTTAGCTATTTTATTAGTATTAGCATGGATGATTTTATACTACGGAAAAGCTGGTTTATACGCAAATGTTGCTTTAGTAGTAAACATCTTATTCATTTTTGGAGTTTTAGCTTCATTCAATTCTGTATTAACTTTACCAGGTATCGCGGGTATTATCTTAACAATAGGTATGTCGGTAGATGCCAACGTAATTATCTTTGAAAGAATCAAAGAAGCCTTAAACTCTGGTAAAGGTTTATTGACCGCGGTTGAAGAAGGATTTAGTATTAAAGGAGCTTTATCTGCAATTATTGATGCCAACATTACTACCTTATTAACAGGTATTATTTTATACGTATTTGGTACTGGTCCAATTAAAGGATTCGCGTTAACATTAATGATTGGTATTGCTACTTCATTATTTACAGCAATTTTTATTACTCGTTTATTAGTTGATAGCGCTGTTGCAAAAGGAACTAATTTAACTTTCAATACAAACATTTCTAAAAACTGGTTCCAAAACATTAATATCGAATTCTTAAGAAAGCGTAAGTTAGCTTACATCGTTTCTGGAGGAATTATTTTAGCAGGTTTAATTTCAATTTTCACCATTGGTTTAAAACAAGGTGTTGATTTCAAAGGAGGTCGTTCATACGTTGTACGTTTTAACCAACCAATGAAAGCAAATGAAGTTGCTGCTTCTTTAAAAGAAACTTTCGGAACTGCTCCTGAAGTAAAAACTTATGGTGCTAATAATCAATTAAAGATTACTACTGTATATAAAATTGACGATAAGAGTAAGGAAGTTGATGAAGTAGTACAAAACGCATTATACAATGGATTAAAACCTTATTTAGGTGAATTAGATTACGAAAGCTTTAAACCAGGTTTTGAGAAATTAGGAGAGCCACAAGGTATTATGAGTTATATGAAAGTAGATCCAACAATTGCTGATGATATTAAGCAAGCAGCTATTTGGGCTGTATTAGGATCTTTAATTGTTGTTTTCTTATATATCTTATTACGTTTTAGAAAGGTTTCTTTCTCTATCGGTGCAGTTGCTGCCGTATTCCATGATGTGTTAATCGTATTAGGTATTTTCTCTATCTTATATAAATTTATGCCATTTGATATGGAAATCGGACAATCATTTATTGCTGCTATTCTAACAGTAGTTGGATACTCGCTGAATGATACCGTGGTAATTTTTGATAGAATTAGAGAGTACGCTGCTGGAAGTAAAACTTTTTCAGCTAGTTTAGTTGATAAGGCTTTAAGTAGTACTTTAGGTAGAACAATCAACACCTCTTTAACTACAATGTTAGTAATGCTAGCAATCTTCTTCTTCGGAGGAGATAGTATTAAAGGTTTCATGTTCGCACTTATCATTGGTGTGCTTGTAGGTACCTATTCTTCTTTATTTGTTGCAACTCCAATTATGTTTGATGCAACTAAAAACAAAGAAAAGGAGACAAAAAAATAACAAGATATTCTAAAAATAAATTAACCGTTTTGTACCCACTGAATTTTCAGTAGATCAAGACGGTTTTTTTATTTAATCCTTATATTTACAGGTATATGAGAATAAAGAAACTTCACGATTTATATTTCAGACAGCTAATTGGTCCAAATGAAATAGCAACTATTGTAAAATCTTTGGCTAAAGAAGTAAAACAAGACTTATCAGAAGGAGAAGTTCCGCTATTTGTAGGAATTTTAAATGGTTGTTTTATGTTTGCTGCAGATTTTATTCGTGAGTTTAATGGTGACTGTGAGATTTCTTTCGTTAAACTTGCTTCCTATGAAGGAGACACTTCCACAGGAAACGTAAAAAAGCTTATCGGAATTAATGAAGATATCACCGGCAGAACTATAATCATTCTAGAAGATATTATAGATACTGGAACTACACTTCAAGAAATCTATGAGATTTTTAGAACAAAAAATATTAAGGATTTAAAAATCGTAAGTCTTTTCTTTAAACCTGATGTTTATCGAAAAGAATTACACATTAATTATATTGGTAAAAACATTGAAGATAAATTTATAGTTGGTTACGGACTAGATTACGATGGTTTAGGAAGAAATTTGCCAGCTATTTATCAATTAACAACAACACAACCCAAAATGAAAAACATAGTTTTATTCGGACCTCCAGGTGCAGGTAAAGGAACACAAGCTAAATTATTAAAAGAAAGATATGAATTAGTACACATTTCTACTGGTGATGTTTTTAGATATAATATTAAAAACGAAACTGAATTAGGAATGTTAGCGAAAAAATATATTGATGCTGGAGATTTGGTACCTGATGAAGTGACTATTAATATGTTGAAAGCTGAAGTCGATAAAAACTCAGATGCGAATGGTTTTATTTTTGACGGTTTTCCTCGTACAGAATCTCAAGCAAAAGCTTTGGATGCATTCTTAGCAGAAAAGAACGAACGAATTAATGGAATGGTTGCTTTAGAGGTTCCAGAAGATTTATTAGTAGAAAGAATTTTAGAAAGAGGTAAAACTAGTGGAAGATCTGACGATACTGATGAAGAAAAAATTCGTAATCGTTTTAATGAATACAATACAAAAACTGCAGTACTTAAAGACTACTATGACGCACAAGGTAATTTTTACGGTGTAAACGGTGTTGGAAGTATTGAAGAAATAACACAACGTTTGTCTGAAGTATTTGACAAACTTTAAAAAAACTAATTCCCGCTTCAGGCGGGAATACTAATTTTAAGAAAATGACTGAAGGGAATTTTGTTGACTACATAAAAATATATGCATCCTCTGGAAAAGGTGGACGTGGATCTGCGCATTTACACAGAGAAAAATATATTGCAAAAGGTGGGCCTGATGGTGGTGATGGTGGTCGCGGCGGACATGTAATTTTTCGTGGCGATAAAAATATGTGGACATTATTTCACTTAAAATTTAAACGTCATTTTAGAGCTGATCATGGAGGAGATGGTGGATCTAGTAGAAGTACTGGAAAAGACGGAGCCGACGTTATTATTCCTGTTCCACTAGGAACTATCATACGTGATGCAGACACAGATGAAATTTTATTCGAAATTACCGAAGAAGGTAAAGAAGTTATTGTCTTAGAAGGTGGTAAAGGAGGTAGAGGAAACTGGCATTTTAAGTCACCTACCAATCAAACTCCAAGATATGCACAACCTGGTATTGAAGGAAAAGAAGCTTGGTATAGAGTTGAGTTAAAAGTTTTGGCTGATGTTGGTTTAGTTGGCTTTCCTAATGCAGGTAAATCAACATTACTATCTGTTTTAACTGCTGCAAAACCAAAAATTGCTGATTATGCTTTTACCACATTAAAACCGAACCTTGGTATAGTTGAATATAGAAATCATCAAAGTTTTGTGATGGCTGATATTCCCGGTATTATTGAAGGCGCAGCCGAAGGTAAAGGTTTAGGTCATTATTTCTTAAGACATATAGAGCGTAACTCGCTCCTACTCTTTTTAGTTCCTGCTGACAGTGAAGATATTAAAAAGGAATATGAAATATTGGTCAATGAATTACGTAAACATAATCCTGAATTACTAGATAAACAACGTTTATTGGCAATTTCTAAAGCCGACATGTTAGATGATGAATTAAAGTCTGAGATAGCAAAAGAATTACCTGAAGGTATCGAAACTTTGTTTATATCATCTGTAGCTCAAATGGGACTAACTGAATTAAAAGATAAACTTTGGAAATATCTTAATGAGTAATTATTCTTTTAGCGATTACAAAACTATTTTTCCAGTAGTTTTCTTTCATAGAAGAATAAATTACTCCTTTTGAAGTTGTAGAATGAATAAAAATAATTTCATTATCGGTTGAAGTTACTAATCCAACGTGATTTATTTTTCCTTTTAATCTATCGATATTAAAAAATAACAAATCTCCTTTTTGTATTTTTTTGAGAGAAACTTTTGTTCCAACTGTGCTCATTGAAGCTGATGATCTCGGTAGTTTCACATCTATACTCTTAAAACTTGTAGAAACTAAACCTGAACAATCCATTCCTCTTTTTGTAGTACCTCCTGCTCTATAATTTACACCTTCAAAACTTTGGGCTACATCTAATAACTTTTCAATTTTAACTGCAGATTCATCTACTCTATTATTGAAACATTTATAAACCCAAATTAAACTTATAATAATTACGATAAATAATTTCTTATTCATCTTTTAAAACACGTTTAGCTCTATAAAAAGCAGATTTCCAGTAAGGCATATTTAAAGAACTTACGATAACTCCTCTTGAAGTGGTAGAATGAATAAATTTAATATCATTATTATCTGTCGAAGTTACTAATCCAACATGATTTACTACATTTCGCTTCTTCGCAGTTATAAAAAAAAGTAAATCTCCTCTCTTTACTTCTCCTAAAGGTATTTCATATCCTTTAGTAAACATTCCATAAGAAGTTCTCGGTAAATAAATATTTCTTTTTTTAAAGGAAGTATGTATTAAACCCGAACAGTCCATGCCTTTTCTTGTCGTTCCTCCAAATTTATAACGCACACCTTTATAAGTAACGGCCGTCCATACTACTTTATCCGCAATTGTCGCTTCTCTAGCTGAGCTAGAAACAGATTTTTGATTATTTACTGTTTTTCTTTTTGCCTTTCTTGTACTTGCTTCTTTTGATGAACCACAAGAAGTCACCAAGTTTACCAATAACAACAAATAAAGTAGTTTTTTTATCATCTATTATTTTTTCAATCCTTCAATAATTAACTCAGCTGTTTTTTTAGAAGCTCCTTTACCTCCTAATTTACTTTCCAAATCAAAATAGTCTAAAAACATTTGCTCTCTTTTATCTCCATTCAAGATAGATTGCAATTCCTGTTCCAATCTTGCTTTGTTAAAATCATTTTGAATTAATTCGGTCACTACTTCTCTATTCATAATTAAATTCACCAAAGAAATATAATCTAACGTAATAATGCGCTTAGCAATTTGATAAGACAACCAACTTCCTTTATAACAAACAACTTGTGGAACTTTAAACAGCGCTGTTTCCAGTGTAGCTGTTCCAGAAGTAACTATTGCTGTATGAGAAATACTAAGTAAATCGTATGTTTTATTACTGATGAATTTCACATTTTTATCACCGATAATATCAGTGTAAAAACTTTGAGTTTGACTAGGAGCTCCCGCAATTACAAACTGAAAATTGGGAAATTTATCAACCATTAAAAGCATCGTAGAAAGCATTTTCGTAATTTCTTGCTTTCGACTCCCAGGTAAAAGAGCTATTATTTCTTTTTCTCCAAGATTATACTCTTTTCTAAAAATATCCTCATTCACTTGATCTCTATCTGCAATTCCATCAATTAAAGGATGACCGACAAAATCAACCTCATAATTATATTTCCTATAGAACTCTTTTTCAAAAGGCAAAATAACAAACATCTTGTCTACATCTCGCTTTATAGCTTCTACCCTACTTGCTCTACTTGCCCAAATCTGTGGAGAAATATAATAATTAGTTCGGAAGCCTTTCTCTTTAGCCCATTTTGCTATTCGTAGATTAAACCCTGAATTGTCTATTAAAATTATTACATCTGGTTCAAAAGCTTCTATATCTTTCTTACAGAACTTTATAAAGCCAAAAATCTTCTTGAGATTCATAATTACCTCTACAAATCCCATAAAAGCACGTTCTTTATAATGACTTACCAATGTCCCACCAACTTCTTTCATTAAATCTCCACCCCAAAAACGAATTTCAGCCTCACTATCCTGCTTAAAAAGTTCTTTCATCAAATTAGCTCCATGTAGATCACCAGAAGCCTCACCAGATACAATATAGTATTTCATTAATTTAGAAGAATTTAAGAATAAAAGTAAGTACTGCAGTAAACAATGTAGCAATCATTACTCCTCTCGCTCTATGATCTTGTTTTTTCTTTAGAAAAATAAAGAACACAAATAAATTTGGTAAAGCTGCTAAAGCAATTACAGGACCTAAAACATCATTCTTTTGAATCATTTCAATTGTTTCATAAAAACCAAAACGTGATACGTATTGAAGGTATATAAACAGTCCACAGAATGTAGCAAATAATGACACCAAAATTCCAATGGCAATTTCTTTTCTTATAAATCCCATGAGTGTAAATTTTTGATTGCATGATGCGCGGTCATATCGAACTGGACTGGCACAACTGAAATATACCCATTTTCTAAAGCCCAAATATCCGTATCTTGGCCTTTATCATTATTAATAAACTCTCCAGACAACCAGTAATATTCTTTACCAGTTGGACTTTTACGTTTATCAAAGTCTTCTTTCCAATAACCATTAGCTTGTCTGCAAACTTTTATTCCTTGGATCTCGTCTTTCTTAAGCTTCGGAATATTAACATTTAAAACAACACCATCGGGTAAACCATTTAATAAAACATTTAGGGCTATTTTTTTGATAAACTCTCTAGAAGACCTAAAATCAGCATGCCAACTGAAATCTAGAAGTGAAAAACCAATAGCTGGAATACCTTCAATACCCGCTTCAACTGCTGCACTCATCGTTCCAGAGTAAATAACATTGATAGAAGAATTCGAACCATGATTTATACCAGAAACACATAAATCAGGCTTTCTATTCAAAATTTCATTTTTAGCCATCTTAACACAATCCGCTGGTGTACCAGAACAACTATACTCAATTTGTGGTCCTTCATCAATTGAAGTCGGATTACAATGAAGCACATTATTCACCGTAATTGCATGTCCCATTCCACTTTGAGGACTATCTGGAGCAACAACAATTACTTCTCCAATTTCATTCATAATTTCAATCAACATTCTTAGTCCTGGAGCTGTAATTCCATCATCGTTAGTAACTAAGATCAAAGGTTTATCTTGCATAAGTTTATGTTTTCAATAAAACAAATATACATTAAAAAAATAGCTCCTATTTTTAACATTTTGTAAAGATATTTCCCTGAAATTAATCAGTAAACTTGTAGTAAACTAATCAGTTACAATTATGGTGAGAGTTATTACAGTATTGGTCATGATGGTTCTTTCTTTTTTTTTCACCAAGTTAGAAGCTCAAAAAAACACATCGCCTTGTTCTTCTCCAGAATACCAACAATTTGATTTTTGGGTTGGGAATTGGAATGTTTACAGTACCAAAAACAAATTAATAGGTGAAAACAATATCGTTGCAATGCCTAATGCTTGCACTATTCAAGAAAATTGGCAATCTCAAAACGGAAAATCCTTGGGAACTAGTTATAGCTATTACGACGTTTCTGATAAAAAATGGCATCAATTGTGGATTGATAACAAAGGTTTTGTTTTGGAAACGTCTGGTACTTTCAAAGACAATAAAATGATTTTAGAAAGTAAAGTAATTACATCTCCAAAAGGAAAGTATATCAACAGAATAACTTGGATTAACAATCCTGATGGAACTGTTACCCAAATCTGGGATTATGTAAGTACTGAAGGAAAAATCATACAGCAAGCTTTTAAGGGCATCTACAAAAAAAAGAACAGCTAGTAAAATTGGCATTATTTTAGTAGCTTAGCAATTAACAACACACTATATATTCATTTTAAAGATAGAAGGTTTATGAAGATGAAATTATTAATCCCATTATTAACATTATTCTTAGTTAGTAATTCAATTCAAGCTAACACTTATACTAAAGCAGAAAAAGATCCGGACAAGGACAAAGTCATATTATATGTTCTAAAAAACATTCTAACTAGAGGGCATTTTGTACAAAAAGATTTAAATGATGATTTCTCTGAACATGTTTATAATGAATTTATTAATAGTTTAGATCCTAGTAAACGTTACTTCACCCAAAAGGATTTAAAAGAGTTCTCTCAATATAAATTTGAAATTGACGAGCAACTGAGAAATTCTAATTTAGATTTTTACAAACTTGTCTACAATCGCTTCCTTGAGAAAGTAAAATCTGCAAAATCTATTTATGCAGAATTATTAAAGCAACCTTTCAACTACAAAAAAAAAGAAGTAATAGATATCGATTACGACAAAATTCCTTTTGCTAAAAACGACAACCAGTTACTAGACTACTGGAGAAAACAATTAAAACTTCAAGTTGTAAGCCTGATTCAAGAAGCTGAACAACAACAGATTGAAAAACTAAAAAAAGATTCCAAAAGCAAACAGAAAACATTCGCTCAAATGGAAACTGAAGCTCGTGAAAAAGTTTTAAAAAACATGAAGGATTTGTATATCAGAATTGACGAATTAGAAAATTCTGACTGGTATTCTACTTTCTTGAATAGTGTTGTAAGTGGATTTGATCCTCATACTACATATATGTCTCCAAGAATCAAATCACGTTTTGATCAAGACATGTCTGGAAAACTGGAAGGAATTGGAGCAAGACTACAAAAAGATGGTATTTATACTAAAATTGTTGAATTAATTTCTGGTGGTCCAGCTTGGAAACAAGGTGAACTTGAACCTGGAGATGTTATTTTAAAAGTAGCACAAGGAGAAGGTGAACCTCTGGATATTGTAGGTATGCGACTTGATGATGCAATTACATTTATCAAAGGAAAAAAAGGAACAGAAGTTCGCTTAACAGTTAAGAAAAAATTAGATGGTTCAATAAGAGTTATTCCAATTACAAGAGATATTGTTGAACTAGAAGAAACCTTTGTTAAATCTAGTATAGTAGAAAAAGATGGAAAGAAATATGGAGTGATTAACTTACCAAAATTCTACATTGACTTTGATGATGCTAAGCAACGAAATGCTGCTAGTGATATGAAGTTAGAAATTGAACGTTTAAAGAAAGAAGGTGTTGAAGGATTAATTGTCGATTTAAGAGATAATGGAGGTGGATCTTTAAAAACGGTTATTGATATTGGTGGACTATTTATTAACGAAGGACCGATTGTACAGGTTAAATATCGTGGAGAACCAGCAATTATTAAAAATGATACCGACTCAAAAGTTCATTGGGAAGGACCGTTGGTAGTAATGGTGAATGAAATGTCGGCTTCAGCCTCAGAAATTTTTGCAGCTGCAATGCAAGATTATGGCCGCGGCGTAATTATGGGTGGAAAACAGACTTACGGAAAAGGAACCGTCCAAAATGTACTTCCACTAAATTATTATGTAAGTAAGTATCCAGATGATTTAGGAGCTTTGAAAATGACTATCCAAAAATTCTATAGAATCAATGGTGGCTCAACCCAAATCGAAGGAGTTTATTCAGATATTGCAATGCCAGACAGGTATAGTTATATGGAATTTGGGGAGCGTGACTTAGATGGGGCTTTACCTTGGGATAGTGTTAAAAAGGCTAGTTATAATAAAACTAACTCATACACAAATTTTAATGAAGTTGTAAGTAACAGTAAGGAAAGAATCAATAACGACCCTAAGTTTATTTCTATTAATGAATATGCAAAATGGTTAAAGAAAAGTCAAGATGAGAATACTTATTCGCTTAACTATAATACTTACAAAAAAGATGTTGAAAAGCGTGTAGAAGAAAGTAAAAAATTCAAGGATATTTTTAAATACGAATCTAACTTAACTTTTAACTCTCCAACCTATGAGTTAGCTTATTTTAAAACAGATACTGTATTAAAAGATAAGCGTAAAATGTGGCATAAGAATCTACAAAAAGACATTTATTTAAATGAAGCTTTGAACGTTTTGAGCGAGCTTAAAATGAATAAAAAGTTAGAGCTAGTTAAGAAATAATGAGAAAAATATTCGTCTTTATATGTCTTATTTTTTGGTCTAATTTAACTTTTGGGCAACTTATAAATGACGAATCATATAAAGATAAAAGCTTCTGGGAATTTAAAACAGAGCTTGAGTACTGTATTGTGAAAAAAGACCTAAACAAACTTAGGTCTTTTTTAGCTTCAGGAATTTTGGTAGCAAAAGATGCTTGTTCTCAACCTGAGTGTTCTAAAGATGAATTTATGCAGTATTTTTTTGGCGATGGAGGAGATAATGAAGCCGCTTGGAATGAGCTATTAAGTGTGGTTCGTTTAGGATTCTTCAAAACTCAAAAAAGAGACTTATTTTACACATTAAAAAAATCTGAAGCAGGCTATTTTGCAGCTCCCTCATATCTAAATAAAATAAACACTGATAAAGAAGTAATCATTCTTGGTGAAAACGTAAATATTAGACAAAAACCAAGTCTGAAAGCAAAAGTGCTTAGAATGGTATCTTATGAAAAATTTAAATGTGATTGCAATATTGTAGATAACAAACCAACAACTATTCAGAATGTAGATGGAATTCAATGGTTAGAGATTAAACTACCAAATGGAGAGACAGGATATGTTTCATTAGATTTAACCTCTTATAAAATCGAGAAAGAAATAACTATTGGAAAAATTAATGGTAAATGGAAAATACTTTCTTATTATACCGCGCCAGGTTGTTAAACAATCTTTATACTTACCACTAAACCTTCATTTGCTCTTACATTAAAAACAGTGTTATCCTCAAAAATAAAATACTGTCCTTTAACGCCTACCAGTTTACCTGTATAACTACCTTCTTTTACAATATTTAAACTTTTAGGTTTTATAGGATACTGCTCAACCGGAAAGTTGATTTCAGTTTCCTTATTATTCTCAATAAAATACTCTTGTACTTCTTCTGGAATAAAAGAACGCAATCTTTCCTGCCATTTCGTTAAATCTTCATCCTCGATATCATTCTTTAACATTTTACGCCAATTCGTTTTATCAGCAACATGTTCTTTTAAGGCAACTTCTGTAATTCCTGCTAAATAGCGATTTGGAACCTCAACTATTTCAATAGCTTCATGCGCACCTTGATCTATCCATCTGGTAGGTACTTGCGTTTTTCGCGTAACTCCCACCTTAACATTACTCGAATTGGCTAAATATACTATATGAGGCTGTAGCTGAACTTTTTTCTCATACTCTAAATCACGATCTTCTTCTCCTAAATGAGCTTTACTTAATTCTGGTCTCATAATCCAATCACCAGCGGATGGAGCATCAAAAAAGCACGATTTACAAAAGCCTTGTCGATAAATTTCTTTTTCTAACCCACAATTTAAACACTCATACGTTACAAAACTCATTTCAATTGTTCTATTAAGTAACTGATTTACATTAATAAAATCAACTTTCATATCTAAATAATACTGAACTGTATCTAAAAGTTCGGTATTCATTTTTTTTAAAACGCCAGTGTATTGCATGTTATAAAATTTACTATTTTTAGCCAAGAACAAACTTACAAATTAGCTATTAAAAATGCCGTTTCAGTTTATAAATTCTATCATTTCTTGGTTTTTAAAGAAAAGAAAACACCAAATGGAGCTTTTTTTGAAGTATCCAGTTGATGTTCAAGAAGAATTATTGCTAAAATTAGTTGCTATGGCTAAAAATACAGAGTTTGGAAAATCCTATAATTTTTCTAAAATTAAAAGCTACGATGATTTTAAAGAATATGTTCCTATTCAAAAATATGAAACATTTGAACCTTTAATAGAGCGATGCAGAAAAGGAGAACAAAATTTGTTTTGGCCTACAAAAATTAAATGGTTTGCAAAGTCTAGCGGAACAACAAACGCCAAAAGTAAATTTATACCAGTTAGTGATGAAGCTCTAGAAGATTGTCATTTTAAAGCAGGAAAAGATATGCTTTGCTTATACATAAACAACAATGAGGATGCTCAGTTGTTTACAGGTAAAGGGCTTCGCTTAGGAGGAAGTTCTGCCATTTATGAAGATAATGAAAGTTACTTTGGAGATTTATCCGCAATCATCATTGAAAATATGCCTTTTTGGGCTGACTTTAGTTCGGCTCCTAAACAGGAAGTTGCCTTAATGAGTGAGTGGGAAACTAAAATGGAAGCTATTATAGATGAAACTATTCATGAAAACATTACTAGTTTAGTGGGTGTTCCTTCTTGGATGTTGGTATTACTTAATAAAGTTTTAGAAAAAACTGGTAAAGACAATATATTAGAAGTTTGGCCAAATTTAGAAGTCTATTTCCATGGAGGTGTTAATTTTAGTCCTTACAGAGAGCAGTACGAAAAACTAATTCCTAAGGCAGATTTTAAATACTATGAAACGTATAATGCATCCGAAGGATTCTTCGCTATTCAGGACAGAAATAATTCGGAAGAGTTACTTTTAATGCTCGATTATGGAATTTTTTATGAATTTATTCCTATGAGTGAATATGATGGAGAAAACTCTACAGCAATTCCTCTTTCTGAAGTAGAAACTGATATCAATTACGCAGTTCTTATTTCAACAAATGGTGGGTTATGGAGATATCTGATTGGAGACACCATTAAATTCACCTCAACAAATCCGTATCGAATAAAAATTACGGGGAGAACAAAACATCATATTAATGTTTTTGGTGAAGAGTTAATCATTGAAAATGCAGAAGAAGCGTTAAAATCAGCTTGTGAAAAAACAGCTTCCACTATCAAAGAATATACAGTAGCTCCTATTTTTATGAATGGTAAAGATAAAGGCGCTCATGAGTGGATTATTGAATTTGAAAATCAACCAAATGATTTACATTTTTTTACTGAGATTTTAGATAATGCACTTAAAAATTGTAATTCAGATTACGAAGCAAAGCGCTATAATAATATGACTTTAAATATGCCTAAAGTCCAACAAGCTAGAGAAGGTTTATTTTATGATTGGCTAAAACAAAAAGGAAAATTAGGAGGTCAACATAAGGTACCTCGTTTATCAAATAAAAGGGAATTTATTGAAGAGTTGTATCAATTAAATTAAATGAATCATTTCTTTCTTCATAACGCTCATCTTTTATTAGAAAATAGAGAAGTTGCTGAAGCACTCGAGAAAGTTGCCATCTCTAAATCTTTTAAAAAAGGAGAATTACTGCATACCTCAAACTCTATATGCAAACATTTTTATTTATTGTTTACCGGCGTTGCAAGGGTATTCTATTTTAGAGATGGAAAAGATATAACAGTGCATATTGCTCAGGAACAAGAAAGTATTACTGCAATTGATAGTTTTATTCAAAAATCAAAAAGCAAGTATAGTATTGAAGCGTTAGAGGATATTCATTGTCTTGCTATTTCAAGAACTGATTTAGAAAAGCTATCCGAACAAAGCCATCAATTTGAACATTTTGGCAGATTGTTTCTTGAAAAAATCTACTGTGATTTGGCAGAAAGAATTGATAGTTTACTACTTCATACCTCACAAGAAAGATACGAACTACTTTTAAAACAAAAACCCAATTTATTTAATAGAGTTCCCTCAAAACACTTAGCTTCTTTTTTGGGAATGACTCCAGAGACTTTTAGTCGAATAAGAAGTAAATAGATTTCTTGACAATTGTCAATTTCAAAATTTATGCATTGAACTACATTTACAGAAATAATTTAAGAATGATTATTTCACAAAAATTACATCAATTTTATCTTGACAATAATCTCGATAAAAATGGAGGAGAAAACAATGATTATTTTATAATGAAATTCCGTTTCTTCTCTCTGAAACTCCCGAATTCATCTTTCAGAAAAAAAGTTATTTACATTCATGATATTGAACATATTTTATTTAACTGTGATGTTTCTTGGAAAGGTGAAGCATTTATAGCAGGTTGGGAAATTTCAACTGGTATGTGGAAACATTTTCCTATTGGTATAATGAGTTTATGGGCAATGGGATTTGGTTTGTTTACTTATCCAAAAGACATTGTAAAAGGATATCAAAAAGGACTTTCCTACACTGGATTGATAGATACTAATATTACAAAGAAAGAAATAATGAAACTCACTAGTGCAGAAGTGAATCAATTACTGTTAAAACTTAAACCAAAGGGTTTTAATATTTTAACTTTTAGCTTATTGAGTATCCTTTCAATAATCATATTGATTTCTCCAATACTAGTGTTCGTTATTCTTTGGTTCGTATTTTTATAGGTAATTGATATTCTGTAGTTACCGGTACCCCCATTTTTGTAGCAGGAGACAAATAAGGCATTTCATTAACAATACTATTTAATACCGATGCCAATTCTGGTAGTTTATTCTTAATTTCCTGAGAAGATTGAAGCTCTTTTAGCGTAACTTCCCCTTCATTATCAATTCGTAATACCAAAACTACGGTTTCACTAATATCCTCTTCACTCGAAAATTCATTTCTACTTAGTGCCTCAGTAAAATGATTTTTTATCGTTGTTCTAAAACAGTTAGTTTTTTCTTCATCTATTAATTGCTCACAAGATTTAAACGAAGGAGAAACATTCACGGTAGTAAAATCAACAATTGTATCTAAGGTCTCTTTATCACCTTTGCTATCATTTGTAAAATAATTACATGACACCAAAGAGCTTATCACCAATATAAAAAGAAACGCTCTACCAATCACCTCATTAGAATTATAAAGTGAAAATATAAAAAATAGATTTATTCTAATATTTCTCCCTTCAAGAAATATTCTTTTTTTATTTCTTTTAACCTCAACCTCACAAAATTATCCGTTATACTATCTTTTCCCTCAAATTTTTCTAGATACGTTTTGTAAAGATTGTAACCTATCTTTTTATCTTTATAATAATTATCTGATTGCTTCGCAAAAGCAAACAAGGCCTTATAATTATTAGCATTCTCTTCAACCGCACTCTCATAACTTTTTAAAACGTTTCTTGGCTTTTTCATTTCAGAAAACACATTTGCCAATCCCATGTAAGCTCTGTCTCTTTTTTGTTTCCCTCTCGTTGTTCCGGACATATAATAAAACATTGCCATTCTAGGATTTTTGTTCTTCATTGCAATGTCTCCTAGATAAATCATACTCCTGAAATCATCTATATCTAATCTACTTGCTTTTTGAAAATGCTTTTCAGCTAAATCATATTCTTCTATATTAAAATAGCTTCGTCCTAGCATTTTATGTGTAAAATGTTCATTTGGCTGAATAGAATCGATGTGCTTTAATAGGTTTATACTTTGATTATACTTTTTCTTACGAAACAAGCTATTAATCTTTAATCGATTTAAATCAATATGATTTGGTCTTAGCTCCAATCCTTTATCAATAAAAACCAAAGCTGAATCGCGATCTTTTATAATTGTAAAACTACGAGCTAATTTTTCAATTGCATTAAAGTGTTTATTATCTTTTTTATGGGCCAACAAATAGTAATCTATTCGTTTAAATATCTTTTTGGGCTGTGGATTAGAAAGCGCATATTGATAATAATAATTTGCATTTTCGTTATCATCAGCAATTAACTCTCCAAAAATTATTTTTGCTTTGGAATATTGATTTACTTGTAAATACAGTTTTCCGAGTGTATACTTTGCTATTAAATTTTCAGAGTCTTTAGCACAAATCTCCTCATACAATTTAACAACCTGTGTATACTTCTTTTCCTTTAAAAGTGATTTTCCTAGTTTAATTTTCGTTTTATAATCATCTTTAAATCTTAGTGATTTTTTATAGTAAAAAGAGGCTTCCCGATGATTATCAATAGCTTCGTAAACACTTGCTATTTTGTAATTTTTTTGAAATGATTCTGAAAGAAGTGACAACTGAAGCAGGGCCTTTTTATACCTGCCTATCTCTATCAAACTATCAATAGATTGTACATCTTTTTGTGCCTGCAATCCTATGCACAAAACAACTAAAACAATTGATATAATTTTTATTTTCATAGTAGTTCTCAAATTCAATAATCTTTACTCCGCCATAAAAGCTGAAGTAAAACTTCAGCCTTTATAAACATCATAGTAACTATTATTATAAAAATTCTCTTTTTCTTTGTTATTATTTAATTTCAAATGTAATTGGTAGTGTATAACCAACTTTAACTGTTTTTCCTTCATGTTTCCCTGGAATCATTTTAGGAAGTTTTTTAACCAGATTTATTGCATATTCCTTTAGCTCAGTATTAGGGGCTCTTGCATCTACCTTTATCACATTACCTTCCTTATCAATTCTAAACTGAACATAAATTCGCTTTCTTCCTGGTTCTAATCCTAAACTGTTAGCAAATTTCACATCAAAATTTTCTTGGATATAATCCCTAATATTAGCATTGAAACTTTCTTTTCCTTTTTCTTTTCCCACAAAAGAAGGTGACTCATCTAAAATTGAGAAAGGAATCATATCTCCATAATCCGGTTTATTAGACTTTGTTGGTTTTCTTATTATTTTAAGCATATCAACAAAAAGCACTTTTCTACCGTTCTCTCCTTCAAATACACGAAGCTTCAAATCTTCGCCAACATCTTTAAATGAGTTTTTTCGTTTTAAAAATTCATCTTTTTCTTCTTCCGATAAGTCTTTGAAATCATACTCTTTAGAATTAGGTGGGTTTTTACCTAAAAATATATCCATAAGATTCTTGGAATCAGCTACTGGAGGTGGCGGCGGAGGCGGAAATGGAAGTTTACCTTTTTCTTCACTTACAGTTTCTTGTTGATGTAAGTTGGTGTCATTTTCCGAGCATGCCGTATAAAGTAACATACTTAATAATACGGGCACAAGCAATAAGTACTTTAACTGCTTATTCTTTTTTGATCGTTTTTTTGTCATCATAATGATTCTCTTTTTTAGTAGCGAATTTTTATAAAACTGGTTTACAAATGATATTTTTTCAACTTGAAACACCTGTTCAAGTAAACTATTAATGTATGTTTTGGTTTCTGATGATTTACTAGCAATTTCATCAGAAAGAAATTCATGTATTGTGGTTATTCTTTTTTGAAATACCCAAAGTATTGGGTTAAACCACATACATATTTTCAGTAATTCAAAAAATAATAGATCTAATGTGTGCTTTTGTCTCGCATGTACTAGCTCGTGCTGTATAATTTTATCTTTTCTCTCCTTTGGTATATTTTCTCCAATAAAAATGAAGTTAAAAAAAGAAAAAGCCTTTGTTGAATTCGATAAAATAATCAATTTATAACCTTCCTTTTTCTGGACATTGTTCTTCAACAAAAGTTTAATTATACTATAAAGTTTTACTAAAAAGAATAAAATTCCCGTTACTACTCCAAACCAAAATAAAACATGTAAATAATCAATTGATTGATACCATTCTTGTTTCTCAATTATAGATTGTGGAGATAAAACAACTTCGGGTAACAGAATTGTATATTCTTGAGGAACTGCATCTTTAATTACTGGTAACTTAATCAACGGTAAAATAAAAGACACAATTGCAGAAAGAATTAAGTAAAATCTATTCTTACTGAAAAAAGTTTCTCGACTTAAGAAAATATCATAAACCGCTAAAAACAATGTTTGAAATAAGATGACTTGAATAATGTACGATAACATAATTTCTATTTTTTATTATTCTTTTCCACTTCCTTTAATATTGTTTCCAACTCTTTTATATCGAGTTTATTTTCTTTCATAAAAAAAGAAACCATGCTTTTAAATGACCCTCCGAAATATCCGTTCATTAGTTTATGTAAACTCTGATTACTATAATCGGTTTTCTCTATTAAAGGAAAATACACATAACCTCTTCCTTTAGGTTGATGTCCTACAAACTCTTTAGTTTCTAAAATTCTAATAATCGTTGAAACCGTATTATAAGCAGGTTTAGGATCAGGTAATTCAGCAATTACATCTTTTACAGAAGCTTCCTGCAAATCCCACAATACTTGCATAATTTGCTCTTCTGCTTTTGTTAACTGTTTACTCATAATTTTTATATTTTACTTTACCACATTGGGCAAATTGTTTGTCTCTTTTTAAATCGATAGATAGTTTATTCAAATTATTATTCAGTAGTTTCACGTATTCGTTTTTAGTCTCCAGAGTTACATTCTCATTTTTTATGTTGACTAAAAAATTATTTACTTTTCCGTTTTTAGTAAAATAGATTTTATTAACAACAGTAATACTAGAATCAGGAACTCCCCAAGAAAATTCATTCTCAGTTAATATCTCATTTACGTTGTTATGAAAGTTACTCCATGATTTTATGATAGCTTGATATTCTTCCTTTTTTGAGAAACTCGGGTTGAGTAAATTTATATAAGAATCATCAAGTTGTAACTTTTGAAGACTACTAATCGCAACTGAATCATGAAAACCTACTACTCTATTCTTCTCTTTTTTACAGGAAAAAAAACTCAGAAATAACACAAACAATCCTAAACACTTCTTCATTTTAACATTAATTTTTAAAAGTCTACCTTACAAATATAACTAAAAAATTAGTTTAAACTAATTTTTTAGTTAT
>NZ_JBMKKT010000063.1:0-503 GCF_049239625.1 Tenacibaculum sp. MEBiC06402
GCAACTTTTCATACACAAATACGTTGTACGTAAGTTGAAAAAATGAAACGGAAAAATAAAATAAAAGTCGGTATTGGAATTTTGCTCTTAGTAGTATTATTATGGCAATTCGGATTCTTAACTAGATATAATTACTTAACAGCTAAAATTGATTCTTGGCGAGATAAACCTAGAATTGTTCAGATTGGAATACCTGATTTTAATTATGGAGTTCCTGTTATTTCTCTAAATGAAAAATATGGATTTCACCAAACAAATATTGGATGTATTGTGACTAGAGCTCAGTTGCGTGGAATCGAATCTTATAACACTGAAATTGAAAAATATCTGAATAATCGTAACGGAAAAGATTGGAGAAAAAAATATCAAGCTGAATTAGATTACTTGATTAAAAATAAATTGACTGAATGAAAAACCTACGTACAACAAGGTGTATAATTAATTGCGGCTGTCCCGAAGCTTCGGGACCTCATCGGAAATTCAATCTTATTAATTATCTTTCC
>NZ_JBMKKT010000064.1:0-18405 GCF_049239625.1 Tenacibaculum sp. MEBiC06402
CTTCAACAGGACAAATTGATGTTTCTGCTTCAACACCGAACACATACACAGTAACCTATACTACTGCTGGAACCTGTCCTAATTCTAGTAATGTTTCAGTAACTATTAACGCATTAGACGATGCTTCTTTCTCGTACGGAGCTGCTTCTTATTGTGTAAATGCTGCAGATCCTTCACCAACAATTACAGGTTTAACAGGAGGATCATTTAGTTCTACGGCTGGGTTAAGTATTAATGCTTCAACAGGACAAATTGATGTTTCTGCTTCAACACCGAACACATACACAGTAACCTATACTACTGCTGGAACCTGTCCTAATTCTAGTAATGTTTCAGTAACTATTAACGCGTTAGATGATGCTTCTTTCTCGTATGGTGCTTCTTCATATACAATTGATGATGCTGATCCAACACCAACTATTACAGGTTTAACAGGTGGAGCATTTAGCTCTACTGCTGGATTAAGTATTAGTGCTTCAACTGGTACGATAGATTTATCTGCATCTGTACCTAACTCATATACTGTAACATATACAACAGCAGGAACGTGTCCGAATTCATCAACATTCAATATAACTGTAACTTACAATAATTACACTTGGACGGGTAATATTAATAACAGCTGGGAACAACCTGGTAACTGGAATACGAGTGTTGTACCTCATAGTACTGGTAATGCAATTATCCCAAGTGGTGTAACTAATTATCCAACAATTTCATCACCAGTTACAGTTGGTACTATTAGCATTGCTTCTGGAGCTTCAGTAATAGCTAACGCTTCTGTTACAGCAGATGTTACATATACAAGAAACTTACCAACTACAAACTGGTATTTAGTATCTGCACCAGTTTCAGGAGAAACACAAGAAGATGTAATTGCTGGTCATACTTTTGCTTCAGGAACAGGAAGTAATATTGGTATTGGAACCTACACTAATAACGGAGCTTCTCCATGGATATACTCAACAACTGCTTCAACTGGGGCATTAACTTCGGGTGCGGGAGTATCAATGAAGTTAGCTGCAGCAGGAAATGTTTCTATAACTGGGTCAATTAACTCATCAAATGTTAATTCCCCTGTTGCTACAGGTACAAGAAACAACTTTAACTTATTAGGTAATCCATTTACATCATATGTAAGCTCTTCAACTTTCGCTTCTGCGAATACTGCATTATTAAGTGAAGAAACAGTTTGGTTATGGGATGGCTCGCAATATGTAACTTACAATGCTGTTAGTCCGATTCAAATTGCGCCTGCGCAAGGATTCTTTGTAGATGCAAGTGGTTCTGGAAATGTAACTTTTGCTACTTCTAATCAAAGCCACCAATCAACAGATACTTTCATGCGACAAGAACCTAAACCGTCTTTTGAACTGTTCGTTGAAAGTGAAGCAGATAAAAAAGGTACTAAGGTATTTTATGTAAATAATAAAACTACTGGTTTTGACAACGGTTACGATTCTAAAATGTTTGAAGGTGCCGCTCAAAATTTCGCAGTGTTTACTCAATTAATTTCAGAGGACAACGGAAATAAGTTAGCTATTCAGACATTACCTAATGTGGACTATGAAACTATGGTTATTCCAGTAGGTTTAATTGCTGAAGCAAATAAGGAAATTACATTTTCTATTGCTACCTCAAATTTTCCAAGTGATATTCAAATTTACTTAGAAGACAGAAGTAATAATACTTTTGTGAACCTTTCAGAAGGAGATTATACAATCACAACGAAATCTGCAGTTAATGGAATAGGACAATATTACATACATGCATCAGCTGCAAGGTTAAGCACAGATGATATTAACCAAAACATAGCTAATGTTAACATTTATAAATCGGCAGAGCAAGAAATTACTGTTGCTGGTTTACAAGCTGAAGCGACTGTTAAAGTATTCTCTCTTTTAGGAAAAGAATTAGTCGAAACTAATATTAACTCTAATGGTTTAACGAAGGTAGCTTTACCGAACTTACCAACTGGAATATATGTTGTTAAACTAAACTCTGTTTTAGGTAACATTACTAAGAAAATAATTTTAGAATAAACTAATTCCCTATAAGAATCATGAAGAATACTGAACTAAATAAAAAAGAGATTACTAGAAAGGAAGCTCTTAAAAAGATAGGAAACTATGGTAAGTATACTGCATTAACTGCTTTAGGAACTTACTTAATTTTGAATCCAAAAAAAGCACAGGCTGCCTCACCGGAAGCTCCAGGTGACGGATTCTAAAATAGATAATCATACTTCAAAAAACCTCAAGTATTTCCTTGAGGTTTTTTTGTTTACATTAACAAATAGTTAACATTTAATAAGTTTCTTATAAAAACCGACCTTTGAACCTTGATTTTTAGTAATTTGCCCGTCCTTAAAAATTATAAAAACAAAAAAATGAAAAACAATTACTTATTGGTAATATTTTTATTATCAGTTTTTTCAATCCAAACTTCATTTGGACAGATTTACAACGCTGACTTTTCGAATGATGGTGATGGCTTTGCTGACCATACAACAAGTAGCCCACCTGCTACTGGACCAGCAAGTGTAGGTCCATTTGGAACTATTCCGAACCAATGGTCATTATCCTATGATACTGCTCCTAATTCAGATACTACAGCTAACTCATTTAAAGTAAGTGGAGGAGCTTTAGTAAGTGACGACTGGGGAGGACAAGGTATATTCATGAGTCAATCAATTGATGTTACGGGTATCTCAGCAGTAAATATTGCAGCTATTGGAGCAAACGTTGGTGCAAATGATGATAATTTTACTTATTTCTATATTTTAGATGGTGGGTCGAGAGTAGAAACTGTTATTGGAGTAACCAACAGTGGAGACCCTGTAAATTATACTGTGAATAACTTAGATGTATCAGGGAATACTTCCATTCAAGTAGGATTTGAATTCAGTGAAAATGGTAGTGGTGATGGTTATTCTGTTTCTTCATTTACAGTTACCGAAGTAACTGGTAACCCTGCTCCAGCAATTAGTAATATAGCTAATACACCTACAAATCCAACCTCTTCAGATATGGTTACTGTATCTGCTGATTTTACAGATGCAGATGGTATTGCTTCAGCAACTTTACGTTGGGGTACAACATCAGGAAGTTTAACAAATCCTGTAAGTATGTCTAATACTTCTGGAGATACTTATTCTGGAACTATTCCTGCACAAGCTGATGGAACTACTGTATTTTATACGGTAGAAGCTACAGATAGTAATGCTTCTCCTGAAACTACAGTTTCTAGTGAGAATAGTTATGATGTCATCGACCCGATAGCAGCTACTATTCCTTACAATGTGGATTTTACAACTAACGATCCATTCGTAAACAGTTGGACAGAACAAAATATAGTTGGCCCAACTATTAGCTGGACTTTTTCTGGTGGACTTGGTGCACAAATGAATGCATTTAGCGAAAGCTGTAACGCACAAGACTGGTTAATCTCTCCTGCATTTAATTTAGATACCACAACCCAAGAATATTTATCAGTTGATTTAACTCAAAGGTTCGGTTCACAAAATTTAGATTTATTATATTCTACTGACTACTCAGGAACTGGAGATCCTAATTCAGCAACTTGGACTAGCCTACAAAGCATTGCTCCTCAAAGTTCAAATAGTACCGTTGCTACGGTTAACGTAGATAACATATCTTTAAACACAATCTCTGGAACTTCTGTATATTTTGCTTTTAGATATACTTCTGCAGCCTCTGGATGTTCAGATTGGAGAGTTGCTAATATCGCTATTGAATCGGGGTTTGTTTGGACAGGCGGAACTGATAACGATTGGGCGACTGCATCAAACTGGTTAACGAATGCTGTTCCTAGTACATCGGATGACGCAGTAATTCCTTCAGGAGTAACTAACTACCCTACTATTTCTAGTGCTACAACTGTAAACTCAATTAGCATAGCTTCTGGGGCTTCATTAATTGCAAATGCTACAGTAACAGGTTCAGTTACTTATACAAGAGATTTAGCAACAAATAACTGGTATTTAATAGCTCCTCCTGTAACTGGAGAAACTATTCAAGATTTTATTGGTAATCATAATTTAGATGCTGGTACAGCAGGCAACTTAGGATTAGCCTCTTTCACCAACAACGGTGCTACACCATGGAATTATCAAAATGCAGCTTCTACAGGAAGTTTAGATGCTGGTTTAGGTTATTCTGTAAAACTAAGTGCCGCTGGAAGCATTTCAATGACAGGATCTCTTAATACAACAACTATAGGACCTGGGATTGTTAATGGATCAAGAAATAGTTTTAATTTATTAGGTAACCCTTTTACTTCTTATATTAATTCTAACACCTTTACTTCTCTTGGAGCGAATGCTAGTTTATTAGCGGAGCAAACAGTTTGGTTATGGGACGGAACTCAATATGTAACTTATAATGCTTTAACCCCTATTGAAATAGCTCCAATGCAAGCTTTCTTTGTACAGGCTGGATCTAACGGACAAGTGCTTTTTGAAACTTCAAATCAAAGTCATCAATCTACAGATACGTTCATGAGACAAGAACCTAAACCTTCTTTTGAACTATCTATCGATAATGGAGATGCTAAAAAAGGAACTAAAGTGTTTTTTGTAGAAGGAAAAACTACTGGTTGGGACAATGGTTATGATAGTAGTATGTTTGGTGGAGTTGAACATGAATTTGGTGTGTTCACACAATTAGTTTCTAACGACGAAGGAAAGAAGTTAGCAATTCAAACATTACCAGGTACAAATATCGAAACTATGATTATTCCTGTTGGATTAATTGCAGAAGCTAATACTGAAATAACTTTCTCTGTTACTTCAACTAATTTACCTTCTGGTGTCGAGATTTATTTAGAAGATAGAGCTAACAATACTTTCACGAATCTTTCTGAAGGTAACCATACAATTACAACCAAATCTGCAGTTAACGGAATTGGTCAGTATTACATCCATACTTCCGCTAGATTAAGTAATGATGATATTACTCAAAACATCGAAAATGTAAGTATTTATAATTCATCTAAAAATGAAATTACAGTTGCTGGATTACAAGCAAAAGCAAATGTAAAAGTATTCTCTCTTTTAGGTGAAGAATTAGTTAACACGAATATTAATTCTAATGGATTAAGTAAGGTTTCTTTACCTGAATTATCTACTGGAATTTATATCGTTAAACTAAACTCTGCTTTAGGAAATTTGACTAAGAAAATTATTTTAGAATAAACGAATCCTCAGTTACAATCATGAAGAATAACAAAATAAATAAAGAAGAGATCACAAGAAAAGAAGCTCTTAAAAAAATAGGAAGCTATGGTAAGTATACTGCATTAACTGCCTTAGGAACTTACTTAATTTTAAATCCCAAAAAGGCTCAGGCTGCTTCACCAGAAGCTCCAGGAGACGGATTCTAAAATTTAAACTTAAATAATTTAAAACCTCAAGGATTACCTTGAGGTTTTTTTTATTTTTACCGATAATGAAAACAGCGATTGTAAAACAAACTATTGAGGACAAATCAGTTATTTGGTTTTCCGCAACAAATCAATACATAGTTATAGAAAATAAAGTTTCAGATATTATTATTCAATTGAATAACGACATCTCAATAGAATCTATAAGTAAAGATTTGGCCGATGACCTTCAAATAAATTTGGATGAAGCTTCTACTTTTGTTCAACAAATTAATGACACCATTTACAAACCCAATTCTCAAAAATCACCAGAAAAAACTGAAAATTCAACTGAATATAACATTCCTACATTTGAAATTACAAAGTATTACAAAATAAACAAGTTAGTATTCAAGGTAGATTATCAAACCCAATTTGACGAATATCTAATTCATCCAAAATTTTCTCACTTAGAAATAGTCGAAACAAATGAGTTCAATCATAACTTTCAAGTTTTTACTCAAAAAGGTATCACTTTTCTGATAATTGACGATGAATTTATTGGATCTTGGTTAAGAGAAGACATTCACTATTTTCAAGGTAAATTTTCCATGTATATTGTGCAATTTATGCATGCTAAACCTGAAGAAGATTGGATGGGAATTTTTCATGCATCAGGTTTGGGAAATGATGAAAAATCATTACTCCTTTTAGGAGATTCAGGAAATGGAAAAAGTACTTCTTTGGCTATTTTACAAGCAAATGGTTTAACTTGTTTAGCAGATGATTTTGTTCCAATGGACATTGAAAAACAGCATGTATACACCTTTCCTTCTGCTATCTCTATCAAAAGAAATAGTTTGGAAACATTACTACCGATGTATCCTGAATTAGAAACTACGGCTGAGTTTAATTTTAAAAGACTAAATAAAATTGTCCGCTTTTTACCACCAAAAACAAATCAACCAAACTATAATTTACCATGTAATGATTTAGTTTTCATTAAATATGAAAAAAATAGCGGTCTACAATTTGAACAAATTTCAAAAATAGATGCGTTTCAACAGTTAATTCCAGATTCTTGGATTTCTAATAAAGAAGAAAATGTAGAAGTTTTTTTAAATTGGTTTTCAAATACCAATTGTTATAAATTAACTTATTCTGAAAATGATAAAATGGTAGAAACAATAAAGAATTTATTAAAGTAATGACCTATAAAGAAGCACTATTTTTTATTGGAAAATGCTTAACCATAAATCATGAAAAGCATAATAAAATTGAAATTGAAAATGCACTTAAAGATAATGCCGTTGATTGGGATAATGTTGTCAAAGTAAGTACCACTCATTATGTTTTTCCTGCTTTATATTGTAATTTAAAAAGAGCCGATTTTTTAAACTATCTTCCTAGTGATTTGGTTGAATATATGAAGCATATTACAGACTTAAACAGAGAACGTAACGAACAAATTATAGAACAGGCTAAGGAAATCAATCAACTACTTTTAAAAAACGGCATTACCCCTATTTTCTTAAAAGGAACAGGTAATCTACTTTCTGGATTATATCATGATATCGCGGAAAGAATGATTGGGGATATAGATTTTTTAGTTGATGAAAATAATTTTTTGAAAGCTGCAAAATTGTTGGAGAATAACAAGTATGAAAAAGCATCAAAAAAACCAACTAGTCCCATTTTCTTGAAACATTATCCAAGAATGTTTAATGAAAATAAAATATCGGCAGTTGAAGTGCATATTGAAATGCTCAGAGACAAGGCTTCAGAAACATTTAATCACAAAGCCATAAAGAGCGCTACCTTTAATATTGGTCAACTAAACTTTTTAGGTTTAAAAGATCAATTAACACTTTCAACAATGGCTATCCAACACAATGATTACGGATATATCTATAAATCTATTAGTCTGAGAAATTGTTATGACATTTTTCTCATGTCAATTGAAGTAAATAATTTAGAATGCATTAACTCCTATAATAGCTTCTCTGCATTATTAAACTCTTATTTTGCATTAACTTCTAAAATATTAAACACTAATTATGTGAAATTTAAAATGAACCTTAAAACAAAGTTTTATCTTAACTTTATTGTCTTCAAACTGGATTTTCCTCTTTTCAATAAGGTTCATCACAAATTTTGGGCACTTTATTTATTTGTATCTCAAAAAAGTGCAGGTCTTTTACGATTTATTTTTGTCAAGGAGTTTAGGTCATATTATATTAAGAGACTATTCTCTTAACCTCGTCAAAATCCAAACCTCCATAATTACCAGAACTCATTAATAAGAGCGCTGAATTATTTAAATCCTCACCAAACAAAAAGGTCTTAAAATCCTCAGGTTTCGTATAAACAATTAAGTCTTTTCTTTCGAATGCCTTAAATATTTGTTCTTCAGATATCTCTTCTAATCTTTTAATTTTAACTGCATGAGGTGAATAAAACACAACTGCCATATCTGCAGCATCTAGTGCTCCCTTGTATTCGGTTAAAAACTCTTTATTCAAACTACTATAAGTATGTAGTTCTAAACATGCTATTAACTTTCTATCCTTAAATTGATTTTTTACTGCTTCCGTAGTTGCTTTTACTTTTGATGGTGAATGTGCAAAATCTTTGAATGCCACCGTTGAGCTTGATTCTGCAATTTTCTCTAATCGTTTACTTGCTCCACTAAAACTTGCAATCGCCTCATAAAAATCTTCTTCGTCAATTCCCATGTGTTGACAAATCCACTTTGCTCCTGCTATGTTTTGCAAATTATGATTTCCAAAAACTTCTAACGGTAAATCTCCTTCTGATGTATTTAAATAAGTTACTTCATCTTCAATGAAATATTCTGGCTTAGTATATGGGTATTTTTTAATTGAATTCGTTGATTCCTCAACTACTCTTTTTACTTCCTTGTCTTCTTCATTATATACCATGATTCCACCATTCACTAGAGAATCGGTAAATATTGAAAACTGTTCAACATAATTTTCAAACGTTGGAAATACATTAATATGATCCCAAGCTATTCCGCTTAATAAAGCAATATTAGGTTTGTATAAATGAAACTTAGGTCTTCTGTCTATTGGTGAGCTTAAATATTCATCACCTTCTAAAACAATAAATTCATTTTCTTCTGTTAAATGAACCATGGTATCAAATCCCTCCAATTGTGCTCCAACCATATAATCTACCTCTCTGTCATGATAATTCAACACATGCAAAATCATAGAAGTAATAGTTGTTTTTCCATGCGAACCGCCAATAACAACACGAGTTTTATGTTTCGATTGTTCATACAAAAATTCTGGATACGAATATATAGTTAAACCCAACTCCTGCGCTTTCAATAATTCTGGATTATCTTCTTTTGCATGCATTCCTAAAATAACTGCATCCAAATCACTCGTTATTTTATCTTCAAACCAGCCAAACTCCTCAGGTAATAATCCTTTTGCTGCTAATCTTGATTTTGATGGATCGTGAATAGTATCGTCGCTTCCTGTAATTTGGTATCCTTTTTGGTGTAATGCTAATGCTAAGTTGTGCATTGCACTTCCACCAATTGCAATAAAGTGTATTTTCATATATATCGTAATCTGAAATCAAAAATACAAAACCCAAAAACAAAATATGTATCTTTAAAACGAAACTCATCAAAATGATGTTTTCACGAATCAAAATCAACTAAAAACTAAGTCCAGTTTGTATTTAAATTTAATACAACGGTACTTTATAGTCTAAAATATAATTTAATCAAAACATCTCTGTTATTATACAACAACCTTATGAGATTCAATGATTAAAAACCTTTTTTGTCATGAAAAAAAAATCGATTTTACTTACAATGCTAATTCTATTTTCAATAATTTCTCAGGCTCAAAATAATTATCAAAATCTTTGGAAAAAAGTTGAAAACTTTGAGAAAGAAGCAC
Source organism: Tenacibaculum sp. MEBiC06402 (assembly GCF_049239625.1). Lineage (NCBI taxonomy): Bacteria > Pseudomonadati > Bacteroidota > Flavobacteriia > Flavobacteriales > Flavobacteriaceae > Tenacibaculum > Tenacibaculum sp. MEBiC06402. The sequence goes on from NZ_JBMKKT010000064.1 coordinate 9,324, forward strand.
TTCCAAAATCAGCATTAAAAGTAGTAGAGGAAATTTATAAAAAAGCTACAGCTGATAAAAATTCACCTCAAATAATAAAATGCTTAGTTTATAAAAGTAAGTATTCTTTAGGTTTAGAAGAAAACGCACAACTTACGATTATTGACGAATTTAAAAACCATATTTCCAAAAGTAGTTTTCCTACAAAAAACATACTTGAAAATATGTTGGCCAATTTATTTTGGCAGTATTTTGAAGATAATCGATATCAATTTTACAACAGAACAAATACTGAACAAAAGATAGATAAAGCTGATTTTCGAACTTGGGATTTGACTACTTTATTTAATGAAATCCATTCTTATTACCAGCGTTCTTTAGAAGACGCAAATAAGCTACAACAAATAGACATTAGGACTTTTAAAGATATTTTAGTTTTAGCGGAAGATTCAGAAAAATATCGTCCTACTTTATATGATTTATTAGCACATAATGCTTTACGATTTTACAAAACTGACGAAACTAATATTACCAAACCAGCGTATCAATTTAAACTAGATAATACTGACTATATATGTGAGGCTAATTTATTTTCTAAATTAAAATTAGAAACAAAAGATTCAATCTCTTTACAATTTAATGCCTTAAAAATTTACCAAACATTAACTCAGTTTCATCAAAAGAAACAAAATATTGAGGCACTTGTGGATGTTGATTTACAACGATTGGATTTTGTAAATACAAATGCTACTTACAATGACAAAGACATTCCTTACCTAGAAACTTTAAAATCTTCAGAAAGTAATTATAAAAACAAGGACGTTGGAGCTTTATATTCATTTGAAATAGCTAAATTTTTAAATACACAAACTTCAATATACACATTAGAAAAGAATGAAGATTATCGCTTTAAAAACAAAGAAGCTCTTGCTATTTGTAATCAAATCGAAAAAGAATTCCCTCAAAGCTTAGCAGCAAAAAAAGCAAGAATTCTAACCAATTCAATTTATCAAAAACAACTTTCTATTCTTGAAGAACAACATATTCCGATTAACAAGTATTCAAGAGTTCTTATCAATTATAAAAATATTGATAAACTTTATTTTTCAGTTTATCAAGTATCTCATGAAAAATATCAAGAAATTGAAAAAACACATAATCGTTCTAAGAAAATAAAAGCAATTCAAAATCTAGAAAAAGTAACTTCTTGGGAAAGTAGTTTACCGAATGAACAGGATTATTTAGAACATTCAACAGAAATAATTATTCCCAAATTACAACAAGGAAACTACCTGATAGTCGTTTCTGAAAAAGAACAATTAGATGAAAAAACCATTTTTGGAAATGCTTTAGTTCAAGTTACTGATTTAACTTTTATAACAAGAAACGAAACAGGAAAAACCATATATCAAATTCTCGATAGAAATAATGGTCAACCTATAGATAAAGCTAAAGTTCGACTTATCAATAAAGGAGATAGATATCAAAATAAAGTAATTGATAAATATTTTACGACAGATAAAAACGGGGAATTTTCTTTTAATCCTAACTCCTATTACTATGGGGTAAAAGCTATTGTTAGTTATAAAAATGACAAAGCTGTTTTCGGAGATTTTTACCTAAGAGAAAATCGAATTTATAACAACAAAGCGAGAACTCAAACGAGAATATTTTTATTTACAGATAGAAGTATTTACAGACCCGGACAAACACTTCATTTTAAAGGAATTTCATTAGAAAGCTTAAAGAATAAATCTTCTATCATTACAAACCAGTCAGTAGAAGTTGTCTTGAAAGATGTTAATAATCAAGAAATCGAAAAAATTAAGCTCACTACCAATGAATTCGGTTCTTTCTCTGGAAAATTTGTTATTCCAAATACAGGTTTAACAGGTAGTTTTTCTATTGAATCTACCATAAAAGGAAAAAGAGATTATCAATACATCTCAGTTGAAGAGTATAAACGTCCAAAATTTGAAACTAAGTTTAAACCTGTCACAAAAACCTATCAATTAAATAATGAGATTACTGTAAATGGTTTTGCAAAAGCTTATTCAGGCGCAAATATTACAGATGCTAAAGTGGTTTATAGAGTTCACAGAAAAGTTAACTATCCGAGATGGTGTTATTGGTACTATCCGTATTTAGATTCTGACCCTCAAGAAATTATTAATGGCGAAACCAAAACAAATGAAAAAGGTGAGTTTGAAATTAAGTTTACAGCACTTCCCGATGAAAGCATTGCTAGAGAAAAACTTCCAGTTTTTAATTATGAAGTAACTGCAGGTGTTATTGATTTAAATGGAGAAACTCGCTCTTCTACTACCTTGGTAAAAGTTGGGTATCATAGCTTATTGGCATCTATAGAGAGTGATGATTCTATTGATAAAAGCAAAAAAAATCAAACTATTAAAGTTTCTACTAGAAATTTAAATGATGAAATGGTTAGCGCAACAGGTACTATTCAGATTTATAAACTTGTTGCTCCTAAAAAACCGATTAGAAAGCGTCCTTGGAAAGCACCTTTTTATCAAACAATTTCAAAAGAGGAGTTTCACTCCAAATTTCCTAACGAAGCATATAAAAACGAAGATAATTATACCAATTGGGAAAAAGGAGACATCTTGTTTTCTAAGGAGTTTACAACTACTAAAGGTTCGGAAGAAATTGATTTACCTTCATTAAGAAAATGGAAATCTGGTAAATACATCATTGAACTTACATCTAAAGACAAGTTTAACCAAACAGTAACAGATAAAAAATTCGTAACGTTATTTAGTGATAAGGACAAGCTTCCTTCTGATAATGATTTATTTTCAATATCGAGTGATAAAGAAGAGTATCAGCCAGGAGAAACAGCAGTTATTACAGTTGCCTCAAATTCAGAAGATATAACAGTAATGGTAACTGTTGAAAAAGATAGAAAAGTGATTGAATCACATTATATTCATCTGAACAAAAATTGTAAATCTATAAAGATTCCTGTTACAAAAGAGGACTTTGGAGGCTTCGGTATTCGTTATCATTTTGTGAATTATAACTTCTTCCAAAGTCAACCTTTCTTAATATCTGTACCTCATCCGAAAACAGACCTGGAAATCATTACAAAAACGTTTAGAGACAAATTACAACCCGGTTCAAATGAGACATGGAGTTTCACGATAAAAGGATCTAAAAAAGATAAAGTTGCAGCCGAATTATTAGCAGGAATGTACGACGCTTCTTTAGATCAATTTAAACCACACAATTGGAATTTTAATCCTATTGCAAAACCAACTTATAGTTTTAGTACTTATACAACTTCTCAACACAGTTTTGGAACAAATTATTTTAGAGTTCAAAACGATAGTCAAATGTATTTTAATTACCCTGCATTACAATACGACCAATTAAACTGGTTTGGATTTTATTTTGAAAGTGGTAATCGTCTTAATAAACTTTATGAAGCAGCTCCAGTAGAGGCTGAAGCTTTAATGGTTAGAGGCGCTGCTAAACGAAGTACTGCTAAAGCCATTCAGGGAAAAGTTGCAGGAGTATCTATTAACAAAGAAGAAGTTGTAGTTGTAGGAAGCATTAAAACTAATGAGAAACCTAAAGAGGATTTAGGAGGCGTTCAAATCAGAAAAAACTTACAAGAAACTGCTTTCTTTTATCCTCATTTATCAACAGACACTAACGGAGATGTATCGTTTAACTTTACTATTCCAGAAGCGTTGACTAAATGGAAATTACAATTATTAGCACACTCTAAAAATTTACATTCTGCCACTAAAACTTTAGAAACAGTTACACAGAAAGAATTAATGGTTGTTCCGAATGCTCCTCGTTTTTTACGAGAAAAAGATGAAATTACATTGAGTGCGAAAATTAGCAACTTAACAGATAAAAAATTATCAGGAACAAGTCAGCTAATCCTTACTGATGCCATTACAGGAAAATCAATTGACTCAGAATTAAGTAATACTAACAATCAACAAACATTTACTGTAGATGCTGAAGGAAATACACAAATATCTTGGAATTTAAAAATTCCAGCTACAGTTCAAGTAGTACAATATCAAGTAATTGCTAAGGCTGAGGATTTTTCTGATGGAGAACAAAATGTATTGCCGGTATTATCGAACAGAATGCTAGTTACGGAAACGCTTCCAATGTGGGTTCGCTCTAATCAATCAAAAACATTCACGTTAGACAAACTAAAAAACAATAATTCCTCTACACTAAAACATCACAAGTTAAGTTTAGAAGTAACTTCAAATCCAACTTGGTATGCTGTACAAGCTTTACCCTATTTAATGGAATATCCGTATGATTGTGCAGAGCAGACTTTTGCGCGTTATTACGCAAATACTTTAGCAACATTTATTGCGAATTCAAATCCGAAAATTCAAAACGTTTTCAATCAGTGGAAATCTAGCAAAGCGTTATTGAGTAATTTAGAAAAGAACCAAGAATTAAAATCCTTAATCATTCAGGAAACTCCGTGGTTACGTGATGCACAATCGGAAAGTGAACAAAAGAAACGCATTGCTTTATTGTTCGATTTAAATACAATGAAAAATGAGCAACAAAAGGCGTTTAACAAACTTCAAGACTTACAAATGAATAATGGTGGCTTCCCTTGGTTTAAAGGAAGCAGATATCCAAATTCATATATCACTAATTACATTGTTTCTGGTTTTGGCCATTTGGACAAATTAGGCATTGAACAATTTGATAAACGCACACGTAATATGCTTACCAGAGCCGTTAAGTTTTTAGATACTGAAGTAGCGTATAACTATAAAAGACTTCTAAAAAGAGCTAAGCAAATCAAAGAAAAAGACGGAGCTAAAGCATCTCAAAAGTTTTTAGAGAAACAACATATTGGGTATTTTGATATTCAATATTTGTACATGCGCAGTTTTTATGAAAACATTCCGATTTCGGGAGTTACTAAAGATGCCGTAGCTTATTATCAAAAGCAAGCAGCAACCTATTGGAAATCGTTTAATTTATCTGGAAAAGGTTGGATTGCCCTTACCCAATTCAGAAACGGAGATAAATCAGTTGCGAGTAAAATTTTAAAATCGTTGAAAGAAAACAGTATCAATTCTGAAGAATTAGGTATGTACTGGAAAGAAAATACTGCGGGTTGGTATTGGCATCAAGCTCCAATTGAAACACAAGCTTTATTAATTGAAGCGTTTTCAGAAATCGAAAATGACACCAAAACAATTGATGATTTAAAAGTTTGGTTATTAAAAAACAAACAAGTTAGCCGTTGGAAAACTACCAAAGCCACTTCTGAAGCTGTGTATGCATTATTATTACAAGGTTCAGATTGGTTAGCTTCAAACGAGTTGGTAACTATCAAAATGGGCGATAAAACCATCGATCCAACTCAATTAGAAAATTCTAAAGTTGAAGCTGGCACAGGTTATTTTAAAACTTCTTGGAATGGTTCAGAAATAACTTCTGATAAAGCTACAGTTACTTTAACTAAAAAAGACAAAGAAATTGCTTGGGGTGGATTGTATTGGCAGTATTTTGAAGATTTAGATAAAATCTCCTCTGCTAAAACTCCGTTACAACTTTCTAAAAAGTTATTTAAAAAGGTAAATTCTGATACTGGTAAAAAGCTACTAGCTATTTCTGATACCGAATTAAAAGTTGGTGATTTAGTTGCTGTTCGTATTGAATTGAAAGTTGACAGAGATATGGAATTTATTCATATGAAAGACATGCGTGCTTCTGCATTTGAACCTGTAGATGTAATTTCTCAATACAAATGGCAAGACGGATTAGGGTATTATCAAAGCACAAAAGATGCCGCTACGAATTTCTTCTTTGATAGAGTTAGAAAAGGTGTGTATGTTTTTGAATATGATGTCCGTGTAAACAACAAAGGAAATTTTAGCAACGGAATTACAACCATTCAGAGTATGTATGCTCCAGAATTCTCAAGTCATTCAGAAGGTGTGCGAGTGAAAGTTAAATAAATGAAAAGCAAATTTATAATTGTTTTAGTATTTCTTAGTATCAATGTAATGCACAGTCAAAATTTGGATTTATCTGAATATAAATGGAAAAATAGACTCGTTTTAATTATTACAAATGGTAATTCTAACCTTCGGAAACAACAACTTAATGAGTTTCAATCAAGACTTAAAGAATTCGAAGAACGTAAACTTATATTTTTTGAAATTCAACCGAAACGTTATCGAAAAATCCCTTTAAAAATAAAGACAAAAGAACAAGATAACTGGTTTTATACTGCGCAACCCTACGAAAAGCACAAATCAAAAAACACAGATTTTAAAGTTCTACTTATTGGACTTGATGGTGGAATTAAGAAGCAAAAGACAAATAAAATACTGACTCAAGAACAACTTTTCACCATAATTGATGGAATGCCTATGAGAAGAAGGGAATTAAAAAGAAATAATTAAGATTTAAACTCCTATTAAACAAAAAAATTAAGAACTTAAAAAATTTTTATTTGACTTAACCTTTATTTACAGCAAAAAAAGTAGATTTGCGCGATTTTACAAACGATTAAAACTTATTTGTAACATCTTAGGTGTTTTATACACTAACAAATAGAAGATACTTAAAGTTTATCACTTTAACGAAAATATAAATCGATACATCAAAGAAAACCGGGAGAATTTTTTTTGATATTTTTAGCCGCCTGCTCTTTTTGAGAAGGCGGTTTTTTTATTCTGATGTGTATATTCTTTTGATAGTTTAGATTAAAAGTTTACTTTTATAAATGCTATGAAAAAAATTACTTTATCTTCCAAAAAACATAGAGGTGAGATATGCATATTTATATCTTTTGCCTTTGATTCAGATATTATCGATTTAATAAAAAAGAATACTTCTGCACTTTGGAGTAATACGAACAAGGCTTGGTATCTTCCTCTTTCTAATAAAAACAGATATGAACTACAGGAATTATTAAAAAAATATAATGTTAAAGATACTATCAAAGAAACCTACCTCGAACTAACCGACGAGCAAAAGGAATTCTTAAACGGTTATTATCTTTTCTTGAAAGGAAAAAGGTATAGTAAAAGCACTCTAAAAACCTATACTTTTTTTATAGCGCATTTCGTTAGTTTTTATTCTGATTTAGATTTAAAACGATTGAATAATATACATGTTAGAAAGTTTATTGAAACCATTTTTCTCAAAAGAAAATATTCCATCAGTACTCAACGTCAGTTTATAAGCGCGGTAAAACTTTTTACTCAGTACTTTCCTGAAACAGGAATTCAAAATTTAGAACTAACTAGACCTAAAAAGTCAAAAAAATTGCCAGTAGTATTATCACAAGAAGAAGTTATATCGATCATAAGAGCTACTAAAAACCTCAAACATAGAGCTGTAATTACATTGTTATATTCTTCAGGAATTAGAATTAGCGAATTATTAGCTTTAAAAATATCTGACATAAATATCGAACGAAGACAAGTTCGAATAGAAAATGCAAAAGGAAGAAGAGATAGATATGTAATATTAGCAGAAAACTTTATACCATTACTATTGAATTATTATCACACTTATCAACCAAAGGTGTTTTTAATTGAAAACCTAAAAGGACAAAAATATTCGGCAAGTAGTGTTCGAAAATTTATAAAGAAATCATGCGTAAAAGCAGGAGCATTAAAACATGTAACTCCACATACATTTAGGCATAGTTTTGCTACACATTTATTAGAAGATGGAGTTAGTTTAAGACATATTCAAGAATTATTAGGACACAGCAAACCAGAAACCACGATGATTTATACACAAGTAACTCAGAAGAGTTTACTAAAAATAAAAAGTCCTCTAGATCAACTAACTAACAAAAAATCAAAAACTAGTGAATTGGAACAAAAGTTCCTGTTATCCGGAAATACAAACCCATAAACAGGTATATTTGCACGGATATAACTAGTTGTAAGCAAGCGAACATCCAATAAATATGAACATATCACCATACATATTTATACCCGAAAAAAGTATTGAAGTTTATAAAAAGACTTCTGACTACTTATTAGAAAATTCTAACATAAAAGACAAAATAGGAGAATTAGGATGGTTTTATCATATAATTGGAATGACAATTCCTCAAAATTGGGACAATTTTTGGTCTGGACACATATTTCCATTTTCAGAATCTTGGGAAGAACTTCAAATCTCATTTAATTTAGTTTGTTTTGGACTTTATAAACAAGCCTTTGTCTCATTACGAAGTGCATTAGAATTAGGTATGTTATCTGTCTATTATAACATCAACGATGAAGGACATAAAATGGTAAAAGATTGGCTTTCATCAAAAGATTCTAATGATGCTAATACGCCAAGAGCAAGTGTAATTTGGAGAGTATTACTTTCAAATAAAAACATAAAAGAATTTAACGATAAGCATAATCTAAAAGGAAAGTTTAATGAGCTTGGATTTTTACATAATTACGTTCATACTAAAGGAAGTAAATACTCTAATAAACTTGGTAGGTTTAAGAGTAATTTTCAAACTTTTGAATCCGACCAAATAGAAAATTGGCTTGAAACTTATCAAAAAATAGCCTCGATTGTCTGCACGCTTCATTTATTAAAATATCCAATAGCAGTTGTAAAATATGATTATTCACAAAAATTTGGAATTGACATACCAAGTTTCGGTGGATTGGAGGAATTTAATATAGAGAAGATTAGAAGAATTTTACCAGACGACTATTTGAGTACAATCGAAAACATTGCGGAAAACGATAAAACAACACAGGAAACAATTAACGAAATAAAATCATTTCCTGACAAGACCGAAGAAGAAGTAGAAGAACAATGCAGATTTATTGAGAAAATTAGTATTGAAGGTTCAGGATTTATCAAATGGCTCGAACAACAAGAGAAATTCCTTGAATTAATAAACGAAAAGGAATTTAGTGAAGTAATGCAAAGCCGAATTGACTATCTCAAGAATTGGTCTATACAAAATGACCTTTATGACAAAACAAAGCTAGATAAGATTAAAGAGAAAAATAACATATAAAAAAAGCCAGCTTACAACAAAGTGTATAATTAATCGCTACTGAATTTCCTCACCGGAAATTCAATCTTATTAATTATCTTT
>NZ_JBMKKT010000065.1:0-24006 GCF_049239625.1 Tenacibaculum sp. MEBiC06402
AAAAAAAGAGAGAAGTTTTAAAACTTCTCTCTTTTTTTAGTTTTTATCGACAACAGCCATACACATATAGAGTTCTGGCTTATTCGCTGTAAACTTTCTTAACCATATTTCTAGTTCTTTTACTTCATATGGTAATAATCTTTTTACGGCCTTTTCAAGTTCTTTACAAAACAATTCTGCATTGAAGCTAACTTTTTGGAGTACTACCTTGGTGTACTCGAACATTGCTCTTGGCATAATAGGGAATTAAAATTACGATTTAAATATACAAAAATGTTTTACATGTTTTGTTAAAGTAATAACAAAAAAAAAGTCAATTTATTAACAAAATTGACTTTTTACACATAAAACATTACATTTTATAAAGCGTTTAATTTATCTACCAAGGCATTAGCTCTACTCTCTAACTCTGCATTAATAGACTTGTAATGTGCCTTTTTATTTTCAACATCTTTATCGTGTACTTTAGCGATTAACTCATCAAAAGTAGCAATAGCCTCATCTACAATTGCTTGAGATTTTGAAGCATCAGCATCAGGGTTTTCTAATTCCCATACGTTACATTCTCCTATAATATCTCCTAAAGTATAGTTGATGTCTTTTTTTAAATTTTTTACACTAGCCATAATAATAATTTTCAGCAAAATTAAACCATTTTATCTAATTCATTCTGAAATTTTTCAAAAAACTGACCTACATGATAACCATCTACTAATGCATGATTTACATTTACAGCAACAGGCATAATCATTTGCTCATTTTCTTCTATTACTTTTCCAAATGCTAACTGAGGAACACTATCATCACTATTTCCAGAAACAGGCTCTTTATGACCTGTAAAATGTACCCATGGAATAGCCGAGCAATGAATACAACCCAAAGAATACTTTGGAGGAAATAAATTAGTAGAATGCAAAATTCGATCTTTTTCTAATTGAAAATTACTATTAAATACATTAATATCTTCATCAAAATCAATAAACGAAAAACCAAATGTTTTATCTGCTCTCAAAATTGTTGCAGAAGCATGAATCGTGTCATAAATAGCAATTTTATCATCTTCAATTCGATATTTAAAATTCTCAACAGCATTTAAGGCTTTTAAACAAGCATGTAGATATACTACAAAAAAAGACACCTTATTCTGAGATGCATATTTATAAGCTTGAGTTACACAAACATTACTAGTAATACCAAAACTACTATCCGATAATGTTCTGAAATGTTGATATAATTCTTTTCGGTTCCAATTTTCAATATCTAAATATCTCTTCATTCTATTAATTACAATAAATCTAAAACCTCTTTAATATTTGCCAAGGTTTTAAAATCTTTATTCTGTGATTGCTTTTCATTAACCTCTTCATGAGCCCAAGTAGTATGAAATGGAACATGAATTGCTGAAGCTCCTATTTCCAAAAGAGGTAACACATCAGACTTCAAAGAATTTCCAATCATTAATAATTCCGAAGGATGAATATCTAGATGACCTATTAACTTTTTATAATCAGGAACTTTCTTTTCGCTCATTACTTCAACATGATGAAAATATTTAAGTATTCCTGACCTTTCTAACTTTCTTTCCTGATCTAACAAGTCTCCTTTTGTAGCTACGATAAGTTTGAATTTACCATGTAACGATTGTAAAACCTCTTCTACTCCATCTAATAACTCAATTGGTTTTTCAAGCATATCTTTTCCTATGTCAAGAATCTTATTGATGGTACTAGGTTCAATCTGATTATTCGATAATTCTAAGGCACTTTCAATCATAGAAAGCATAAATCCTTTTACTCCGTAACCGTAAATTTTTAGGTTCTCAATTTCTTTTTTAAATAACTCTTGATGTATTTTATTTTCAGTTTCATAATCATTGAGCAGTTGAGCAAATTCATCTTCCGCATCTCTAAAATACGTTTCATTCACCCATAAAGTATCATCCGCATCAAATGCTATGACTTTTATATTACTGTTCATTGTTTCTGATAATTTTAAGTGCCTTCTCTAAATCCGCAGGAGTATCAATTCCTATAGATTCAACTGAAGTTTCAATCATTTTAATCTTTTTACCAACTTCTAGATAACGAATCGCCTCTATTTTCTCGGTCGCTTCTAAAGGTGTCATAGGAGTTGTATAATAATCCATTAATGCTTCTTTTCTAAAAGCATATACTCCCTTGTGTTTAAAGTAAGTAGCGTTTATATCCTTATCTCTGTGATAAGGAATTACTGATCGTGAAAAGTAAATAGCAAAATTATTTATGTCGGTAATAACCTTCACATTATTAGGGTTTTCAATTTCCTCTTTCTCATTCATTTTTACTTTTAATGAAGCTAAATCAATTTCTTTATTTACATCTTCATGAAAAACATTTATCAATTTTTCAAGAGAAACTTTATCTATAAATGGCTCATCTCCTTGAACATTTACAACCACATCAACATTCATATCTTCAACTGCTTCAGCTATTCGATCAGAGCCACAATCATGCTCTTTTTTACTCATGATTATCTTTCCTCCTACATTTTCAATTTCTTCGTAAATCACATCTGAGTCGGTAACAACATAAACCTCATCAAACAATTTAGTTTGTAAAGCACTTTCGTAGGTTCTTACAATAACCGATTTACCACCTAAATCTTTTAATAATTTTCCTGGAAAACGACTCGCATTATATCGAGCAGGAATCATCGCAATGATTTTCATAAAATGTGAATTAGAATAGGTCAAAGATACATATTTCCATATTCTGAAAATAGGATTGAATAAATGTTAAAAAGGTAAAACTTTAACACTTAAACTATGAAGTTGGTTTTGCCGCTGATTATAAACCCTTTAAGTTTGAATAGATTCTTTTGTAAGTTAATTTGGTTTGTTTGTTAAAAAGCTCGGGATACGCAAAACGCTCGAGCTTTTTACTTTATATACACTTCCAAAAGTTCTGATTTTACGTTAGAGGCAATTGTAAAGTCTTTGATTTTTGCAGGAATCAAAATTGTTTCTCCCATTTTAATTGACTCTGTGCTTGACGAGTTACTAAAAGTAACTTCCCCTTCAACACACATATAAATAACGAAACTATCTTTGTCTTGATGATTTACATCAATCCTTCCGTTTAATGGTAATACGTTTGTTGTAAAATAAGGACAAGAAACTATTTCAGAAGTTTTGTTTTCTTTTTTCTCGTATGCAGTAGAATATCTTTTCTGCGAAGAATAATCTATGGCATCAAGAGCTAGGTCGGTATGCAATTCTCTGTAATTCCCTTGATCGTCTTGTCGATCCCAATCGTAAATACGATATGTAATATCAGAAGTTTGTTGAATTTCAGCTAATAAAACTCCAGCACCAATTGCATGCACTCTTCCTGTTGGAATGAAATAAACATCTCCCTTACTAACTTCATCTACATTTAAAATCTTTAACAGTGACTTATTCTTTAAATGATGAATGTATTCTTCTTTATTACTATCTTTCTGAAAGCCTACTATTAAATTGGCTTTCTCATCAGCCTGCATTACATACCACATTTCGGTTTTCCCAAACGAATTATGTCTTTTTTGGGCTAATTCATCATTTGGATGTAACTGAATACTCAAAGCTTCTTTGGCATCAATATATTTTATAAGTAACGGAAACTTATTTCCGAAACTTTTATAAATCTTATTTCCAACTAAATCTGACTTAAAAAGCTCAATTAATTCTTTTAAATTCTTTCCTTTTAATACACCATTAGCAACAATAGAAGTATCTCTTTCCACATCAGAAATCTCCCAACTTTCTCCCACATTTGGGTTATCGTTTTTTTTATTTAAAAGATTTGCAAGTTTTTCTCCTCCCCAAATCTTTTCTTTTAGAATTGGCTCGAACTTAATAAATTGGTTTAATGTAAGCATTTAGTCTCCTGAATAGGTTACAAAGTTTCTCGGGGTTTCATATAGCGTAATTTCAACATCTAAACTCGATGGTATGATTTTACGCAATTTATTGTAAATAACAACTGAAATATTTTCAGCAGTAGGATTCAGTGTTTTAAACTCTTCTACCTCTAAATTTAAATTTTTATGATCAAAAGGCTCTTCAACTTGTTCCTTTATAATTTGTTTTAATTTTCCTAAATCGTAAACATATCCAGTTTCCGGATCAATTTCTCCTGTTAATGAAACAATTAACTCATAATTATGTCCATGAAAATTAGGATTACTACATTTACTGAAAACTTCAAAATTCTTTTCATCAGACCAATCTTTTCGATATAATCGATGTGCTGAATTGAAGTGTGCTTTTCTATGTACTGTAACTCTAGGCATTTATTTCTTAGAATTAAAGTTAGCTATTTTATCGTAAGATTTATCAAAAATAATTTTAAACCACGCAGTATATTCCTCCGGATTCACAGCTATATCCTCTTTAACAGCTTCCAAAGTCATCCACTTATAACTTTCCACTTCTTCTGGATTAATATTTGGCTTTCCATTAAATCTACCAACCATTACATGATCTAATTCATGTTCAGTTAAACCATTATCAAATGGAGCTTTATATATAAAAGAAAAAACTTCTTCAAGTTCGCATGAAAAACCCATTTCTTCTTGTAACCTCCTCTTCCCTGCTCCAATATTAGATTCTCCTTTTCTCTGATGAGAGCAACAAGTATTCGTCCATAATAAAGGAGAATGATATTTATCTTTTGCTCTCTGTTGAAGCATCAACTCATTATTATCATTAAATACAAAAACAGAAAAAGCTCTATGCAAAACTGCTTTTTCATGAGCTTCAATTTTCTCCATGAATCCTACTTCATTATCTTGCTCATCTACTAAAATTACATTTTCTACCATACGAACACAAATGTACTAAATTACCCGTGCTCACAAAAAATTAGTCATAAATCATTCTTATAGATACATAAGCTATATTTGTATCGCTATTAAATCAAATATTTATGAAGTTTTTTAGAGTTATTATTTTATTACTTTCTGTTTTACTTATTTATAACTGTGCCGAGAAACCTAAAAAAGAAAAAGAAATTACACCGAAAAAAGTTACAGAAAAAAAAATAGATACAACTACCGTAAAAATTATAAAAGAAGAGCCTAAAGAAAAACCTTGGGATAGCTTAAATCATAAAAACGTCACTGCTTTTTTAACTGAATATGGTAAACAGAACAAAGAAACTCAAGTGGTGATTAAAACAAAGTTTGGAAAAATCAAATTGAGATTATTCAACGATACTCCATTGCACAGAGCTAGTTTTGTTTTTTTATCAAAAATTGGCTACTTCAACACGACTGTTTTTCATAGAATTGCTGGTGAAATGGCAATTCAAGGAGGAGAATCTGACGGACAAGAATCAACAGATATAAAGAATAAGTACAAGAATTATCGAATACCATCTGAAATATCGCCAAAGAGAAAACATGTTTATGGATCATTAGCTTTAGCTAGACAATTAGATTATAATCCTTATAAAAAGTCTAACCCTTTTAACTTTTACATTATCAGCAGTAAGCGAGGCGCTCCACATTTAGATGGAGATTATACTGTTTTTGGAGAAGTTATTTCTGGGTTTTCAACAGTAAGAAAAATTTCAAAAGTCAAAACTGGGAGAAGCGATTGGCCAATAGTTGATATTCCTATGAAAATTGAGGTTTTGAAATAATCCTCCAACATTGGCGTTTAAAATAAACCGAACTAGACGCTATGAAACCATTATTTTTTATTCTTTCAATCTTTACTTTTATTGGCTGTTCTAAAAAACAAGAAAAGTCAAACTTAGCAGATGTAAACATCATTGTAACTGCTAATTTTAAAATTGATAGTTTACAATTTTCAAATATCAGTCAAACAAAATGGTATACTGTAAAATCCAAAGACACTTTAAAACTTCATTTGGATAAACCTCTAAACGACCTCTATAACTTTTGGTTTTACACCGAATCGGGTAAAATAAGAAAACAAGTTTGGTTGGATGGAGAGAAAGTTGTAATTACAGGGACTATAGATAAAACATTCGAAATAGACACTGTTACAAATTCAGCATTGTTTTACGTGAGTAAAGATTACGTTAACCAATACAATGAATTAAAAAAAAGTAAATCAAATCAATCAGTTATTAACAAGTTTATATTAGAAAAAATTAGAGAAAATATTCATAATCCTTTTTCTCTTGCTTTGGTTAATAGTTTTTTACATCAAAACGAAAATAATAAAGAGCAAATTTTAGAACTCAAGAATACTCTAGAAAAACGAAACAACTTATTTAAAGATCATTTCTTAAATATTGATGAAAGAATTGAATCTCTCTTAAAAATAAAAAACATAAATATTAACCAATACAACTTCTATAATAGAAAGAATGATACTGCTCATATAAGTTTAAAAAAGAATAAATTCTATTTACTGGATTTTTGGTTTCTAAACTGCCCTCCTTGCGTTCAACAACATAAAGAAATTGCTGAAGGCTTGGATTTTCTAAGTGAGAAAAATGTTGAAATTCTTGGAATATCAAAAGATGAAAATCATTCTGAATGGTCTGATTACCTTAATCAAAACAAATATAATTGGAGAAATTTCAGAGAAAATTCAAATCAAAAAAAACTTACATCTCAACTAAGTATTGAAGCTTTTCCTACATATTATTTAATAGACTCAAAGGGTAAAATAGCAGCTAATTTTTCAAGTTTTTCTGAAGTAAAAAACTACTTAGAAACCAATTCTTTGAATAACATTAAGTAAATATTCTAATAGATTTCATCTCAGCTAGTATATAAAATGAAACTCTTGGCTCTTTTTCTTTTAAAAACTATCTTTGCCACTTCAAAATTTATAGATGAGTTTTTTAGAAGAAATACAGAAAAGAAGAACATTCGGAATTATATCTCACCCTGATGCGGGTAAAACAACATTAACGGAGAAATTACTTTTATTTGGTGGTGCAATTCAGGAAGCTGGTGCGGTAAAAAGTAATAAAATTAAAAAAGGTGCAACTTCCGATTTTATGGAGATAGAGCGTCAACGTGGAATCTCGGTAGCAACTTCTGTATTGGCTTTTAACTATAGAGATAAAAAAATCAATATTCTTGATACACCTGGTCACAAGGATTTTGCCGAAGATACTTTTAGAACTTTAACAGCAGTAGATAGCGTTATTGTTGTTATTGATGTAGCGAAAGGAGTCGAGGAACAAACTGAAAAATTAGTTCAAGTTTGTAGAATGCGTAACATTCCAATGATTGTATTTATTAATAAATTAGATCGTGAAGGAAAAGATGCTTTTGACTTACTAGATGAAGTGGAACAAAAACTAGGTTTGCGTGTAACTCCTTTAAGTTTCCCAATCGGAATGGGTTATGATTTTAAAGGAATTTATAATATCTGGGAAAAGAAAATCAATATTTTCTCTGGAGACAATAAACAAATCATTTCTGAAGGTGTAGAATTTGATGATGTCAATAATCCTGAACTTGATGAATTAGTTGGTGAAGATGCAGCCAATACACTTCGTGAAGAATTAGAATTAGTTTATGAGGTCTATCCTGAATTTAATAAACAGGAATACGACGAAGGACAACTACAACCTGTATTTTTTGGTTCTGCTTTAAATAATTTTGGAGTAAAAGAATTATTGGATTGCTTTATTGATATTGCACCGAACCCTCAACCAAAAATGTCGGATACTCGTTTAGTTGATTCTAAGGAAGATAAACTAACAGGATTTGTATTTAAAATACATGCGAACATGGATCCAAAACACAGAGATCGTTTGGCCTTTGTGAAAATCGTTTCTGGAACATTCAAAAGAAACACTCCATATTTACATGTTCGTAATAACAAAAAAGTCAAATTCTCTAGTCCAAATGCTTTCTTTGCTGAGAAAAAAGAAATCGTTGAAGAATCTTTTGCTGGAGATATTGTTGGTTTGCACGATACAGGAAACTTTAAAATTGGAGATACATTAACTGAAGGAGAAAAATTAAACTTTAAAGGAATTCCTAGCTTCTCTCCTGAACATTTCCGTTATGTTAATAATGCAGACCCGTTAAAAGCAAAACAACTCTATAAAGGTTTAGATCAATTAATGGATGAAGGTGTTGCCCAATTATTTACGCTTGACATGAATGGACGAAAAATTATTGGAACTGTTGGAGCTTTACAGTACGAAGTAATTCAATATCGTTTAGAACACGAATATGGTGCTAAATGTACTTACGAAAATATTGCCGTTCATAAAGCATGTTGGGTTCAACCTGAAGATGAAAAAAATGAAGAGTTCAAGGAATTTAAAAGAGTAAAACAACGCTATTTAGCAAAAGATAAACAAGGTCAATTAGTGTTTTTGGCAGACTCTGCGTTCACTATTCAAATGACACAAAGTAAATATCCAACTGTAAAACTTCACTTTACTAGTGAATTTGAATAAAATCTAATTATGAAGAAAATTACTTTATTACTAATTTTACTTGTAAGCTTTAGCGCTTTTTCTCAAGAAGAAAGTGACTATTCCTCTTTTAAATTTAAGGAGTTGAATAATAATATTAGAGTAAATTATATCTCAGTAAATCAGCCTACGGACAAAGTAAATTATGAATTACAACCTGTAATGGGATTAATCGGGGTTAATTATAATATTCCATTAACCGATTGGTTGTACACAGGAGCAGGGTTTCATGCAGCCGTAACAGGTGATCAAGGAGGTCTTTTTACATTGGGGGTTAATCTTGGTGTTAATAAAAGGATTTATAAGAGCTTATACTTTGATGCCAATATTCACTTTGGAGGTGGTGGAGGTTTTAGATCTTTGGTTAACGGTGGAGGTCTTATTTATCCTAATGTTGGTCTAGAATATAAGTTTAACAAATTTTCAATTGGTGTTCAATATGGTTATGTCGACTTCTTTACTGGAATTCAGAAAGACGATAACATTTCATTTTTCGTGCAAATACCTACAAGATTAAATGTTGGGTCTTATGCTGACGCAAACAAAACATTTGAAATTTCCGAAACAGACGAAGAAACTCCAGCTGTCAAAAGTGTGCAACAAGTAACATTTGATTATTTTTTTCCAATGGGTAACTCAAGAACAGATGCGAGTACAAACCCAAGATACCAACCTATAGATCAAATGTTATCTGTTTTAGGATTCGAATACCAGCGCTATCTGAATGAAAAAACTTTCATTTACGCACAACTAGATGCAATGTATGGAGGTTTAACCGCTGGATTTATGGACTTGTTTTTAGGTGTTGGTAAAAACGTTGAAATTAACAAAAGAATTAATCTTTTTGGTAAATTCGGTATAGGTGCCGCTGGAGGTAGAATTTTCCCAGAAGGTGGATTAACCATGTATCCAAATGGTGGTTTTGATGTTAGAATTACTAATAAGGTAGGATTAAGTGTCCACGGTGGTTATCATAAAGCTATCGGAGGAATTGCTAGTTTTGAAGCAATTACTGCTGGATTTAGCTTAAAGTATTATGGCTTAAGTGGAGGAACAAATGATCCATTTACTGGAGAAAAGTTGAAAGAAATTAAAACTCAAGGAATACAAATTGGTGTACAAAATCAAAGCTATTTCGACGTTGCGAAATTTGGTATACCTAATAGTGATCTTCAATTAATCGCATTAAAGCTAAATTTAGATATAAACAAACGTTTTTACTTAAGTGGAGAGGCTTCATTTGCATATGAAGGCAAGTCTGGAGGTTATGCGCACGGAATGTTTGGAATAGGAGTTACAAGTAATAAATTTTTGAACAATAAAATATCTACTTTCTTAGAATTATCCGCCGGTGTTGCAGGTGGTGGTCGAGTTGACTCAGGACAAGGTGTTTTAGCTAGACCGACTGTTGGTATAAACTATCACATTAATAATGACATTACTTTTAATGTATCTGGAGGACATATTATTTCGCCTTGGGGTAATGTAAGTTCAAATTCATTAAATATAGGATTGAGTTACGGACTATCGTTCCTTAACGGAAAAAATTAATTAGAAAAATAAACTGAACAAATAAACATTTATAGAAACATGAATAACGGTATATACGCAAAGTTTACTACTCCAAAAGGAGATATTTTAGTAAACCTAGAATATGAAAAGACTCCAGGAACAGTTGGAAACTTCGTTGCCTTAGCTGAAGGAAATTTAGAAAACTCAGCTCGTCCTCAAGGAGAACCTTATTACAACGGATTAAAATTTCATAGAGTAATTGCAGACTTTATGATTCAAGGTGGTTGTCCTCAAGGTACTGGAACAGGAAATCCAGGTTATAAATTTGATGATGAAATTCATCCTGATTTAAAGCATGACGCTCCAGGAAAACTTTCAATGGCAAATGCAGGTCCGGGAACAAACGGATCTCAATTTTTCATTACTCACGTTGCTACTCCATGGTTAGACGGTAAACACACGGTATTCGGAAGCGTAATTGAAGGACAAGATGTTGTTGATGCTGTTGAGCAAGAAGACGAAATGCAGGTTGAAATTTTACGTGTTGGTGAAACTGCTGAAAAATGGAATGCAGTTGAGGCTTTCAGAACTTTTGAAGGGGAACGAGAAAAAAGAGAAGCAGCAGAAAAAGCGAAGCAAAAAGAGTTACTTGATCAGGTAGCAGCTGGATATGATGAAACTCCTAGTGGTTTACGTTATAAAATCATCCAAAAAGGAGAAGGTAAAAAAGCTACTAAAGGAGCAATGGTTTCAGTACACTATAAAGGACAATTATTAGACGGTACTGTATTTGATTCTTCATACAAGAGAAAACAGCCAATTGACTTTGCTATTGGTGTCGGGCAAGTTATTGCAGGATGGGACGAAGGAATTCAATTATTACAAGTTGGAGACAAAGCAAGATTAGTAATTCCTTCAAACTTAGCATACGGAGAAAGAGGTGCTGGAGGTGTAATACCACCAAATGCAACACTTATTTTTGACGTTGAACTTATGAATGTAAAGTAAGTAAACTTTATTGAAGCTAAAAACTTTAACCATTTGCAATTTAATGGTTTAAGTCTATAAACAAAAGCCGGTTAGATTAACATATGTTAATTTAATTGGCTTTTGTTTTTAATAGATTTGAGTAGATAGAAAACTATTTCTTCGTTGACCCCGATATTAATAAAATGTAAAACCTATTTAAACTATTTGTTAGGCATTTTTTAGAACTTAACTTTTCAATAAGCTACAATTAACATCATTTAAAACATCTTAAGCGAAATTTGTAATGTATTAATCGAGTAACCAATTCAAATACCTCCTTTTTAAAATGAAAAATTTATCCCCCCTGCTATTAATAATTTTTATGTTATTAAGTAGTACTGTTTTTTCTCAAAACAAAAACCAATGTGAAACTCCCAACAACGAGACCTTATTAGACTTGAATACAATTTCAAGATGTACTATTGAAAAAAGCGATGATAACACCAACAAAGTTTCTCTAAAGGTTGCGGCAAAGAAAACAAGGAAAAGAATTGTAAGAAAACGTAGCAAAGTAAATAGTATAAAAAGTAATGCTAAAAACATAAACTCAAAAGTTACAAAAAGCACTTTAGTGATTAAGAATGAAATACTTACCAAAACACTAAATACAGAAGTCGTACTATTTAATGTGGTAGAAAAGGTCCCTTCTTTTCCTGAGTGTAAAAATGAAAATAATATAGATTGCTTTAATAATTTCTTCTCCAAGCATTTTGCAAAAACCTTTGACCCAGAAAGAGCATCTGAGGATGGGGTGACTGGTAGAGTTTTTATTCAATTTACCATTGATATCCAAGGAAATGTTAATGATTTACTTATAAAAACAAGAAAAAAGGATTCATTATTAGAAGCAGAAATAAGAAGAGTGATTAATAAACTACCAAGATTTATACCAGGCAAACATAAAGGAATACCAGTCAATGTAAAGTATAGTTTACCTATTAATTTTAGCACTGAATAAAATAGCTATTAAAAAATTTAGGATTTTGCAATTCATCTATAATTTAAATACGTTTATCTATAGATAATTACCATTTATCTACAGAATTAACACAAAACATCTTAAAATATTTTTTTAAATCGTTAATAATACCTACCTTAGTCGCGAAGTTAATCTCTTAATCCCTAAGAATATGGTTAAAAAGTTACTAGTAATTGCTGCTGTGGCGTTCAGTACGCAGTATGCTGTGTCTCAATCTAAAGAGACTTGCGACACCCCAAACGGAGAACCGGCATTAGATTTAAATAGTATTACAAAATGCTCGGTGGAAGACAAAGACGCTAAAACAAAACAAATTTCAGTAGAAGTTACTTCGAGAAGAAGAGTAATTAGAAAAAGAGATGCCGTAACTGGTGTTAATTCTTCTAGTGCGACGTCTAACAAGTTAGCTGCGTTAAAAAAGAAAGCTTCATTAGTAGGTACTTTAGATTTAAGTAGTGAAGAAGTTGTTGAAAAAGTTCCATTCAATTTAGTAGAAGAAATTCCTCTTTTTGATGATTGTGAGTCAGTTGCTATCTATCAACAAGAGAAATGTTTCAAAACTAAAGTTGCGGAGCATATCAGAAGAAACTTTACATATCCTAAAGAAGCTTACGATAAGAGTATACAAGGTCGTGTACTTGTACAGTTCGTAATTAACAAAGAAGGAGATGTAGAAAACTTAAATATTAGAGGTCCTTATCAAGGAGAATTACTTGAGGCTGAAGCTGAGAGAATTGTTCGTAAGTTACCTAAATTTAAGCCAGGAAAACATAACGGAAAAACTGTAAAGGTAAAATACGGTGTTCCAATTGCCTTTGTTATCCCAGGTAAGAAAGCTTCAAATGTAAAAACTTCAAAAACAGTTGAAAAAACTGCTCAAATATTCAGATTTGATGAAGTTGAAAGCATTCCAGCATTTAAGAAATGTTCTAGCGATAACTCATTGGATTGTTTTAACAGTGAAATGAGTAAGCATATTAACAAGTATTTTGCTTATCCACAAGAAGCGGTAGATCAAAACATTGAAGGAAAAATCAACGCTTATTTCGTTATTGATGCAAACGGAGACGTTGCTGACGTAAGAACAAGAGGTCCAAAAGGAAGCAAAGTTCTTGAAGAAGCTACTAAAAAATTAATTGAGAAATTACCTAGAGTGAAGCCAGCAATGAAAGGTGGTAAACCGGTAAACGTTAAATACGCTTTCCCAATTAACTTCAGATTGAAATAATTAAGAGTTTACTTATATTTGAAAGGTCAGATTAATTCTGACCTTTTTTTTATTCCTATAATTAAATAATATCAAAATGAAAACAGCAGGAGAGTTATTCGCAGAATATTCAAAAAGTCATCAAAATGAAAAAAACCAACTGATACATTATATCTGTGTTCCAGTAATATTCTTTAGTATTATTGGTCTTATCATGACAATACCAAATGATTTTCTAAAGAATACCTTTAAACTCTACAACCCACTTATTGAAAATTGGGGATTCGTAATTGGAGTATTGATTTCGGTGTTTTTTTACTTACGCCTGTCTTTTTGGTATTTTATTAAAATGTTAGCGGTCATACTTATTTGCATCGCAGGAAACAACTGGATATCAAACATAACTAATTTATTTATTGTATCTCTAACGCTTTTTGTTATAGCCTGGATAGGACAGTTTTACGGCCATAAAATTGAAGGTAAAAAACCTTCCTTTTTAAAAGATTTACAATTCTTATTAGTTGGTCCTCTTTGGGTCCTTGAAAAACTCACAAAAAAATGATTGAAGAAATTAGTTTTGAGGAATTTCGGAAAATAGATATCAGAATTGGAACTATTATTGAAATAAATGATTTCCCTGAAGCTAGAAAACCAGCTTATAAATTGAGAATCGATTTTGGTTCACTAGGAATAAAAAAATCAAGCGCTCAAATTACTAACCTATACTCTAAAAAAGATTTAATCGGTAAACAAATTAGTGCTATTATAAACTTTAAACCACGCCAAATAGCCAATTTCATGAGTGAATGTTTGGTTCTAGGGGTTTATAATGAAAATAGTGACGTTGTACTATTAAATCCGCTAAAAAAAATTAAAAACGGAGAAACTGTTTCTTAATTATCTATCTGGATTGTTTAAGATCACTAGCGCTCCAATTACACCAGGTATCCAACCACAAAGTGTCAGAATAAAAATAATTAAGAATGACCCACATCCTTTATCTATAATAGATAGTGGTGGAAAAAGTATCGCCAATAATACTCTAAAAATGCTCATATACAATCGTTTTTTATTATTAAGACGAGTGTTGGAGTAGTTTGTTACAGTAAGTCTCTTCATTAATTAGATTATAATACATCGTGAAGGAAAGTTGAATAACTTCTTATAATCAAACTTATTTGGTCAATTTGACTTTTTAAAAGCAACTATTTAGTAAAAATTACTTTTTACGATTCTAACCATAGGCAATAAGAATCAAAACAACATAAAAACACCTTTTTTTTAATAAAATTAACCACCAAATTATTAAATAAAAAGTAAATTCACTTATTTTGTTGTAAAATGCAATAAATTATGTCATCTAAAAATACACAAGATAATTTCATTGATAATGCAAAAGCATTTGTGTCTCCAGAATATATTCGTAATCGTTTCGCAATCATCATGTCTGACATGTATAAAGATGAAGTTCCTCTATATGGAGAATTACTCGATTTAGTGCATGATATTAATGATAATGTTCTTTCAGAATCAAAAGAAGTAAAAGAACAATTAGCTAATACCGGTGAAATTACACGATTAAATATGGAACGTCATGGTGCAATTCGCTTAGGAAAACCTTATGAATTATTTACGATGAGACGTTTATTTAAGGTTATGGGGATGTTCCCTGTTGGGTATTATGATCTAGCAACAGCAGGTGTTCCTGTTCACTCTACAGCATTTAGAGCAATTGAAAACACTGCATTAAACCAAGCTCCATTTAGAGTATTTACTTCACTCCTACGATTAGATTTAATTAACGATGAAAAACTTCGTGAGAACGTTGAAGACATTTTAGAAAATCGCCAAATCTTTACAGAAAAGGCACTAGAATTAATCGAAAAATCAGAAAAAGAAGGTGGTTTAAATAAAGAAGATGCTGAAACTTTTGTTCAAGAAGCCTTAGAAACTTTTAGATGGCACGATACGGCCACTGTAGATTATGAAATGTACGAAGCTTTATTAGGACAGCACAGATTAATTGCAGATGTTGTAGCGTTTAAAGGCCCACATATCAATCACCTAACTCCACGAACTCTAGATATCGATGAAGTTCAATCGAGCATGGCAGCAAGAAATATTCCTCCAAAAGATACTATTGAAGGACCACCAACAAGAAAATGTCCGATTTTATTACGTCAAACAAGTTTTAAAGCATTGACTGAAAAAGTTACTTTTAAAAATGATGCAGGAAATGGTAAAATGGGTGAACACAAAGCAAGATTTGGTGAAATTGAACAACGTGGAGTTGCTTTAACTCAAAAAGGTCTTGATTTATACAACGAGTTATTAGGTAAAACTCGTAAAGCAATTGGCGGTTCTCCTACTGCTGAAAATGCATCAGAATATGGACAATTATTAGCCGAAAACTTCAAACTTTTTCCTGATAATTACAGAGAATTACAATCAGAAGATTTAGCGTATTTCCATTACTTTACAACAGAAAAAGCTAAAAACATTTCTAAAGATCAGAAATACACTAAAGAGGATGTAAATCAGTTATTAAAAGATGGTTATTTAAGCATCGAACCAATGGTTTACGAAGATTTTCTTCCTGTAAGTGCAGCTGGTATTTTTGCCTCTAATCTAGGTACAGACGATGCGAAACGTGAGTATGAAGGAACTTCTAATCAATCTTTGTTCGAAAAAGATTTAGGTGAACCTGTTTATCAATTGATGAAATGGTATGATGATATGCAAAATGAAACTATTCAGAAATGTTTGCTTGAAATTAATACCTAAAATCTATATAACAACCCTATTCTTTTGAAAAATCAATTTGATTATATCGATGAACAAATTCTAGATCAATTAAGAAAAGATGCAAGAAAAGCATTTTCTCAAATTGCTGAAGAATTAAATGTTTCAAACTCACTAATTCACCAAAGAATTAAAAAACTTACTTCCGAAGGTGTTATTAAAAATGCAGAGTTTATCCTGGATGAAAAAAAGCTAGGTTATAAAACCAAATCTTATACAGGGATTCGATTGAGAGAAGCTCGTTTTGCTAAAGATGTCATGCGTGAGCTTGAGAAAATAGATGAAATTGTAGAATGTAATTTTGTTTCTGGTAACTATGCTATTTTTATTTTAATATATGCTCGAGATAACGAACATCTTCAAAAGATTTTATACGATAAAGTTCATTTAATCAATGGTGTTGCAGGAACGGATACTTTTATCTGTTTCGATACTTGTTTCAAAAGAAATATTTCAATCAAATAAATTGAATTAGATGATTATTCCCTTTTAAAAAGGCAATATCTTCAATGTAATTTAAGGTAAAATCAAAAAAAGGGTAGACAAACTTATAATTCCTTATTTCAACTCTATCGACAGGTTTATAACAAATAAAATAATGATATTTGTGAAAGAGAAGTGAATCGTAATCACTTCTAAATATTTATTTCTTGATATAATTTTATCATAAAGGTTAACAATGATAACTAACGAACAACTACAACTTTTATCAAAGCAATTAACTGGAGAACTTTTATTCGACGAGTTACATAAACGAATGTATGCGACGGACGCTTCTGTTTATAGAAAAATTCCGTTGGCAGTATCGTATCCAAAAAATATTGAGGACATTCAAAAGTTGATTTCTTTTGCTTTAGAGTATAAAATAACTTTGATTCCGAGAACCGCTGGAACCTCGTTAGCTGGACAGTGTGTTGGTGATGGAATTGTTGTGGATGTTTCAAAACATTTTACCAATATTTTAGAGTTTGATCAAGAAAACAAAACTATCACTGTTGAACCTGGTATTATTCGAGACGATTTAAACCGTTTTTTAAAACCTTATGGATTATTCTTTGGCCCCAATACATCTACTTCAAATCGTTGTATGATTGGAGGAATGGTTGGAAATAATTCATCTGGTAGTACCTCTATTAAATACGGAGTAACGAGAGATAAAGTCATCGCAATTGATGCTATTTTATCAGATGGAAGTATAGCTCGCTTTGAAGAGATTTCTTCTGAAAATTTTAAGCAGAAAACATTCGAAAATTCCTTTGAAGGAAACATTTATAAATCAATTTATAACGAACTAAAATCTGCAGAAGTACAAGAAGAAATAAAATCTCAGTTCCCAAAAGAATCTATTCATAGAAGAAATACAGGATATGCTGTTGATGAATTTCTAAGTTCGAATTTATTCGGAGGTGATAAAGAAACTATAAATGTTGCTAAATTCCTTTCAGGTTCTGAAGGAACATTGGCATTTTCAACAGCAATTAAAATTCAACTAGACGACTTACCTCCTACTTCAAGTATTATGGTTGCTCCACATTTTACAAGTGTAAATGAAAGTTTAAAAGCCACTGTAGTTGCCATGAATCACAATTTATATACTTGTGAGTTAATGGATAAAGTTGTTTTAGATTGTACGAAAAACAATAGAGAACAAGCCCAAAATCGCTTTTTCCTAGATGGAGATCCTGAAGCGGTTTTAATGTTAGAAATCAAAGAGACTTCACCGGAAAAAGCAGAAGAAAAAGCAGACGCTTTAATAGCAGATCTTAAGAAACATAATTTTGGCTATCATTTTCCGAAAGTATATGGTAACGACATTAAGAAGGTTTTAGATTTACGCAAAGCCGGATTAGGGTTACTTGGAAATATGGTAGGTGATAAAAAAGCAGTTGCTTGTATTGAGGATACAGCAGTTGATTTACATGATTTACCAGAATATATTGAAGAATTCTCAGCGATAATGGATAAATATCAACAACAGGCGGTTTACTATGCTCATGCGGGTGCTGGAGAACTTCACTTACGTCCGATTTTAAACCTTAAGAAATCTGAAGATGTTGATTTGTTCAGAAAAATAACAACTGAAACTGCTGAACTAGTTAAAAAATATAATGGTTCTTTTAGCGGTGAACATGGTGATGGAATCGTTCGTGCAGAATTTATTCCGTTAATGATTGGTGAGAAGAATTATGAATTACTCAAAAGAATAAAAAAAGGGTTTGATCCTAATAATGTTTTCAATCAAGGTAAAATTGTAGATGCTTTTCCGATGGATAAAAGTCTGCGATACGAAGTTGACCGCAATGAACCTGAGATTGAAACAATTCTTGATTTTTCTGATAGTGAAGGAATTTTAAAACTTGCGGAAAAATGTAACGGATCTGGTGATTGTAGAAAATCTCCAGAAGCTGGAGGAACATTATGTCCGAGTTACCGAGCAACCAGAGATGAAAAAGATACAACACGTGCTAGAGCAAATACATTAAGAGAATTCTTAACCAATTCGAACGAAGCAAATAAGTTTAACCATAAAGAATTAAAAACAGTTTTTGATTTATGCTTGAGCTGTAAAGCATGTTCAAGTGAATGTCCGAGTAATGTTGATGTTGCTTCTTTAAAAGCTGAGTTTCTTTATCAATATCAAGAAACAAATGGGTATTCTTTCAGAAGTAAGCTTTTTGCGAACAATGCTAAGTACAATAAACTTGGAAGTAAGTTCCCAAGACTAACAAACCTTGTTACAAACACTTTTATAGCGAAATCTATAATGGGAGTAGCTTTAGAACGAAAAGTTCCTAAATTAGCTCCTAAAACGCTTCAAAACTGGTATTCCAAAAACTATAAAACATTAAATAAGAAGAAAGTTTATCTTTTTAATGATGAGTTTACTAACTTTTATGATGCTAATATTGGTAAAGACGCTGTTGAGCTTTTAGACAAACTTGGTTACCAAGTTGAAATTATTAAGCACGAAGAAAGCGGACGTAGTTATTTATCAAAAGGATTTTTAAAGGAAGCTAAAGAAATTGCGAATAAGAATATTTCTGTTTTTAAAGATATTGTTACAGAAGAAACCCCTTTAGTTGGAATTGAACCTTCCGCTATCTTAAGTTTTAGAGACGAATATTTACGCTTAGCTAACAATAAAACTGAAGCTGAAAAAATTTCTAAAAATACATTTACAATAGAAGAGTTTATTGCCAAAGAAATAGAAAACGGCTTCATAAAACCTGATTTATTTTCTTCTGAGGAGAAAGAAATTAAAATACACGGGCATTGCCATCAAAAATCACTTTCAACTACGCATTCGATATTTACAATGCTGAATTTACCTAAGAACTACAAGGTAAGTATTATGAACACTGGATGTTGTGGTATGGCAGGTTCTTTTGGATACGAAAAAGAACATTATAAAGTGAGTATGCAAGTAGGCGAAGACACTTTATTTCCTAAAATTAGAAAATGTGATTCATCAACAGAAATAGCCGCATCAGGTACAAGTTGTAGGCATCAAATTTTTGATGGTACAAAGAGAATTGCAAAACACCCTGTGACTATACTGAAAGAAGCAATTATATAAATAATTGATTTTCATTTGTTTATTTTGTATATTTATAAGAGTCGAATCTTAATACTTCTCTTATGAGTACAAATAAAATTATTTTTAAAAATGCACTTCTTATTTACGGCTTAATTGTAGTTTACTTCTTAATCATGAAATTATTTGGTTTAGATAATGTTTCAGAATTACGTTTTTTAAACTTTCTTTTCGTTTTTTGGGGAGTAAATAGAGCTATAAAAACAAATATTGAACTTAACAAAGAACACTCTTATTTCAGCAATTTTTATGCAGGTTTTGGAGCAGCCGTAATTGGTGTTGGTCTTACTATTATAGGACTAATCATTTACGTTGGTTTTATTGACCCAAATTTTATTACTGTACTAGAGAACTCCTCTTTTTGGGGAAAAGAATTGAGTTTACAAATGGTTGTTTTTGCTTTAGCAATTGAAGGAATAGCTTCATCCGTTATGTGCTCTTTTATTATTATGCAATATTATAAAAGCTATAAAAGTACCGAAGCCGCTATCTAAGATAATTCATTATAAACATAAAAAGCGAGAAATTTCTTTCTCGCTTTTCTTAACATACTTACGTACAATAAAATAATTTAGGGATTACTTTAATTGTTATTTACTACAGTCACTGTTACTTTTAAAACATTTATTGCTTTCAGGTTTAGATCTAAGTGTTTTTGTCTTTTTAGATTTAAACTTACTCAACCTTTCTAGCATTTCTTTTTGGTTGTTATATCCTTTTTTGTCTATTACCGTTGGTTTTGCGTTATCTATAGAAACTTCTTTACCTTTTACAATGAAAAAGTAAGATCTTCTATTTAATTGATGCTCTTCCTCAGTACATTTTCTACTATTCTTATCGTTACAATGATTCAATAATCTATCTTCTCCATATCCTATGGCACTTTCAATTCTTTCAGGCTCAACTCCTCTCGAGATAATAAAGTCTCTTGTAGATTTTGCTCTTCTGTCAGATAAATTTCTATTGTATGATTTTGCCCCCCTACTATCCGTGTGTGATTCAATTTTAATCACCATCTTTGGATGGTTAGTCATGACAGTAACGATGTTTTCTAATTCATATTGTGCATCTTCACGAATAAAATCTTTATCATAATCAAAATAAATTGGTTTAATTACAATTTGATCACCTACAATTAACGGATCTAACACTAAATCAGCTGTATACCTTTCATTCTTATTTTTACCCGCTACTGCAACATTTTTCTTATCCGGATTTCTATAATCACGTTTTTCTGCAATAACTACATAATTTTCCTCCTTACATTCGAGCTTGAAATTATAGCTTCCTCTGCTATCAGTTAACTTTTCTTCTAAAACTGTTCCTAAATCATCAATTAACTTCACTATTGTGTTAGGAATTCTTTCTTTAGTCACCTTATTTGTAACAACTCCTGTTACATATTGATAACATTTTTCAGATTCAGGAATTTCAGTGATATAAAAACTATAAATATCATCATCTCCTTTACCTTTTGATCTATTTGAAGAAAAGAAACCTTTTTCTCCGTCATTAGCTAAATAAAATGAAAAGTCATCTTTTTTACTATTAAATGGATAATCTAGGTTTGTAATTTGACTATAAGTACTATCGTTATATATTTTTGTCTGAAAAATATCTAAAAGACCTAATCCTTTATGTCCATTTGAAGAAAAGAAAAGAACATTATCATCTGATATAAATGGAAACATTTCTTTTTCCGTAGTATTAATACTTTTCCCTAGGTTAATAGGTTCTCCGAAACCATCTTCTAAAATCTCAACTTTAAAAATATCTGTTTGCCCCAAAGTTCCTGGCATGTCTGATGCGAAATATAAAGTCTTTCCATCAGGGCTTAAAGCCGGATGAGCAACTGAGTAGTCATCACTATTAAAAGGTAACTCTTCCACATTTTTCCAATCATCTCCGTCCCTTTCTGCTCTGTAAAGCTTTAAATTTACAGTAAGTTTTTTATCCTTACCTAACTTCTTGCCATTATAGTTAACCCTACTAAAATACATTACCTTTCCATCCTTAGTAAATACAGGAGAAGATTCGTGAAATTGAGTATTAATATTTTCTGATAAAATACGTTTATTCTCAAGCTCATAAACAGAATCAGTTTTAACTTCATCTACTCTTTCAAAGTAACCATTAGATTTATATAAATTAAGAAAAGGTTGGTTATTCCATCGGTATAGTTTCTCTCTTTTTTCTCCCTTAGGTGAAGCTGAAGCAAAATAAATTTCATCCTCAAAAATCACTCCACCAAAATCAGAGAATGGAGTATTTATACTTAGGTTTCTTAAGCTAATTTTCTTGTCTCCATTATTCAGAAAATCTTGAAAATTATTATCTCTATCAATATACTTTTCGCCACTTTGAGTGCTAAGCTGTATGTTTAAAAGTTTATAAATAGAATCAGATTTTTGAATATATCCATTACTTCTTAAAACCTGTGAGTATTTAAATAAGTAAGATGGATCTGTTTCTCTTTTTTCTTCTATTAACTTCCCATACCAGAATTCAGCCTTTTCTGTTTGGGAATTATTATAATATGCATCTCCTAGTCTTTTTAGAAGATATTTTGTGGTATCTCCCTTTTGATAGACCGCTTCATAAATTTTAGCCGCTTTAAAGTAAGCAAACTCTTCAAAATACTTGTCTGCAACTCTCCTACTCTGTCCATTAACAAGTATTGCTGAAAAAGTAAGAAAGAGGATGATTAATTTGGTTTTTAGAATTTTCATTACAGTTATGCTTTAAAAAAATCTAGGGGATTTAATTCTAGCCTGTTTAAATATTTCATATCGAAGTAATACTTCGTGCGTTCCTGAGTTTACAACATTATAATTGGAAGTAGTTAAATCATAAGCGTATCCGATGTGTAATGATTCGCTTACCTGAACTCCCAATAACGCAGCTATCGAATCATCCCATCGCCATGCCGCACCAACTCTAAAACGTTCACTAAACAAAAAGTTAGCGGAAACATCAAGCGACATTGGCGCACCAAAAACTACTTTTGCTAATGCAGCTGGCTTGAACTTAACATCATCACTAATATCAAATACATAACCAGCAATTAGAAAATAGTGCAATCTTTCTACAGCAACTTGTCCACTTGCTCGTTGCGCATCATAATGCTCCTGTCTAAGAAAGTTTGGAACGGATAAACCGATGTACCATTCTGGTTCATGGTAATAAATACCTGCTCCTACCGTAGGTAAAAATCGATTTACAATATTCTGAGCAAAACTTGGATCATTACCATCACCATTGGGGTTTCCAATACTCCAATCGACGTTTAAAACCCTACCTCCTAATTTTAAACCAAATGCCAGGTTTCCTTCTTCTCCGGTTTCTATAGTATAAGAAACATTACCATCTAAATACAACTCATGTGAAGGTCCTAATTTATCATTAACCAAATTAAAACCTAACCCTAGTCCACTAATAGCTAAACTCGTATCATAACTTAATGTCTGTGTATCCGGTGCTCCATCAAAACCAACCCATTGGGTTCTTCCCAATGCCGTTAGCACTGTATGTCCTTTTGAGCCCACATATGCAGGGTTAACAGACATGGTATTTAACATATACTGAGTATAGTGGGGATCTTGTTGCGAAAAAACATTTGTTTTAATAAAAATGCTTAACAACAAAAGCAATAGTGCTTTACTTGACAAAAATAGTCTCATTGTTTACTCTTCGTATTTTATCTATTAATATATATCCAACCTTTTCTAATCTTACTTCCATCACCTAAATCTAAGACATAATAGTATGTTCCTACTGGTAGCTTATCATCCGTCTGAATGGTTGCTCTACCATTCGAAATTCCTTCAAACCTCCTATCAGAATTATCATTATTATACCCTTGGATTTTATAAACCGTGTTACCCCATCTATTGAAAATTTCAATTGTATTATTTGGATAGTTTTCAATACAATTAATCTTTAAATAATCATTAATTCCATCTTCATTTGGACTAAACTCGTTATACACAGTGAGACATTCATCTTCTACAAAGATAGTTACTGTTGCAGTACTACAGTTCTGTGGCACTAAATTATCACAAATTGTATATGTAAATGTATCTGTTCCTGTAAATCCATCATTAGGTGTGTAAGTAACAACATCATCACTTGGGTCATTTGGTGTACCATTATCATCTACATTTACTGTTCCATTGTTAGGATCTGTTACGGTCAATGTACCATCTGTTGGAACGTCATTATCGTTTACAGTCACATCAATATCAACATCCTCACCAGAATTAGTTGTAGCTGTATCATCAACTGCATCTGGGGTAGGTACAACCGTAATAGTTACAGTAGCTGTTGAGCAGTTCGCTGGACTAGCGTTGTCACAAATTGTATATGTGAATGTATCCGTTCCATTGAAATCTGGATTTGGAATATACGTCACAATATCATCACTTGGATCATTTGGTGTACC
>NZ_JBMKKT010000066.1:0-3205 GCF_049239625.1 Tenacibaculum sp. MEBiC06402
ATTGTGATGGTACAGGAAATGCGACTATTACCCCAACAGATCCGAGTTACACTTATACCTTAGGAGCAACTACACAGACTTCGAATGTGTTTAATAATTTAGCAGTTGGTAATCATACAATTACAGTTGATTACGGAAGTGACTGTACTACTGATGTTATTGTAACAATCGATGCAAATCAAGAATTTCAAGCTCAATTGGTAGTAGCTAGTGTTACAGATGCTACTTGTAATGGGGGAAGTGATGGTGAGTTCTCAATGAACGTATTAAACTTTACAGGAACTTATGAATATAGTACTGATGGAGGTGCTACATATACAACAACTTCTACTTCTCCGATAACTGTAACAGGTCTTTCAGCTGCTACTTATGATGTTAGAATTAGGCCAGATGCTGCATCTTCAGCTTGTGAAAGAACACTTTCAGTTACGATAGGTGAGGCAACTCCTGTTGTTGCTAATGCAACAATAACAAAAGAGGTTACTTGTAATCCAGCAACTGGTGCAACAATTGAACCTAGTGCTTCTGGAGGAACAGGACCTTATACATATCAATTAGATGGAGTTGGAGCATTCCAAACAGGATCATTCACAGATGTTGCTGCTGGAGCTCACACGATTATAGCTCAAGATACCAACGGATGTTTATCAGTTCCGTTCAACATAACAGTTAATCCAATTACTACTGTTGCATTTGATGCAGTACCAACAAATTGTTACGATGGAACTAATGGTGAAATAGTAGTGACTGTAACATCAGGTAATGGTGATTATCAATATATCTTAAACGGAGGAGCTCCTCAAGTTCCAGGGGCTTCTACTTATACCTTTACAGGTTTAGGAGCCGGTTCATATACAATTGATGTAATTGACGGAAGAGGATGTACAACTACACAATTAGTTAGAGTAATTAATGATGAATTAATTGCATCTGTTGATGTTATTGACGCAAGTTGTAATAATGGATCTATTACTGTAAATGCATTAGGAGGAGATGGCTCTTATGTATACTCGGTAACTGCAGCAGGAGCTGGAACACCAGCAGATGGTACTTTTAGTACTACAAACCCTATAAGTTTAGCAGCTGGTACTTATGATGTTTATATTAGAGATAATGGGGGTGCGGCAGGATATTGTGAAACAGTAGTTACGAATGTTACAATTAATACAGTAACGACTGTATCAATATCTCTAACAGATACGCAGCCTACATGTAATGGAGATACAGGAAGCATTGAAGTAACTATATCAGATGGACTTTCTCCACATGATTTATCAATAACAGATGGAGTTACTACCACTAACGTGACTGATTTTACAGGAACAAGTTATACATTTACTAATTTATCAGCGGGAAGCTATACAGTAACTATTACTGATGATTTAGGTTGTACGGATTCAGCTTCTGTTACACTAACAGACCCACCATTATTAACTGCAACTATTGATCCTATTGTTCCTCCTTGTGGAACTCCTTTTGTAGGAAATGAATCATTATTTGGATTTGAATTTACAGGATATCCATCAGTGGCACCATATACAATCGAGTTTAGTTCGGATAATGGTGCTACATGGCAAGCTTCAGACACATTTACAGGAATAAATTTAGGTACAGAAGTATATCCTGCTATTCGTATTGTGGATGGTGCCACTGTTCGTTGTTTAACAACATTTGCTCCTTATACAATACCTTTCCAGGTTTCTGGATTAATTGTAGATCCAGTAGCTAATCCTGGTACTTGTGTTGGAGGGTTTAGTGTAACTGTAGAAGCAATTAATGGTGTAGGACCTTTTGAATTTGCTATTGATGATCCTACAATTTGGTTTGCACCAGATGCACCAGATCCTAGAACGTTAACTTTTACAGGTTTAACACCAGGTTTAACTTATACTTTCTATGTAAGAGATACAAGTACAGGATGTATCGAGCAAAATAATGAAGATGTATATGATACATTTACTCCTGGAGTATTATTAGTTGGTACTGCTGATAGCGATGATTGTGCTGGAGGACCACCTGATACTGGACAAATAACATTTACTATAACTAATACATCTGGGGATTTATCTGATCCTTTTGAATATACGTTATATCGTAGGGATGATGTTACAAATGCGGGCGTTGCTGTAGCTGGTTATACAGGGATAACCCAAAATGGTTTTGCAGATATCGTAGTTACTGGTTTATCAGCAGGCTTATATTATATTGAGACAACATCTCCTCCAACTAGTTGTTTATTTGGTAGTGAGGATGTTAGAATACTTGAAGGAGTTCCAATTACAGGTGATTTAACTGTAGTTGATAATATAACATGTAGTACTCCTGGTACTATAAGAATAGATAATGTAGTGGGTGGGTTCCCGCCTTACACATATTCTGTTGCATCGGTTACAAATGCTTCTACAGCTTCTATAAGTGGTAATGTTGTTCAGGTAGCTTACGGAGATGTAACTGATACTACATTACCAGTCAATGTAACGGTAACAATTACAGATAGTAATGGAAATAGTTGTACTACAGATATAGGTCCACAGGCTTTAACTGTTAGTCAACCACCAGTTTTAGAAGTAGCAGATGTGACTACTAGTACGTGTGGAGCTGATAAAAGTATTATCATTGATACAACTAACGGAGTTCAAACGATTGGAGGTACGGCACCTTATCAATATTCTATTGATGGAGGTACAACATTTAGTGCTCCAACAACAGACGTTACCTATACGGAAAATGGTTTAACACCTGGTTCTTATGATGTTATAATTCGTGATGCAAATGGTTGTACTAGTGCAACCGTTACAGCTACAATTTATGATGAGTTAGATTTTAATTTAGCGATACAACAAAATTTGAATTGTGTTCCGGGAGAAGCACTGATTAGAATTACTGTTGCTTCTGGTGCGAATTTAGGTGCTACAGGTAATTTCACATATACAATTAATGGTGTTGCGCCTACTGCGGATCCAGCCTTAACTTCTGGTAGCATTACTGGTACGGATACATTTACAGATCATACTGTTACTACCGATGGTACTTACGAAGTTGTTGTAACGGACGTTACATCAGGATGTATTGTAACAAGACAAATCACTGTTGCTCCAGCAATAACGCCTGTGTTTACAGCAGTTGCAGTGGACAATGCGAATTGTGATGGAAGTAGTGCGGGAGTTATAGAGATGACTGCTACGGATAATGGATTATTACCATT
>NZ_JBMKKT010000067.1:0-2649 GCF_049239625.1 Tenacibaculum sp. MEBiC06402
TTTCCTCATCGGAAATTCAATCTTATTAATTATCTTTCCGCAACATCGGAAAAGAACTCCCGTCCTTTTCCCGCAAAAAATCATACACAAATACGTTGGGCGTAAATACAAAAAAATGAAAAAGATAACATACATAATAATCCCTTTACTTATTAGCAGTTGTGCTTCTAAAAGCACTAATGATTTGAAAACTGATGTTTTAATAAAAAAAATATTCAGTAAAAATGAAATCGATGATTTACAGAAAGTTTTTGACTTTTTTAATAATGAGATTTGCAACTCGAACAATCAGAAACTAAATGAATGTTACAATAATTATTGCTTAGAAATCAGATCTCAAATTGAAAAAAATGTTGTCTTCAATACGGGGCTAAATTTTGAAAAGCAAAAAAAACTATATGAAAAACTTAGGAATAGTACTTTTAAAGAAATATGGAGTTTTCAGCAAAGCTTACCTATTAGAGAGAGAAAAGATACCCTAAAATATCTTGGTTTAAATTATAATGGAAAATACAGAAAGTTTCTAAATGAATCCGGAAATGAAAATAAAGCAATTAAAAATTATGCTCAAGCCTTCAATGTAAATGCTGATTTAGGTCCCTCTATGATAGCTGAGCTAGGCATGAATTATAAAACTTTTAATACTCAAGATTTGAAAACAAAGTTGATAATTGCAATTCATTATCTGACATTAAATGACCAAAATTGGAGAAATGAAAAATACTAATATCAACGCCCAACAACGTGTATAATTAATTGCGGCTGAATTTCCTCGCCGGGAAATTCAATCTTATTAATTATCTTTCCGCATCAACGGAAAATGACTCGCGTCCTTTCCCGCAAAAAATCATACACAAATACGTTGTGTGCCATTTAAGAAAAACTGAACGCTAAATTGAAAAACATAAAAATTTTAATAACCAAATATTACTCTTTCGGACTGATTTTTCTTTTCGCTTTTTACGCCATTATTGGAGAAATTCCAAGTTGGTACACAATAGAAAGAGATTGGATTGAATGGATTACGACAATAATTTCGATACCAATAATCGGAATATTAGCTTTTAAATATCTGAAAAAATATGTTGGAAAAGAAAAACGAAAATATTTCGGAATATCATTTTTTGCTCTATTTGCTTCGTGGATTTTAATATTATACTTTAAAGCATTAGTAATCGGAATAATAAATTCATTTGAATTTGAGCGAATACGAATTTTGGAATCGCTTGCTGGATATTCGATTTATCAACTTTGGATTTACGGAATATTTGGAATAATTCACGGAATAGTTGGCGGATATTTTTTATCGAAAGAATTGAGAAATAATGAAGAAAAAACGGCACACAACACCGTATAAAATTAATTGCTAGTGCAAGCCTACTTACGAAAATCCTCGCGGATTTTCTTTTCGGTTTGTATTTGCTAAATTAGTTGCTTAAAACACGCAACTAATCTTATACAACAACGTTGTATGTAATAAGTCCGACTTTTGGCTTTTAAATACACTTTCTGATTGTGACAAAGGATAGTTAAAACAGGATTAAAATTAACTAAACGTAAGAATGTAGTTTAGTCAAGCTTGTCGATTGACATCGTATGAGAGTTACACTTTCAAATACGCATGCTAGCGTAAAAATCTTGCCGAAATTATCAGATTTTTTTGACATTGTCAAGTTTTAAGAGGATAATTTAATTTAAATCAATGTTTTAGAGCGGAGCAGACAATCATTTTTCAGATAACAAACCATATCAGTCTGTGGTTGATATAATTCATAATCTTGAAAAAACAAGTGGATTTAAAGTAATATGAATGTAGCGTCGCGACTGACTACGTAAATATGAAAACAGAAAATATAAACTTTTAGCTATATTTACTACAAACAACAACGTGTAAATTGCATTAAAACGCAACTTACACGAAACGTTGTACAACATTTCATAATCTCAGAAAAATGCGGAAAGAAAAAGATAAATTTGAATTTGTTTATGTTGAAAACGACGGAACGATTCGTGAATTAGATAACACAGAAATTGAATATCTACAAACTGAATTCGAACCATTTGATGGAGCTAGACCTTATATCAAAAGTGATTATAAGCAATTAACACCTGACAAAAAGATTTCAGGCTTTCTCCATAGAGATAAAATCCCTAAAGACATTAAAGTTATAAATACTAATTTGAGGTATGCGGAAATTAGACTTCCAATTCGCATACATGATTCAAATCAGGCAATTATATTATCTGTCGGAATTTATAACATTGACCTTCTTGGTGGGTGGAGTGTTTCTCTTGGCAACTTTTCAATCTCATTAACGAGTAAGAAAAGTAAAGAAGTAATAATACCGAAAGTTGTAAATTGGAGAATTCAATCTTATGAGTTTGGTAAAAGAGCTAAAAGAATAATGACGCTAGAAATTAGGGAACCAGGTGTTTATTTTATTGAATTTAAGAATCCTAAAGATTTAAAAGTAAGACGCTCAAATTTATTTCTAATGAAATTGTTTGAAAATGAAATACCTAATGATGAATTGAATATTTGGATTGATAGAAAGTAAAAAACATTGTACAACAAGGTGTATAATTAATTGCGGCTGTCCCGAAGCTTCGGGACCTCATCGGAAATTCAATCTTATTAATTATCTTTCC
>NZ_JBMKKT010000068.1:0-1768 GCF_049239625.1 Tenacibaculum sp. MEBiC06402
GAAAGATAATTAATAAGATTGAATTTCCGATGAGGAAATTCAGCCGCAATTAATTATACACCTTGTTGTGGTTAGTGTTTTTTATTTATTTACTCAATTTTAAAATTCTAAAAGCACCTTGAACTACTAAAACAAAAACTATTATTCCGATAATCAAATCAGGTTTGCTTGAATTTAACCAATTTACTAAAAGTCCAGCTGTAATAACTCCTAAATTGATAATCACATCATTTGAAGTGAAAATCATACTTGCTTTCATATGAGCCTCTTCCTTACTTTTTGACTTTTGTAAAATGTAAAGACAAATTCCGTTTGCAATAAGTGCGAAAATCGAAACGATAATCATTGTCGAAAAGTTGGGTAGTTTCTCGTCTCCGAAAAATCTTCTTAAAACTTCTACAAATCCGATAAAGGCAAGTATTATTTGAAAATATCCAGCAAGTTTAGCAATCCGCTTTTTTCTCGTTAAAGCTCCTCCAACTGCAAACAGGCTAATTCCGTAAACGAAACTGTCGGCAAGCATATCCAAACTATCTGCAACCAACCC
Organism: Tenacibaculum sp. MEBiC06402; assembly: GCF_049239625.1. Taxonomy (NCBI): domain Bacteria; kingdom Pseudomonadati; phylum Bacteroidota; class Flavobacteriia; order Flavobacteriales; family Flavobacteriaceae; genus Tenacibaculum; species Tenacibaculum sp. MEBiC06402. The sequence goes on from NZ_JBMKKT010000068.1 coordinate 548, forward strand.
CATTGATTTTGAGATTATTCCAGTTGTCATTTCGATTAGGAAAAATGCGAAATTTATTCCAAGGACAGACCAGAGAAGTTTTTTCTGGTTTAGGTTTTCAATAAATTCTGTTTGGTCGGTTTGTTCTGTCGAGATTTTCTTTCCACCTAAATTCAGTTCGATAACTGAATTTTCGATTTGATCTATTTCTCCGCTGTGGAAAACGGTCAGTTTTCGATTAGGTATGTCGAAGTCTAAATTTGCAATACTTGAAATTCCGTCCAATTTCATTCGGATTAGATTTTCCTCTGAAGGACAATCCATTTTAGTAATTTCAAATATTGTTTTATTCATCCAGTTTTACGGTTTTTAGACATTAACCACAACGGTCTCGGCTATGATTTCGTTGTGGAATCATCCGCAGGATTATTCCGCTTAGAAATCAGCCGTTGATTTATACTTTTATTTTGTTGTGGCACAAAACCACAATGAATTATAGCCATTGTTGGCAAACGTTTTTATTCAGGCATTTCCGTTTCAAAACTCTCGGTAAGTTTTTCCATCTCAATCCAATGAACAGTAAGACTGATTAGCTTTTTTAAATCCTCTAAATTTTTAGTTTCCCATTTCCGTACATAATGTGTTTCGTCGTTTCCAAGCCAAACAGCTCTTTTTGCTACAGACTTAACTCTGTCATCGGTCACTAAATCTTTTATGCAATTTCCAAGACGCATTTTTAAAATTTTATCTTCTTTATCTTTATTACTTAAGATGACATAATCTTTGATTAAAAACTCCAAAGCTTTTCTATATCCAACTCCACAAATTTCTTTTAAGTTTTGTTGTTCGGCAGAATAAGCCTCATTGTAAATTTTTATAAATGCTGGAGAAACTTCTTGAATACTTTCGCTGAAGTCTTTAACAGTTAAATTTCCGATTGTTGTTTCTCCATTAAATCTCCATCTATTGTTTTCATACTTGTAATATCCGATAAAAGAATTTTTACACGTACTTTTTGGGCAAGCCATAAAAATTTCCATTCGTCCGTTTCCGCTATTCCCATTAATTGGTCGTGGAGAGATAGCGCTATGACAGAAAGGGCATTTTTCAGGAAGTTTGTCTATTGTAGTTTGCCCTGAGTTTGTATTAACTTTATACATATTCTTTTATTCTTTCAAATGTTTGCCAACGTATTTGTGTATGATTTTTTGCGGGAAAAGGACGCAAGTTCTTTTCCGATGT
>NZ_JBMKKT010000069.1:0-36389 GCF_049239625.1 Tenacibaculum sp. MEBiC06402
TAGAAGTTAGAAGTTAGAAGTTAGAAGTTCTAAAAACATAGATTAACAGACAAGAAATTTTATCAAATTATATTCAGATAAATAATAAAAAATGAAAGGAGTTTTATTAGTAAACTTAGGATCACCAGACAGCACAAATCCTAAAGATGTAAAGAAATACTTAGATGAGTTTTTAATGGATGAACGCGTTATTGACGTTCCTTATTGGTTAAGGGCTTTTCTTGTTAGAGGTATCATTTTGAATACACGTCCGAAAAAATCGGCAGCAGCCTATCAAAAAATTTGGTGGGAAGAAGGTTCACCTCTAATTGTTCTTTCAGAAAGATTGCAAGCAAAAGTTCAAGATCAAACAGAATTACCTGTAGCCTTAGCGATGCGATATGGAAATCCATCTTTAAAATCTGGATTACAAGAATTATACGACAAAGGCGTTAAAGATGTTTTAATGATTCCTTTATATCCACAATTTGCAATGGCGACTACAGAAACGATTGTTGTGTTGGCAGAAGAATTAAGAAAAGAATTTTTCTCTGACATGAAAATCACGGACGTTCCTGCTTTTTATAACAAACCAGAATACATCAAAGCGCTTTCAAACAGTATAAAAGATTATTTATCTGACAAAGATTATGATCATATTATGTTCTCCTATCACGGAGTTCCAGAACGTCATATTCGTAAATCAGATATTACAAAATCTCATTGTAAAATAGATGGAAGTTGTTGTAATACTCCTTCCAAAGCGCACGAGTTTTGTTATAGACACCAATGCTTCCAAACTACTAAAAACGTGATTAGTGAATTAGGTTTAGATGAAGATAAAGTAACAACTACTTTTCAATCTCGTTTGGGAGTAGATCCTTGGTTACAGCCATACACAGACAGAACTTTAGTAAAAAAAGCGGAAAAAGACGGAGTTAAGAAGTTAGCCATCGTTACACCGGCATTCGTTTCAGACTGTTTAGAAACCTTAGAGGAAATAGCTATGGAAGGTAAAGAAGAATTTATCGAAGCAGGCGGAGAAGAATTCCACACGGTTCCTTGTATAAACGACAACGATGAATGGGTAGCTGTTTTAGCAAAATGGATTAACGAGTTTAAAGAAAACTAAATATGGATTTTTTATATGTTAAATCACTTCATATTATTTTCGTAGTAACTTGGTTTGCTGGGTTATTTTACATTGTTCGGCTTTTTATTTATCATGCAGAAGCTGAAAAGAAAGAAGAACCAGCAAAAGAAATACTTCAAACGCAATATAAATTAATGGAAAAAAGACTCTGGTATATTATTACATGGCCTTCTGCTGTTTTAGCGAGTATTTTTGCTTTTTGGATGTTAATTCAGAATCCTATTTACCTCGAAATGCCTTGGATGCACGTGAAGTTATCATTTGTTTTAGCTCTTTATTTTTATCACGGAAAATGTCATTCTATGTACAAACAACTTCAAAAAGATGAAGTGAAATATAGCTCGCTACAACTTCGAATTTGGAATGAAGTTGCTACAATTATTCTTTTTGCTGTTGTGTTTTTAGTAGTTCTTAAAAATGCTATCAACTGGATATGGGGTGTTGTTGGAATTATTTTAGTTTCAGTTTTATTGATGATGAGTGTTCGATTGTATAAAAAAATCAGAACTAAAAAGAGTTGGGATAAGTATGAAAAAACTTTACTAGAAAAGAATAAAGAAGAAGACGATAATTTAAGTTAATTAACTATCTTTAGATTTTAATTTTTAATCCCCCTAAATATGAAACGATTTATTTTACTTTCTGTCGTTATTCTTTCATTTTTTTCTTGTTCTTCTGATGATAATTCAGACAATGGAACTCAAAATCCAACACAAAATCAAGATCCAATTATAGGAACATGGAACTTAGAAAAAGATAATGGATTTGATGTGAATGCTTGTACTGGGCAAAGCGAATATGTTTTTACCAATGACGGAAAGTTTACTTTTACTGAGTACAGTACTGTAAACAACCAATGTACATTGAACTCTCAAAATTCTCATAATGGAGAGTGGACTAATAATGATGATGGAACTTACTACATCAAGAGACATGGTTACACTTCAGGAACAGACGCACCAATAAGTTTTGATAACAACAATCAAGATATGATTATTGGAAGATATACTTGGGCTAAGCAATAATCAATACTAAAATATTTTAACTTAAAGGATAAAAATTTAACTAATTTTTATCCTTTTATTGACTGCTCAAAAGGTATTCGATTGATAATACTTCTGCCTAAAGTAACCTCATCTGCGTATTCTAACTCATCTCCTACGGAAATTCCTCTAGCAATGGTAGATGTCGTAATACTATACTTTTCAATTTGTTTGTAAATGTAGAAGTTCGTAGTATCACCTTCCATAGTAGAACTCAAAGCAAAAATCAATTCTTTTACCTCTCCGTTTTTTACCTTTTCTACTAATGACTCTATGTTTAAGTTTTGTGGCCCAACTCCTTCTATTGGAGAAATTTTCCCTCCTAATACATGATATACCCCTCTAAATTGACCTGTGTTTTCAATCGCCATCACATCTCTTATATCTTCTACAACGCAAACCAATTCTTCTTTTCTATTCGGATTACTACAAATATCACATAAAATAGTATCTGAAATATTATGACATTTGTTGCATGATTTTACATCATTACGCAATTGAGTAATAGCCTCAGCCAAGTACTTAGTATTCTCTTTAGGCTGTTTTAATAAATGTAAAACCAATCGCAAAGCAGTTCGTTTACCAATACCGGGTAATCGACTTACTTCGTTCACTGCATTTTCGAGAAGTTTTGATGAAAAATCCATGCAGCGAAATTACAACAATATCAATAAAGAGAAAAGATAAAACGTACTCTTGTCTTTGTATGTTACTATCTTAAAATGTACCTTTGATTTATCAAATAAACTACAACAAGATGAGCGCAGAAATAAGAAATATAGAACCAAAATCAGTATGGAATCATTTTGCTGATTTAAACGCTGTTCCTCGTCCTTCTAAAAAAGAAGAACGTGTGATTCAGTTTATGGTGGACTTCGGAAAAAGTTTGAACTTAGAAACTTTTGTTGACAAAGTTGGGAATGTAATTATCCGAAAACCTGCAACTACTGGAATGGAAGACAGAAAGACCATCGTAATGCAAAGTCATTTAGACATGGTTCACCAAAAAAATTCGGACACGGATTTTGATTTTGATACGGAAGGAATTAAAATGTACATTGATGGTGATTGGGTAAAAGCAAAAGGAACAACTTTAGGTGCTGATAATGGTTTAGGTGTTGCTTCGATTATGGCTGTTTTATCTTCTACTGATATTCAACACCCAGCAATTGAAGCTTTATTCACAATAGATGAAGAAACTGGAATGACTGGAGCCATGGGACTTGAAGGTGGAATTTTAACTGGCGATATTTTATTAAACTTAGATACGGAAGAAGATGATGAAATTGGAATTGGTTGCGCAGGTGGTGTAGATATTACTGCAACTAGAACTTACGAATCTGAAAAAACTCCTGACAACACAATTGCTTTTGAACTTTCAGTTACTGGATTAAACGGAGGTCATTCTGGAATGGATATTCATAAAGGATTAGGAAATGCGAATAAAATAATGAACCGTTTACTATTTGATGGTTTTACTAATTACGGTTTACGCATCTCTGAAATCAATGGAGGAAGTTTACGCAATGCAATCCCTAGGGAAAGTTTCGCCACTGTTGTAATTGATAAGGTTTCAAAAGAACCTTTCTTATTTGAATTAAGTGAATTAATTAATGAAATTAAATCAGAATTTGCTTCTCTAGAGCCAAATTTATCGATTGAATTAAAAGAAATTTCACTTCCTGAAACAGTAATGGACTTAGGTGTTCAAATGGGGTTAATAAAGTCAATTTATGGTGCCTTAAACGGAGTTTACAGAATGAGTCCAGATATTGAAGATTTGGTAGAAACGTCTAATAATATTGCTCGAGTAATTGTTAAAGATGGAAGTATTAAAATTGGATGTTTAACACGTTCTTCATCTGAAACTAATAAATGGGATTTAGCAAATTCTTTACGATCTGTATTTGAATTGGCTGGATTTGAAGTTGAGTTTTCAGGTTCTTATCCTGGTTGGCTACCTAATATGAACTCAGATATTTTAAAGGTATTAAAGAAATTATATATAGAAATGAACAATGAAGAACCTCACGTCGCAGCATGTCACGCAGGTTTAGAATGTGGTATTCTTGGTCAGAATTATCCGAAAATGGATATGATTTCCTTTGGTCCAAACATTCGAGGAGCTCATAGTCCGGATGAAAGAGCACAAATTTCATCAATGCAAAAATTTTGGAATTACTTGTTAGAAATTCTTAAAAACATCCCTAGCAAAAACTAGGTGTATTTCAACTACTACTTTAAAAGTCATTCTATTTTAGAATGGCTTTTTTTTTATGAATTTTGACGATATCACAAATTAAATACGAAAACACATACAAAAACTCAAAACATCAGCATAATCATTGAATTTAACATTTTCTAAAAAATTAAATTATATCTTTATAATCCCTTACCAAGTTTAATTTAAAAACATAATGTTGATGAAAAAATTGCTATCGACCTTGGTAGTTATGTTCTCTTGTTTTTTAACCTACGGACAAGAACCATCACTTTACGCACAATTTGACAAAATAGTTGGTCAAAATAACACCCAGTTAAGTTATGGTATTATCTACAAAGAAAAGTACCGTAAAAAATTCAGAGACAATCATAATTTTTTTACTGAGGATTCTTTTAAAAAAGGAAGCATATTCTACCGCGGCGAACTCTTTACTGATGTTCAGTTAAAGTATGAACTAGTCGATGATTTTTTGGTTGTTAAACTTAATAATCAAGATCAACAAATCTCTGTTGTCCCAGAAAAAACTCTTGTAAAGTATTTCACCATAAATACTAAGAAATTTATTTATTCCAAATCCTATGGATTTTTAGAAGAGTTGCTCGTTCGAGAAGATTTTTCTGTATTAAAAAAGCACTTAAAAACGGTTAAAGAAAATAGAGACGCTGACTATAGATATCACACTTTTAAAAAGAAAAACAAAAACGTATTGTTATATAAAAATACGTTTTATGATATCGATTCGAAAAGGGATTTCTATACTATATTTCCAAAAAGCAAAAAGCAAATAGCCTCTTTTTACAAGTCAAATACTTTTTTATTAAAGAATGACTTTCCAACTTTTGTAGCCAAATTAATCACGTCTTTATCACAAGAAAAATAAAATGAAATTAGCCATTCAAAGAACTCTACTCGTCATTTTAATCTTGTTCTTTTCTACTTTGCATTCACAAGAAAAAAGAGAACCAATTTCAATCAGCGCCAGTAATTTAAGTAAAGAGGAAGTTATAAAGCTTATAGAAAGTAAATCTGATTATCGCTTCTATTTTATTAAAAGCTGGTTAGATGACGAAAAAGTAAGTTTCAATTTTAATAATGCTAAAATTTCCGATGTATTAGATACTTTATTCGGAGGAAGTACCATTAATTATTTTATTATGGACGATCATAAAATAATACTTACCAATGGTAACTTAATTAAAAAAAGTGTTTATGAAATTGACAATAATGAAAACACCAATAATTCCAACGCTCCTGTTCTTGTAAATACCGAAGGAAACAATATCATTAAAATAGGAAAAGAGGTTAGTAATAAAAAAAGTTTTTACACTTTAACAGGGAAAGTTATTAACGACAAAAACGGTGAACCGATTGAAGGTGTTACTATTTTCGAAAGAACAAAAAATATTTATACAACTACAAACAATAAAGGTTATTTTAAAATAAATCTTCCCTTTGGTGAAAATCAATTAGAAACATCATTTGTTGGTTTTGAAAGTGATTATAAGAACATCATTATTTTTAGTGATGGTAAGCTAAATTTTTCAATAAATGAAAAATCAGAACAGCTAGAAGAAGTTGTAATTAATGCAAACCGAACTAGAAATATTAGACAAACCATTGCCGGAATTAGCCAGATTAAGGCAAAAGAAATTAAGAAGATTCCTTTAGTATTAGGAGAACGAGATATTTTAAAAGTTGCTATTACACTTCCTTCTATAAAATCTACTGGAGAAGGCTCAGAAGGTGTAAATGTTAGAGGTGGTAAAGTAGATCAAAATTTATTTTTACTGGATAATGGAGTTATTTATAACCCAACGCATTTTCTTGGTTTATTTTCTGCGATTAATCCTTTTACAACTAATGACTTAAAAATATATACAGGAAATATACCTTCTGAATACGGTGGAAGATTATCATCTGTATTTGATATCCGAACAAAAGACCCAAATACAAAAGAATTTCAAGGAGAAGCTTCCATTGGTCCAGTTACAGGAAATGTAAACGTCGATATCCCTGTAGTTAAGGATAAATCAGGATTAATTTTGGGAGTTAGAAGCACATATTCAGATTGGATTCTTGGACTCGTAAACAACAAACAAATTGAAAATAGCAGCGTTTCTTTTTACGATGTAATTGCAAAGTATAAACATCAAATAGACGATAATAACGCCGTAAAAGCAACAGGATATTTCAGTAGAGATCAATTTCAAATTGCATCGGACACAATCAATAGATACGGAAATGTTATGGGTTCTTTAAATTGGGAACATGTGTTTAATGACAAGAATCGAGGAAACTTAGGCGTTTCACATAGTAGATATGCTTTTGATATAAATTATGAAAGTGATGATACCAACAAAGGTTTCGACCTGAATTATAATATTAGTGAAACTGATTTAAAAATTAAGTTACAATATGATTATTCAGACAAGCATAAATTTGATTATGGTTTAGAATCTAAACTCTACAATATAAGTCCGGGAACAATTCAACCAAACGGTTCCAATTCAACGGTAGTTCCTTTAAATATAGCCGAAGAAAAAGCTTTAGAAAATGCGCTGTTTATTTCTGATGAAATTACTTTAAGTAAGAAATTGAATTTCAACGTTGGATTACGCCTGAATCAATATTTAGCTCTAGGACCATCCGTTCAAAGAGAATATCAAAATAATGCACCGAAAAACGAAACAACTGTGGTAAATACAGTAGAATATGAGAACAATGAAGTTTTTAAAACCTATCATGGACTCAGTTATCGTTTATCAGGAAGATACGCTTTAAACAATACGTTATCTTTGAAAGGCAGCTTTAATAAATCTTTCCAATATATCCATCGATTAAATAATAATACTACTGCCACTCCTGTAGATACTTGGAGACTTTCCGACTCCAATATTAAACCACAAGAAGGAACACAACTATCTCTAGGAGTTTTCAAAAACATTAATGGAAATGATTACGAAATTAGCTTGGAAGGATATTATAAGAGATATCAAAATTTATTGGATTATAAAATTGGTGCAAATTTATTATTGAATGAAAATATTGAAACTGAAGTACTTCAAGGTAAAGGAAAGTCTTATGGTGCTGAATTTTTAATAAAGAAGAACCGAGGAAGATTAAACGGTTGGCTTGGATATAGTTATTCAAGGTCGTTGATTCAACTCGATAGTCAGTTTGATGAGGAAAGGGTGAATAATGGTGAATTTTTTTCAACAAACTACGATAAACCTCATGATTTAAATGCTGTATTAAATTTTAAGTTTACCGAACGATATAGTTTCTCTGCAAATTTCACATATCAAACAGGAAGACCTATCACCTACCCAACCGGTAAATTCATTTTTCAAGGTGCAGAATTTTTAACATATAGTAATCGAAATCAATTCAGAATTCCTGATTATTATCGTTTGGATATCGGAATTAATATTGAGGGAAATCATAAGATTAAAAAGTTCGCTCATAGTTTCTGGAATATTTCTGTTTATAACGTGTTAGGACGAAATAATCCTTACTCTGTATTTTTTCAAACGAATGCTAATGGTAATGTGGAAGCATATCAGAGCTCCATTTTTTCTGTGCCAATTCCAACCATTACATATAACTTTAAATTTTAAGTTGGCATGAAAAATATTAGACAATACATATACTTATTCATTGGTTTAATTACAATTAACAGCTGCATAGAACCGGTTGAATTCAACACAGTCACCGTTGATAGCAATCTTGTTGTAAACGCCATACTTACCAACGAACTTAAAAACCATAAAGTAGAATTATCAAGAACAATTCCTATTGACTCTACAAATTTAAGTCCAGAAAAAAATGCGAACGTAGTCATTACTGATGATATGGGTGGAATCTATGACTTCCAAGAAACTGAAGACGGAATTTATACTTCTGTGAATACTTTTGCTGCAGAAACAAATAAAAAATACACATTAACTATTGAAACAAGTGGTGGACAAAGTTATAGTTCATCCGAAGAAACATTACCTGCTAGTTCAACTGTTGGTGATATTGACATAAGTGTTGAAGAAAATGAGATAGACCAAATACAGGAATTAGTAATTAAGGCTAATAGCAACGCATCATCTGGTGAAGGAAAATATTACCGATATGAATATGATGAAACTTATAAAATAAAAACACCAATATGGAGTCAAAAGAAACTATTAATCATTTCCGATACTAGTCCGTATGAATTTGAATTAGTTGATAAAACTCCTGAAGAAGATGGAATTGGATTTTGTTATGGTAATCAAAAGTCAAAAAAAATATTAGTTACAGAAACTTTATCACTATCTCAAGATCAAGTAATTGGTTTTCCGATTAGACAAATTCCTCTCGATAGCTATATTATAGGGATTCGATACAGTATTTTAGTTAAACAATACGTAATCAATCAAAATACATTTGATTTTTATACTTTATTGGATAAATTTTCTAATCCTGATGATATTTTTTCACAAACACAAGTCGGAAACATTCCAAGTAATATTAAATCGGTTACTAATCCGCAAGAAGATAAAGTAATAGGTTTTTTCGAAGTTTCATCACTGTCGACTAAAAGAATTTTCTTTAATAGAGATGATATAACTGAATCAGTTTTTCAAAACTATCAAATACTTGCGTCATGTGCAGAGCGGGTAAATCCTGAAATTGAAGATTCCAGAGGACGTTCCCCGTTATTAGAAAGATTAAGAACTGGATGGATTTATCAAAGTCCACCAGATATTCCTATTATTCCACCAAACAGACCGTACCAATTAGCGTTAAAAATCTGCGGAGATTGTTCACATTTAGGGCCTGTAAATCCTCCTGACTTTTGGACTGAATAAAACTAAAGAATGAAAAAATTAAAAAAAATATCATATTTATTTTTAGCATTTTTAGCCAGTAGTTGTATAGAATCTGTTGAACTTACCAACAATTCTTTTGAAAGTAATTTAGTGGTTAAAGCTATTATCACAAACGAGATAAAAAATCATACTGTCGAGCTATCTCGCACTACACCAATTGATTCGGACGAAATTATTTCTGAACGAAATGCGACTGTCTCTGTAACAGATGATTCTGGAATTATATACTCTTTTCAAGAAACAGGTAATGGTATCTACACTTCAACTCAAACTTTTGCTGCTCAACCCAGCAAAAAATACACATTAAACATACAAACCTCCGACGGAGAAAAATACAGTTCTAAAGAAGAACAATTACCTAATATTGGAGAGATTAACGATATAACAGCAAATATCGACACTAATATTGATGATGAATCAATCATTGCTTTTAAGGTAAATGCCTCTGGAAATAATATTGATGGAAGTTATTATCGCTATGAATATGATGAAACCTATAAAATAAAAGCATTTATATGGAATTCTAAACGAATTAGAGTGCTGTCAGATGTTTCCCCTTATGATTTTGATTTAGTTGATAAAGAGCCTGAAATTTATGGTGAGGGATTTTGTTATGGTAGGAACAAATCAAACAATTTAATGATTACCGAAACCAAAACGTTAGCTCAAGATCAAGTTCAAGGTTTTCCAATACGAGAAATCCCGCTAGAAAGCTATATTGTTGGTGTAAGGTATAGTATACTTTTAACACAATACATCCTCAATCAAAACACATACGATTATTACCAATTGCTAGATAAATTCTCGGGTCCTAATGATATTTTTTCTCAGACTCAGGTAGGTAATATTCCTAGTAATATAAAATCTGAGTCCAACTCTTCTGAGAACAATGTAATTGGTTTTTTTGAAGTCTCTTCTGTTAATAAAAAACGTTTTTTCTTCAATAGAAGTGATATTACCGATATTACCTATAAAAACTACACAGATTCTAACGCTTGTAATGAGTTCCCAAAACCGCTTTTTGAGGATGACTTTGGAAACTCTCCATTGTTAGAATTTTTAGAAACACATATTTTTTACAATGAACCTCCAGGTGGAATTGGCGGATCATCTAATTCTCCTTATGAGGTTGTGCTCAGACAATGTGGAGATTGCTCTCATTTAGGTCCTGTTCAAAAACCTGATTTTTGGGTCGATTAAAATTAAAAAAATGAAAAGACTATTATTAATTATAACACTAGCCGTAACTTCAATTGGAGTAGCTCAATCCGCAGCGAAAAATGAAATAGGCAGTACTTTGCAGAAGTTTCCAAATGAAAGGATAAATATTCATATAAATAATGATTTTCTTATTTCTGGAGAAAAGTTGTTTTATAAAGTCTATTGTTTAAATAGTGAAAATCAATTCACAAACTATAGTAAAATAGCTTACATCGAATTAGTAAATCAAGATAACAAGAGTGTTCTTAAGCAAAAAATAACACTAAGTAACGGAAAAGGCTACGGAGATTTCTTTATTGATGCCAAAGTGAAAACAGGATCGTACAAACTAATAGCATACACGAACTGGATGCTCAACAAAAATAATTTCTTTGAAAAAAATGTCATCATTATTAATCCTTTTTCAGATAAGTTGATGGTTGAAGAAACGAACGAAAACGCGGCAACTACAATAACATCTTCGAGTAATGAGAGTTCAGGAGAGTATTTTAAAAGTGTAAAAAACACATATGCAAAAAGAGAAAAAATTAAGCTCGATTTATCAAATGAAGTCTTTTCAAAAATTAATACTGATTTTTCTATATCCGTAGGACTGAAAAACAACTATGAAATTGCACCAGCAGAGAATACAAATACAACAGCAAATGGAAGTAATACGTTGTTCATTCCAGAGTTAAGAGGTTCGCTGATAAAAGGGAAAATAAATTCCAAAACAGGTAAACTTCTGAATGTAAAGCTTGCTCTTACTTATGGAAATAAAACATCTCTTCCCTTAACAGCAATCACTAATGAGTTTGGTGAGTTTTACTTCAATATTGAAAACCTGAACACAAAGGAAGTTTATATAACGGTTATCGAGAAAAATAAGTCAGACTATACGATTGAGTTAGTTGAATTTGGAAAATTAAATCACGAGTTTTCAAAGTTTGCTCCAATTCAACTGAACAAAGAAATTGTAACACTAATAAAAAACAGAAGTTTATATTCTCAAATTGAAAATGCATATTATACTGTAAAAAAAGATTCAGTTTTAAAGACAACAACAAAAGACCTTTTACTAGAAAATATTGCCATTAAATATCCTTTAGATGACTATACTAGATTCAACACCGTAAAAGAAACTTTTATCGAAGTAATTGAAGGTGCAGGATTTTATAAAAAAGGAGATGAATATCAAATTAATGTAACTGATACAGATGCTTCTGAAACGCTGAATTATTTACCATCTTTATTAATTATTGATGGTAGAATCATTATGAATCACACAAATTTTATGAACTACAATTCAAGAAACATCAAAACTATTTCCTTAGTAAAAGATAAATACTACTACGGGAATGCTATCTATCAAGGTATTGTAGTTGTAGAAACGTTTAAAGGTGATTATTCTGAAGGCAGTAATGATTATACAAAGTTTGAAGTTAAACCAGTGCAACCGGAAAAAATATACTTCTTTCAAAAACATAATCAAAATGACTCTAGAATTCCGGATTTCAGAACGCAAATCTACTGGAATCCTTCTGTAAATATCAAAACAAAGGAACTATCTTTTTATTCTTCTGATGTTTCAGGAACATACGAAATCGTGGTTAGAGGTTATGATACAAACGGTAAATTATTATCAATGAAACAAGAATTTACAGTGAAATAAGCCAATAATTTTTATTAGTCTTTTTTCGTTACATTTATGCAATGAATTTTCTGGCTCATTTGTATTTATCTCCCAATAATCCTCATATAATGCTTGGCAATTTTATTGCCGATCACGTTAGAGGTAATAAATTCAAACACTTACCAGAAGATATCCAAAAAGGAATTTACCTTCACCGTAAAATAGACACTTTTACAGATTCAAATGAAATTGTTCGAATTAGCAAACGCCGCTTGCACGAGAGATATAGACATTATGATGGCGTGATTATCGATATTTTTTACGATCATTTCTTAGCTAAAAATTGGGATGATTACTCTCAAATTCCATTAGATATTTATACGAATAGTATTTATAATTATTTACAAAGTCAACATAATATACTTCCTGATAAAACCAAAGAACTTCTTCCGTACATGATTCAGTATAACTGGTTGTATAATTATCAATTCACGGAAGGTATAAGAGATATTTTACATGGAATGAACAGAAGAACAAAAGGGAAATCAAAAATGAATTTGGCAATTGAAGACCTACAAATACATTATTCTGAGTTTGAAAATGATTTTCAAACCTTTATGTTCGAGCTAATTAATTTTGTTTCTATTGAAATTGAAAAACTATGAGAATTAATCAACTTTTACCTTTAGCCCTATTTTTATTCTTATTCAATTGTAAACCTCAACCAGAAATTGGCTTAACAACTGAAAAAGCAATGGTTGTTTCTGCCAGAGCTGAAGCTTCAAAAATTGGAGCAGATATTTTAAAAAATGGAGGAAATGCTTTTGATGCAATGGCGGCAACCGAATTAGCACTTGCTGTTGCATACCCTTATGCTGGAAATTTAGGTGGCGGTGGATTTATGGTTTACAGGAAAAATAACGGAGAAATTGGCGCACTAGATTACAGAGAAAAAGCACCGCTCAGTGCTTCAAAAAACATGTACCTAGATTCTCTTGGTAATGTTATTCAAGGTAAAAGTACATTGGGAGCTATGGCCGTTGGTGTTCCCGGAACTATTGCTGGTGTTTTCGCTTCTCATGAAAAATTTGGCAGTTTACCAATTGAAGACATTTTAAAACCGGTTATTGAGTTAGCTAAAAAAGGAGTTATTGTTACCGAAAAGCAACAAAAAAGGTTAGAAAAACATACGCCTAATTTTAGAAAAGCAAATAAAAACACTATTCTTCTTGACAATAATTGGAAAAAGGATGATACTATAAAATATCTTTCACTAGCAGAAACTCTGATTAGAATTCAAAAAAACGGTAGAGATGAATTTTACAAAGGAGAAACTGCAAAAATTCTAGCAAAATTTCTTCAAGATAATGGTGGAATTATAACAGAAGAAGATTTAGCAAAATATGAGGCTAAATGGAGAACTCCAGTTGTATTTACTTATGATAATTTAAAAATTATTTCGATGGCACCTCCTTCAAGCGGTGGTGTTTGTTTAGCTCAAATCATGAATGCTATAGAACCATATAATATTGAACAATACCAACACAATAGCACAGAATATATTCAATTATTAGTCGAAGCAGAAAGAAGAGCCTATGCCGATAGAAGTCATTTTTTAGGAGATCCAGATTTTGTAAAAATTCCATTAACAGAATTGATTAGTAAGAAATATGCGAATTCAAGAATGGAGAATTTTTCATTCGAAAAACCCACTCCATCTTCTGAAGTATCTCATGGCGAAATTACATTTACTGAAAGCAATGAAACCACCCACTACTCTATCGTCGATCAGTTTGGAAATGCTGTTTCTGTCACCTCTACTTTAAACGGAGCTTACGGTTCAAAACTTTACTGTTCTGAGTTAGGGTTCTTTTTGAATAATGAAATGGACGATTTTAGCAGCAAACCTGGCACACCTAATATGTTTGGATTAATTGGCGCAGAAGCAAACAAAATAGAGCCAGAAAAACGTATGCTTAGTTCTATGACGCCAACCATTGTTGAAAAAAATGGAAAGCTATTTATGGTAGTTGGAACTCCTGGTGGTTCTACAATTATTACCTCTGTTTTACAAACTATCCTAAATGTTCATGAATACAAAATGGGAATGCAAGAGGCAGTTAACAAACCACGTTTCCATCATCAGTGGTTACCAGATGAAATAAAAATGGAACCAAATAGCTTTGCAAACAACGTTAAAAAACAACTTAATAATCTAGGTTATAAAATCGACGAAACCAATTCGCCTGTAATCGGTAAAGTAGATGCAATTCTAGTTTTACCTGATGGAAAACTTGAAGGCGGTGCCGACCACCGTGGAGATGATGCCGCATCGGGATTTTAAAAAAATCCTAATTCTTTGTTATAGTTTCTTAATTCATTAAAGAATAAATTTACGTTTCTATATATTGCATCATGCGAATGTTAAAGAACGTACTTTTATTTCAGAGCAAAATTCTGCCAATATCTCTAGTTATCTCATTTTTAATTGGTGGTTTTACACCAATTCCAACCAAACTAACTGCACTAGGCTTATGTATTATTGCTCCTTGTAATCATTTTTACTTTTATAATCTTTTGAATAAGAATCAATATTTCTATTATTACAATTTAGGTATAAGAAGTTCAAAACTTTGGATATCAACAGGATTTGTTAGTTTAATTAGCTTTTTTATCTTTTTATTTTCATGAGTAAACTTCACGTAGATAGTGTTAGAAAATTATATGACAACAATGTAATTTTAAGTGATGTATTTCTCTCTTGTAAAACAGGAGAAATAAAAGGACTAATAGGCAGAAATGGCTCGGGAAAATCAACACTTTTAAAAATAATCTTCGGAATAGAAAAGGCTGAATTTAGTTTCGTAAGAGTAAACGATAAAATCATCCGAAATATATCTGATGGACGAAATTTAATCAACTATTTACCTCAAGACAACTTTTTACCCAACAATATTAAAATCAAGCATCTTATCCACTTATTTCTTGGAAAGAAGAAAGGAAAAATCCTTGCAGAAAACCCTCATATAAAACCACTTCTAAATAAAACTAACAATGTGTTATCAGGAGGTGAAAAAAGAATTGTTGAAATTTTACTTATTCTAAATTCAAAAGCAGATTTTATTTTACTTGATGAACCTTTTAATGGTGTTAGCCCAATAGTTCGTGAACAAATAATATCCATAATAAAAAGTAACAAAAAATCTAAAGGAATTATTATTACAGACCACGATTATAGAAACATTATAAAAGTTTCTGATAAAATAATTTTTCTAAAGGACGGTCATTTAAAGGAAATAAAAAACCAGGATGAATTAATCCAACTTGGTTATCTCTCTGAATAAACTCACATCATTACTTTTTCATTTTCAGCTTAAATAATTAAATTGCTTGTGTAACTACAAATAGTATTTATATACTAATAAATAAAAACAACCAAATGATCTTAACTACCACTAACGCTATCGAAGGTTTCAAAATCATAGAATATAAAGGAATCGTTACTGGAATTTCTTATAATTCTTCATTCTCTTATAAAGGAAGTAAAATGTCCTTTAAAGACATGTTCAGCATGAAAAAATATTATGAAGCCTATGAATCAGCTCTAGAAAAAATAAAAGAAGAAGCTTTTCAAAAACTACAACAAAATGCTAAAAACCTAAATGCTAATGCTGTAGTGGGAATTAAAGTTGATATCGAAACCATTGCAAATTCTTCTGCTTTAGTCGTTTCGGTGACAGGAACCGCCGTTTATGTTGCTTCTTAAAAGAATAATTAATCTTACGTAACATTTTTTTCTGCTCTTCGTCTTATATTATAAATTCTAGAAATAGAATAATTGCCAAATAAATCTATAGTTGAAAAATCTATGTTAAGAACTGGAAAAAAAATCTTTTACATCCTTTGGGGATTGTTACTTCTTTACTTTTTGTATCGCTACATACAGAATCCTGAAATATTTTCTGTTGAATATTTAAAAAACTTTATTAGCTCTTATAAAGGACAAATATTAGTTGTTTACATATTAATTTCCTTAGTTAGAGGTTTCTTTCTGATACCTAGTACTCCATTTGTACTCGCGGGAGTTTTACTATTTCCTGACCAATTATTTTTGGTGTTATTAATATCTATGGCTGGAATTATGCTTTCTGCTACAGCGCTTTATTACTTTTCTGATATGTTAGGGTTTAGTGAGCATTTGGAAAAAAAATATCCTAATAAAGTTTTAAAATGGAAAGACAAGTTACAAAGCTCTAAAGCTACATTTTTAGTTTTGGGTTGGTCTTTCTTTCCACTCGTACCAACAGATATTATATGTTACGTAGCTGGAATTATAAAAATGCCTTATAAATATATGTTTACTGGTGTTTTTATTGGAGAACTAATTCTTGTTTCGTTTTACATTTTTTCTGGGTCTTTTATTAATTTATAAACATACATTTTACTAAAAATTTATTCTTGTTTAAATTTTAAGATTATACGCTAATTAAACAGCTCTTTAGTAACTTTGATATATAATATAGTTCAAAATAATTATTATGATACAACCATTTCATTTAGCGATACCTGTTCAAGATTTAGAAAAATGCAGAGCTTTTTATAGAGATGTTTTAGAATGTGAAGAAGGAAGAAGTTCTGATCATTGGGTAGATTTTAACTTCTTTGGACATCAATTGGTAATTCACCAAAAGGATGACTTCTCTCCTACGGAAGCACTTACCAATCCTGTAGATGGACATGACGTACCTGTTCCTCATTTCGGAGTAGTTTTATCTTGGGAAGATTGGACAAATCTATCTGAAAAACTTAAAAATATTGGAACCAAATTTGTGATTGAACCAACAATTCGATTTAAAGGAAAAGTTGGAGAACAAGCTACTATGTTTTTTAATGACCCAGAAAACAATTCGCTTGAATTTAAAGCTTTTAAAGACATGAATCAGCTTTTCGCTAAGTAAAAAATTTATTTATTCAAAAACACATATGCCACATTTTGTAATTGACTGTTCAAACAATATTATAAACCTAAAAACTCCAGAGGAGATTATTCAGGAAGTCTACAATACTGCTGATGCAAGTAATTTATTCGCCAAAGGCGATATTAAAGTTCGAATCAATCCTTTTGAATATTATACAATAGGAAACACTAAAGATGATTTTATTCATGTTTTTGCTAATATTATGGAAGGAAGAACTATACATCAGAAGAAAAATCTTTCAGATAGTATCGTCTTAAAACTAAAACAGATGTTTCCAGAAGTTCCAATTATCTCGATTAATATCAGAGATTTTGAAAAAGCGACTTATTCTAATAAATCAATGGTGTAAACTTATCTATACTATAAAACGAGGTTAAATTCATTTTAACCTCGTTTCTTTTTATTTCAACCGTTAGTTAACTCGACTGAATTATTTTTTCTTTTTAGCTTTCCACGGACCTAAAACTAATTTTAACTGAGTAGTTCCGGTTGGATATGCTCCTGAAAACTCGGCTGGTACTGGCGGCTGATTTGTTTTTGTAATCTCAATAGGATCTTCATCGTACGCAAATCCGTATGCCTGAGCCATATATTCTTTTTGGGCAGACTTTACAGCATTTTTAGGCAATGCAAAGATGTTTTGTTTACCAACTTTCGCGGTATGCATAAAATACGAGAATAGATTCTGTGGTTGCCCTTTAGGATACCAGTTGGTTTCCTTACCCCAGCCTGTAGTTGTTCTACCCGGAGTACCAGTATCGGTCGGTTTTATTAATGCAACTCCTCTATTTAATGCAGTACTAATTTGATTCTCCAAACCGTTTACAATCGTCTGAATATTCTTATCAGAATACCTGTAAGGTCCATCAGCAAATAAACCTATTCCAGCAAAAGTCATGTGACCAGAAGAATAATAATAATTAGTTGGTGCTTTCGAAAATTTATATTGCGCACTTGGAGAAGTACATTTAATATCAGTATTTAGTTTTAGCGAAACTATTTCATTTGCGGCGTTTTTATTAATGTGCTGTATCGTAATAGTTTGATCTTTCACACACCCTCCATTACTCACGTACATTCCTTTTGTTAAACCTACATCTGCTGGTAATGGATTATCAAATGTTAAAACTCCTTTTTTTATTGACCCTTTGATAGATTCTCTTTTTTTAGTAGTAGCATCATAATAAGATACCACCGAAAAACCTACTGGATTAAATAAGTAAAGTTTTTCAGATAAGGTTGGCGCTTTAAATTCTAAAGCATCATGTTTATTTGGCGTACCTGGAAAAACTATATCTTTCACTGGAGATGCTTTAAAATAATATTCTACTCCGTCGTTATTCTTTTGCCAGATATTCATATTGTAAGAAGCATCTGTATAAAGCTTATTCAAAGCTGTATCAAAAACTGTTTCCAACGAACTTGTATTATTTTCTAGATACAAACCAGGATTTAGTAAAGCAACCAAATCTTTGTCTACTGGATAATACAAATCATTGTAAGCCGCTGAATTCGAATATTTTTTCATAAAAGGTTTATAAGCATCAGCAATTTCTTTTCCACTAACTCCAGCGGTTTGCCCTACTCTACCTAACTCTTTTCCTGCAGCACCTTCAGCAATTACAGAAACTGGAAAGAAAAATCCATCTACAGAGGAAACATCTAAAAACATTCCCTGATCTGCTAAGTATGTAACTTCGATATAATTATACTGAGGAAAATCTGATTGAGGTGGATTACCAACTTGATTTACATCTGCACCATAAGTATCATACTTAAATCCTAAATTCCCATTAGATGTTTTACTCGAGTTGTCTTTATACTTTTTATCGGTATTTTTTACAAAAAAGTAAATTCTTGCTCCATCAATTGGATTTAAATTACTCAACTTAACGCTTGCTATATCTGATCCTAACTCATAGGAAGTTATATAACCTTTTTTATCTGAAATAGTTGCAAAACTTCCTTGTTTTGTCTTTGAATCTACTATTAACTTTTTCTTTGATCCTGTACTAAAACCCAACACATAAACCTTATATTTTGAATCTAAACCTGTCAAATTTTCAAGTGATAAAACATACGAAGATCTAGCGCTTTTATTTTGATAATTAAACTTTTTAGTCGCTACACCATATTTCCCTTGAACCTCAACCGAAAGGTCGACACTACCCTTCGCATGTGCAGGATTTTTTACAGTTATTAGTGTATCCGAAACTTTTAACGGCGTACTTCCCGATTCTCCGAATTTCACATAACTAGCTCCTGTAAAATACTTTCCATGAATGGTAATTATTTCATTCCCTTTAGTTGAACCTTTTGGTGGATTAAAAGTTTTTATTTTTGGTAATTCATAGTTGAAGCTTGGTTGATTCTTACATGTTACACTTCCTACTAAAACTTTAACATTAACCGATTGTTGTTTGCTAACTGCTGGATTTCTTACTATAATTTTAGAATCCGAAACTACAGTTATATCCTTTGGTACAACTCCCGTAGCCCCAAATAAAACAGTTATTTTTGATGATGAAGTAAAACCACTTCCGGTAATAGTTACCGCAGTATTTCCGTACAAAGAGCTTGAACTCGGTTTAATACTTGTTACTGTTTGTGCAGTCATCTGACTAATACACGTAAAAAAAAGAATTAATAGTGTTGTAAAAATTTTATTTGTAATAGTTTTCATGATAATTGATATAAAGTTTGGTATTTGTAAAAACTGAATAATACTGTTTCTGAAAATCTAAATTAGATAGGAATAACAGTTTTTCAGCCTGTAATTTCTATGAGCGTTCTTTAAATAGTCATAAAAGATAGTTTTTATGGAACAAAAATTATTCTTTCAAACAGATTATTATTTTCAAACTACTCAACTACCTATCTTTGTTTAAAATAGATTTTTTTATTGAAATTAAAAGAAAGCCATAAAGTTCCGAGTTTAGATAAACCAATTAGATTGCAAGAATATGTAGTTGGAATCTTCACAACAATCCCTACAAAATCAGGAATGAAAAAGGCTATTAAAAAAGGATTGGTTTTTGTAAATAATGAAGTGGCTTCCACAGCTCTATTCATAAAAGGAAATGAAACTATTGAATTATTTCAAGAAGAATTAAAAGAAAAGAAACAGTTTCTATTTCCTCTAGAAATTGTATTTGAAGATGAATATTTGGCAGTTGTTTTTAAACCTGCTGGTATTGTGGTTAGTGGTAATTCATTTGCCACCATAAACAATGCTTTAGAGCAAAATATAAAACCAAGCTCTCAAAAAGACGCTGTTATTCCTAGAGCTGTACATCGGTTGGATTATCCTACAAGTGGATTGCTTTTAATTAGTAAAACAAATTCCACTACACATTATTTGACTAAACTTTTTGAAGAAAAAAAAATTCAAAAAACCTATCATGCAATAACTATTGGTAAGATGAATCATTCTGGAGTAATAAATATTCCAGTAGATGAAAAAGAATCAAAATCTGAATTTAAAGTTTTAAAAAGTATTCCTTCTGAAAAATATAGATTCCTAAATTTAGTGGAACTCAATCCTAAAACAGGAAGACGACACCAATTAAGAAAACATTTACATGGAATTGGCAATCCAATTTTAGGTGACAAAGAGTATTATATTGAAAATTTGATTTCTTACGGAAACGGTCTGTATTTACATGCAACTTCTTTAGAATTCACTCATCCAGAAACGAAGAAAAAAATGAAATTCGAAAAGGAATTACCTAAAAAATTTAAACGTCTTTTTCCAAATCTTTCATTGTAAGTTTTAACCTTGTAATAAACTCTTTTATTTCAGATTCATTAAAACTGGCAAATCCCAC
This sequence comes from Tenacibaculum sp. MEBiC06402, assembly GCF_049239625.1. Taxonomy (NCBI): domain Bacteria; kingdom Pseudomonadati; phylum Bacteroidota; class Flavobacteriia; order Flavobacteriales; family Flavobacteriaceae; genus Tenacibaculum; species Tenacibaculum sp. MEBiC06402. Next base: position 20,901 of record NZ_JBMKKT010000069.1, read on the forward strand.
GCGAATACAATTGTGATTTGTATTAGCTAAGTCATATCGTTCATAATCTCCGATTTCAAGATTATATTTCCTCGCGGTTTTAGAAACGTTTTCCCAATTATACGGTTCTTTTAAATGCAACCAAACAGCCATTCCTCCTTTTGGAATTTCAAAGTCAAAAAAATCTGATAATTCATTAGATAGTAATTCGCAAAACAAATCTCTCCTCGCCTTGTAAACTTTTAGAACTTTTCTAATATGACTATCTAATTCTCCTGACTGAATAAAATCTGCAAAAGTCAATTCTAATAACGCATCTCCTTGTCTATCCACAATTCTTCTTAAGTTAGCTGCTTCATCTATAAAAGTTTTGTTTGCAATTAAATAACCAACTCTAAAAACAGGTGCAACTGTTTTACAAACCGATCCTATATAAATAATATTTCCATTCGTATCATGACTTGCTAATGGTAAAATTGGTGCATGATTATAGTTGAAATCATAATCGTAATCATCTTCTAAAATTGCAAATCCATATTTCTTTGCTAAATTCAATAAATGGATTCTTCTTTCAGCAGACATAGTTACAGTTGTTGGATGATGATGGTGCGAAGTAACATATACAGCTTTAATAGGTTTCTTTTTACATAATTTCTCTAACTCATCCATTAACAAACCACATTCATCTACTCCCACTCTTTCTATAACTGCACCCGCATGTGAAAAAGTTAAATCTGCAGATATATAATTTGTTTCACCCACAACAATTATATCCCTTTTTTTAAATAACAATTGAGAGCTTAAATAAATTCCATTTTGACTTCCTCTAGTTATTAAAATGTTCTCTTTTGTAATATGTAAACCTCTTGTAGTATTTAAGTAATCTGCTAAAACCTCTCTTAACTTTTCATTTCCATAAGTGGTTCCGTAAGATAAATGTTGAAAAATTGTCTTTCTATTAGCAATTCTTCTATAGGTTCTTGCAATTTCATTTACTGGTGTCAAACGTGTATCAGAAATCCCATCATTAATATACATCACTTTTTCTTTTTGCTCACTTGATTTTCGAATTAAAAACTCATTAGAATAAAAACTAAAACCTTGATCATTTTTTACACTGCTATCTTTCTCAACAAAATCAAGTGGAATAAAATCGGGTAAGCTGCTATTTACAAATGTTCCCTTTTTAGGAATACTTTCAACCCAACCTTGTAGTAATAATTCTTCATAACAGGCAACAACAGTTTTTCTATGCACTTCTAAAATTTCAGATAAAGCTCTCGTTCCAGGCAGCTTAGTTTTGGATGGTAATTTCTGATCTTTTATCAATTGTATAATTTGATTTGACAACTGAACATACAATGGTTGAGCACAAGATCTGTCTAAAAAAAGAGAAGTTTTAAAAGGAAACATCTGGACTATCAATTTTATAAATTCTGGACTAATATAATAGTCCATAAATGTAGTAATTTTATGTTGTAAATTAATTCAAACATGCTTATTACAGAATTACAACCAAATGAATTTGATATTTATTATAAAAGATATATCGACAAACTACCACAGGATATTAGCTTGTTGCAAAGCTTTTTAGAAGGAAAGAAGAATACAATACGTTTCTTTTCATCAATTCCAGAAAGTAAATTAGAATACCGATATCAAAATGAAAAATGGTCTGTTAAAGAAATTTTTCAACATTTGATTGATACGGAACGTATTTTTATGAATCGTTGTTTTCGAATTGCAAGAAGAGATACAACACCTTTAAGTGGATTCGATCAAAACGTGTACATAAAACCATCTGGAGCAGATCAAAAATCTATTGAAAATTTAATCAATGAATTTACTATTAATAGAGAACATTCTATTAATTTTCTGAATTCAATTTCGAATGAAGACTTGTGTTTTATTGGAAATGCAAATAGCAATGCAATGTCTGCCAGAGCTGCAGCTTTTGTGATTCCAGGACATGATATTTGGCACCAAGAAATTATTAAAGAAAGATATTTATAATACACAGAGATGAAAAAAAACGTAGGTATTTTTATTTTCGACGATGCGGAAGTTTTAGATTTTGCAGGACCTTTTGAAGTTTTTTCAGTAACATCAGAACTGAATAATTTTGAATTATTTGATGTATTTACTATTGCTAAAACAAAACAGCCCGTTCGAGCGGTTAATGGTTTATCTGTAAATCCGAAATACGATTTTACAAATTGTCCTAAAGTTGACATTTTAATTTTAGCTGGAGGAAATGGAACTAATCAAGCCATAACTGATTCTGAAATTATTCAATGGATTGCTAACAGACATTTAGAAACAGAAATCACAATGAGTATTTGTTCTGGTTCTCGATTTTTAGCAAAAATTGGAGCATTAGATGCTAATCCTTATTGTACACATCATCTAGTTTATGACGACATGGCTAAACTTGTTCCTTCTGGAATTCCGATTAAAGAAAAACGATTCACACAATCTAACAAGAAAACATATACATCTGGCGGAATTTCAGCTGGTATCGATTTATCTTTTCATATCATCAACAAATTGCATGGTAAGGAAATCATAGAAAAAACTGCAATATATATGGAGTATCCTATTCATAGCGAAGTTTACGATTTATAAATATGGAAATGAATACACATAAGATAAAACTAGCTACAACAAGTGATACTGAGTTATTAGCATTATTAGGACGCGTAACGTTTAGAGAATCTCACGGAGATTATATTGAGGATAAAACCAATTTAAACGACTACTTAGAAAAAGCTTTTTCTTTTGAAACAACACAAAAAGAGGTAAATGATTCTAATAACATCTACTTTATTATTTATAAAAGCGATTTTCCTGTTGGCTATGCAAAGTTAATTTTAAATGCAACTTCTCCTTTTATTCCTAATAAACGTAGTTGTCGTTTAGAACGTATTTATGTGCTGGATGAGTTCATATCACAAAAATTTGGAATCGAATTATTAAATAAAACTATTGAAAAAGCTAAAGAATTAAATTTTGAAGTGATGTGGTTATCAGTTTATATTAAAAATACGAAAGCCATTAACTTTTATTTAAAAAACGATTTTAAGGAAGTCGGAAGTATATCTTTTAAAATAAGTAAACAAGGATATGAAAATCCAATTCTCGCTAAAAAATTATAATTATGAAAGAATTTGAAAAAACAAAACTGAATCGTATCAAGCGAGGAGCAAATAGAGCGGTATATGACAAAGAAACCATCAATGAAATTTTAGACGCGGGTTTTATTGCTCAAGTAGGATATATTTATGACGGTTATCCAATCAGTATTCCAATGGCTTATGCTAGAAAAGGTAATAAAATATACTTACATGGTTCAACGGCTAATAGAATGTTGAAAGCAGTTTTAGAGATTGGCAAAACTTCAATAAACGTCATGCATTTAGACGGATTGGTAATTGCACGTTCTGGATTGCATCACTCGGTAAATTATCGCTCCGCTACCTTATTCGGTGAATTGAAAGAAATTACTGATGATAATGAAAAAACTATCATACTGAAAGATATAGTGGATCATATGATTCCAAATCATTGGGATACATTACGTCCAATGCATCAAAAAGAATTAGACAGAACAATGGTTGTAGAGTTTATAGTTACTTCTGCATCTGCTAAAATAAGAGCGGAAGGAGTAAATGATGAACCTGAAGATTACGAATTACCATATTGGGCTGGAGTTATTCCTGTAAAACAAAAATTAGAAGCGCCTATTCCAGATGCAGGTTATCCTTCTACAATTGATATTCCAGAGCACCTTAAATCACACTACAACAAGCATAAATAATTAAAACAGGCTTATTGAAAAATATAGTTAAACCATCCTTCGGTAAAAATAAAAATAATAAAAAGCTCAAAAGCTAATAATGCTATTATAATTACAATAAACTCAATAAAAATTCGGAGACTTGTTTTTATATTATTTCCCTTTTTCATTAGATAAATATAATGAAATTAAAACAGTAATTTTACAACATGAAAAAATACGATGTTGTAATTCTTTCTGAAAGAAGATATGTAAATCCAACTGAGGTAAATGACTACATCTCTAACGTTTTATTAGAGGATGATTTGGTTAAAAAAGCTTTGGAGAAAGCCGGACTAAAAGTTTTACGATTATCTTGGGATGACCCAGATTTTAATTGGTCGGATACAGAATATATTTTATTTAGAACTACTTGGGATTATTTCGATAGATTTAATGAGTTTTCTACTTGGTTAGAAAAGGTCAGTCAACAAACTAAATTGATTAATTCAGAAGCTATTATTCGTTGGAATTTAGACAAACATTATTTACTGGATTTACAAAAAAATGGTGTTCATGTGTGTGAATCGTATTTTATTGAAAAAGGAGAAACCTCAACACTACAAGATTTAGCAAAAAAACATAATTTAAGCAGTTTCGTTTTAAAACCTTGCGTTTCTGGAGGTGGCCGACATACTTATAAAATCAATCAGGAAACTATTTCTGAACATGAATCTTTGTTTAAAAGATTAATTTCAGAAAACGCATATATTATTCAGCCATTTCAACATAATATTGTGGAAAAAGGTGAAATTTCTCTAATGATAATGAATGGTGAATTTACGCATGCCGTTTTAAAAATTGCAAAACCTGGTGATTTTAGAGTTCAAGATGATTTTGGCGGTACCGTTCATAACTATACTCCTACTTCAGAGGAAATTCTTTTTGCTGAAAAAGCGGTAAATGCATGTCCTGAAAAACCTATGTATGCAAGAGTAGATATTTTTACTGATAACAATAATAAATTAGCCATTGCTGAACTTGAATTAATTGAACCTGAGTTATGGTTTAGGAATTATCCCGAAGCGGCTAATAAACTATCAAACGGAATCAAAAAACTTATTCTCAACTAATAAATAACATGAAGAAATTTTTTAAAATTATAGGTGTCCTTTTAGTAGTAATCATTATTTCTTTTTTAGTGATAATTTTCACCAAAAACGAATCACTTCCAACGGGAGAAAAAGGAGAAAAAGCAGAAGAATTAGCTCAAAAAATGTTATCAGCCGTAAATCATGATGCTTTTGAAAATGCGGAAATTCTTGAGTGGTCGTTCAGAGGAACAAATTCCTATAAATGGTATAAACAACAAGGTAAAGTTGATGTTTCTTGGGGAGAAAACAAGGTTATTTTAAATACAAAATCTCCAGAAAAAAGTGAAGTTTTTGTGAATGAGCAAAATGTAGATAATCCAGAATTAATTAAAAAAGCTCAAGACTTTTTCAATAATGATAGTTTCTGGTTGATTGCTCATCATAAAGTTATGGATGAAGGTGTTGAAAGAAGTATTGTAAAACATGATAATAAAGATGCTCTATTGGTTACCTATACCTCTGGCGGGTCAACACCAGGTGATTCTTATCTATGGATTTTAGATGATAACAATTTCCCCGTTGCTTATAAAATGTGGACAAGTATTATTCCAATTGGAGGAATTGAAGCTTCTTGGAGTGATTGGAAAGACACTGAGGCTGGATTTAAACTTCCAACTAAACACGAAACTAGTTTATTTGATTTATCAATTGATATGGGAAATCCTAAAGCTGCTACTCCAAAAGCAGATACGTTAGCAAAAAAAATCTTAAAGGCAATAAAACACGAAGCCTACAAATCAACTAATAACATTGAGTGGAGTTTTGGTGGAAGAAGATTTTATAAATGGAATAAAACCAATCATATTGTTCAAGTAAAATGGGATACAACTAAAGTAATTTTACATCCGAATAATCTTGAAAAAAGCACCATTTATTATAATGATGAACTCTCAAATAGTAAAGACGAAGCTGTTATAAAAAAAGCCGAAGATTATTTTAATAATGATAGCTTTTGGTTAGTTGCTCCGCATAAACTTTTTGAACCGGGAATTCTACGATCAGTAAAATATGTTGATGGAAAAGAAGCTCTTTTAGTCAAATATACTACTGGCGGAACTACTCCTGGCGATTCTTACTTATGGATTTTAGATGAAAACTATATCCCTAAAAGTTATAAAATGTACGTTCCAAGCATGAAAATGGAAGGTGTTCCTGCAACTTGGGAAGATTGGATTACAACCGAAAGCGGTACTTCATTGCCAAAAATGCACAGATTTGGGAATAATGGTCAGCTTAGTATGGGCGATGTTAAAGCCTATTAAAATTTAGACTAAATACAATAACACAAAATGGAACCTCTTAATCAATGAAAAAGTTAAGAGGTTTTTATTTTATATCCGTAACTTCAATTGTATTCGACTTTAAAATGTATTTAAAATACTTTCCTAAAGCTGTTGACAATACCATAAATTCACTCATACCGTATAACTCTCCGTATAACCTAAATGTACAAATATCGGTAGCAGTAATTAAAGGTGTCATTTTTAAATGTGAATGAATTGCTGAAATTACTTTCGATCCATCAGCCATTTTTGATTGAGCAGGAATCATAGTTTTATGAAATTTTCTCCAAGATGTAATAATTCCCTTTTCATCTGTCTTAAAAACATAATCATTTCCAAAAGGAATGATTTCAGGATGATTTGTCCCCATAATGATATAAAACTGATATCCCTTTTCTCCTTCAATTAAAACCAAATTAGGATTATATCCGTTCGGAATTGTTATTTGATATTGAGGGTTTGAAAATTGGTTGACAATAGTACTCTTTATCTCTAAAAGCTTCTTTTCTTTTGAAGATAAAGCTACTATATTATAATCTGACGCAAATGGAGCGTTTAAATCATCTTTTGAAAATGAGTATTTAGCAATTCTTTTGGTAGCACCTTTATCAGTAAAAACACCAAAAACAGAATCTTTTGAATGATACACTAAATATCCACCTGCATTTTGCTTTAATCCCTGATTTTGCAATAAAATATCAGTCGATTTCCATGCTACTTTTTCGTAAGTATACAGTAAATCAGCTTCCGCTATTATCGAATCAAGCTTAGACTTTAATTCTTTATCTTTTATTTCTTTTTGAGCATGTAAAGAAAAAACGAAGAATAACGCAAAAAGTAAATTGAAATGGTTTTTCATTGATATGATTTAAATATTATTGAAAGAAACTAAATAACAGTAAAAAGAACTTTTTCAAAAGCCAGAAACCTCCAAAAAGAACTATAGACCCAAAAATCCAAATCTTAGCGAAATCAATCACTCTATCTGAGTATGAAATAAACTTATCAAGTATATAAAAAAGGAATTTTTTAATAGTTTCCATAACGTTTTCAAATATAGAGAAACTTAATTTATTTGTTCATTTTTAAAATTATACTTTTGCAAAATGCGAGTAGATATTATTACTGTTGAACCAGATTTAATTAAAAGTCCTTTTCAAAACTCAATGATGAAAAGAGCTATTGACAAAGGCTTGGCCGAAGTGCATTTCCATAACCTCAGAGAATTTGGCCAAGGAAACTATCGTCAAATAGACGATTATCAATTTGGTGGTGGAGCTGGCATGGTCCTTATGATAGAGCCTATTGCGAAATGTATTCAAGGTTTATTAGCAGAAAGAGATTATGATGAAATCATTTACATGACTCCTGATGCACCTACCTTAAATCAAGCTACCGCAAATTCACTTTCTTTGAAAGGAAACATCATTATTCTAACCGGTCATTACAAAGGTGTAGATCAAAGAGTTAGAGATAAATTTATTACTAAAGAAATATCTATTGGTGATTATGTTTTGACAGGTGGTGAATTAGCCGCAGCAGTTTTATGTGATGCAGTAATTCGTTTGATTCCAGGTGTGTTAGGTGATGAAACATCTGCTCTTACTGATTCTTTTCAAGACAATTTATTATCACCTCCGGTATACACAAGACCTTCCGATTATGATGGTATGAAAGTTCCTGAAATATTGTTATCAGGAAATTTCCCTAAGATTGAAGAATGGCGCTCTGAAAAAGCTTACGAACGTACTAAGGAAATAAGACCCGATTTGTTAGATGAATAATATTTCAAACTTTATTCAAAAGTATCCTGCTATTAACGTAGTGATTGCTTTTCAGTTTTTTCGTTTTATCCTGTTACCCTTTATGGGATTGATGCCACAAGATGCTTATTATCATTTTTATGGTGAAAATTTATCTTGGTCTTATTTTGATCATCCTGGAATGATCGGATATATTTTACGTTTATTTACACTGATTTTCGGAAAATCCGTTTTCGTTGTTAAACTTGCTGATTTTGTCATTACATCTCTAACATTAATAAGCTTTTACAAGCTAGCAGAATGTTTTTTATCTAAAGAAAAGTCAAAAAGAGCTTTAGTACTTATAGTATCAACTTTTTTTATTTCAATATTATCATTTAATTCTACTCCAGACGTTCCGCTACTGTTATTCTGGACATTAAGTGTCTTGTTTTTATACAAGGCTATCTTTGAGAATAAAAAGATTTTCTGGATTTACGCAGGTATTGCAATGGGATTAGCTTTCGATAGTAAATACACGGGGTTATTATTACAAATCGGTTTACTTGCATTTGCTGTTTTCTCTAAAAAATACAGAAAACTCTTATGGTCTCCATGGTTATGGATTGCTATTATTATTTCTGCCCTTGTTACATTTCCTGTTTGGTATTGGAATTATCAAAATGAATTTGCTTCATTCTTATTTCAATCTTCAAATAGAACCAGTAGTATTTCTAAATTCCAAATATCTCCTAAGTATTTTTTCGGAGCAATAGGTCATCAGTCTCTTTTGTTACTACCAATTTTATTTGGTGCATTTCTATTATATACATTCAAGTTTGTAAAACGATTCTTATTAAAATTTAAGCTACCAAAAAGTAAAACTTTATTCTTACTTGCTTTCTTTATTCCAACGTTTTTAGGATTCTTTTCGTTAACTCCTGTTTATTGGGTAAAATTAAATTGGATGATGCCTTCCTATATTACGGGAATTATTTTAGTCAGTATTTATATTTCAAAAAAATGGATTAAGTATCAGGTTTTAATCTCGATAGTGATTCACTTACTCGTAAGTTTACAGGTGTTATTCTATTTAGTTCCAATTAAAAGTGATGATACTTGGGTTGGTTGGAAAGAATTAGCTACAGAAATTGAAAAACTAAAAGAAGAACATCCAAATACTTTTATTTTTTCAAATGATAATTACAAAACCTCGGCAGCACTTAACTTTTTTATGAATGAAAAAGTATATGCTCAGAATATTGTTGGATTACATGCTTTACATTTTGATTATTTAGGAGACGATTTATCAATTTTAAATGGTCGGGATGCTATCTTTATTGACTCTGACAAGCGTTTTAAAAATGAAGATAAAAAAGGGAATACTTTACCAGAAATAGAAACATATTTCGAAAAGGCCGAAGAACTAGAACCGATTATAATATCACTAAACGGAAAAAAAGTAAGGAAGTTTTGGGTATTCTATTGCTCTAATTATCAGCATAAAAAATAATTGATTTTTTTTTTTTATTTTCAAGCAAAGTCATAAATTTGCACACGCAAAATCAACCTCTGACGAGAATCGTGAATGTTGCTTTGTAAAATCTCAAAGATTTTTGAAATAATGGATTTAATTAAATTTGTTCAAGACGAATTCGTAACTAAAAACGATTTACCAGAATTCGCAGCAGGAGATACAATTACTGTATACTACGAAATTAAAGAAGGAAACAAAACTCGTACTCAGTTCTTTAGAGGAGTTGTAATTCAAAAAAGAGGAAACGGATCTTCTGAAACGTTTACTATTAGAAAAATGTCAGGTACTGTAGGTGTTGAGCGTATCTTCCCTATCAACTTACCATCAATTCAAAAAATTGAAATTAACAAAAGAGGTAAAGTACGTAGAGCTAGAATTTTCTACTTCAGAGGTCTTACTGGTAAGAAAGCAAGAATTAAAGAAAGAAGAAGTTAATTCTTCTCAAAGAATATTAAAAAACGATGTTAATTTAACATCGTTTTTTTTTGCTTTTAATTAAAATTTCAAGAATCTTCAACAAATCGCAGATTTTAATAAAAATTTAATATTTCAAAAACCATTTGTAATACGTAAATTTGCACCACTTCAAACAAAATAACTAGTTAATATATGAGTACAACTGCAAAAATTATGTACACAAAAACCGATGAGGCTCCAGCATTAGCTACTCGTTCGTTTTTGCCAATCGTAAAAGCATATACCAAATCATCTAACATAGAAATTGTAACTAAAGATATTTCACTAGCAGGAAGAATTCTTGCAAACTTTTCTGATTATTTAACCGAAGATCAAAAAGTTGAAGATGCATTAGCGTTTTTAGGAGAATTAGCTACAAAACCTGAGGCAAACATTATTAAACTTCCAAATATTAGTGCTTCCGTTCCTCAGTTAAAAGCAGCTGTAAAAGAATTACAAGCTTTAGGTTACAATCTTCCAGATTATCCAGAAGAACCAGAAACAGATGAAGACAAAGCAGTTTTAGCTCTATATAATAAGGTAAAAGGTTCTGCGGTAAACCCTGTTTTACGTGAAGGTAATTCAGATCGTCGTGCACCTAAAGCCGTAAAAAATTACGCAAAAAAGAATCCTCATTCAATGGGAGCTTGGAGTTCTGAGTCTAAAACTCACGTAGCTACAATGAGCGAAGGAGATTTTGCTCACAATGAAAAATCTGTAACTGTTCCTAATGCAACTGACGTAAAAATCGTTCATACCGATGCTAATGGAACTGAAACAGTTTTAAAAGCTAGCACAAAGTTATTAGCAGGAGAAATCATTGATGCTTCTGTTATGAATAAAAAAGCATTATTAACTTTCTTAGACGAACAAGTTAAAGATGCTAAAGATAAAGGTGTATTGTTTTCATTACACATGAAAGCTACCATGATGAAAGTATCTGATCCAATTATTTTTGGACATGCGGTTCGTGTTTTCTTTAAAGACTTGTTTGAAAAGCATGGTGCTACTTTCGAAGAAATTGGAGTTGATGTAAATAATGGTTTCGGAAATTTATTAAGAAATTTAGAAGAACTTTCTGCTGAAAAGAAAGCAAAAATTTTAGCTGATATAGAAACTGTTTACGCAAACAACCCTGACGTTGCAATGGTAAATTCTGATAAAGGCATTACTAACTTACACGTTCCTTCTGATATTATTATTGATGCTTCTGTTCCTGCAATGATCCGTACTTCAGGACAAATGTGGAATAAAGACGGAAAACAACAAGATACTAAAGTAACGATTCCTGATAGTTCTTACGCTTCTTTATACCAAGCAACTATTGATTTCTGTAAGAAGAATGGTGCTTTTGACCCTACAACAATGGGAACTGTTCCTAACGTAGGTTTAATGGCTAAGAAAGCTGAAGAATATGGATCTCATGATAAAACTTTCGAAATTGCAGCTGCTGGTAAAGTTTCTGTAATTGATAGCGAAGGAAATACATTAATTGAGCATTCTGTAGAAGAAGGAGATATTTGGAGAATGTGTCAAACAAAAGATGCCCCTGTTGCTGACTGGGTAAAATTAGCTGTTACTAGAGCAAAAGCTATGAAAGCTCCAGCGGTTTTTTGGTTAGATAAAAACAGAGCGCACGATGCTGAATTAATTAAAAAAGTAAATACGTATTTACCAAACCACGATACTGATGGTTTAGAGATTTTAATCAAATCAGTTTCTGAAGCTACTGAATATACATTAGAAAGAGTTAAAGCTGGTCAGGATACAATTTCTGTTACAGGAAACGTATTACGCGATTATTTAACTGACCTCTTCCCTATTTTAGAGTTAGGAACTTCAGCTAAAATGTTATCAATCGTTCCGTTAATGAACGGTGGTGGCTTATTCGAAACTGGTGCTGGTGGATCTGCTCCAAAACACGTTCAACAATTTGTTGAAGAAAACCATTTACGCTGGGATTCTTTAGGTGAATTTTTGGCTTTAGCCGTTTCTTTAGAACATTTAGGTGAAACTAATAACAATGAAAAAGCATTAGTATTAGCTGAAACTTTAGATAATGCCATTGAAAAGTTATTAGACAATAAAAAATCTCCATCTAGAAAAGCTGGCGAATTAGATAATAGAGGAAGTCATTTTTACTTGGCTATGTATTGGGCACAAGAATTAGCTAATCAAGATAAGAATGAAGAACTTAAAAATCAATTTTCATCTGTTGCTGAAGCAATGCAATCTAACGAAGATAAGATTGTAAATGAATTAAATGAAGTTCAAGGAAAAGCAATCGAAATAGGTGGTTATTTTGTTCCTAAGGATGAATTAGCTGATAGTTTTATGAGACCTAATAAAACTCTAAATAGTATTTTAGCTAAAATCTAGTAACATATAACAATATAATTTATAAAAATGCCGGTAAAGTTACCGGCATTTTTTATACCTCTTTTCTAAACTTAACTATTTTTAATTGTAACTTTGAAATATGGATTTTATTAAAACTACAGAGCAAGATTCAAACTACGACAGTCTTGAAAAAATGACAGTCAATGAACTTCTGACAAACATTAATAATGAAGATAAAACGGTTCCTTTAGCTGTAGAAAAAGCAATTCCTAAGATTGAAAAATTAGTTAATGTTATTGTAGAAAAGTTAAAAGTTGGTGGAAGATTGTTTTACATGGGAGCTGGAACAAGTGGTAGATTGGGGATTGTTGACGCTTCGGAATGTCCTCCTACTTTTGGAGTTTCACATGATGTTGTAATTGGATTAATTGCGGGTGGTGATATTGCTATTAGAAAAGCTGTAGAGTTTGCTGAAGATTCTGAAGATCAAGGTTGGAAAGATTTACAAGAGTATAATATTTCAAAAAATGATGTGGTTATTGGAATAGCTGCCTCAGGTACGACTCCTTATGTCATTAATGCCTTGAAAAGATGTAATGATAATAACATAAAGACAGGTTGTATAACATGTAATGCAAAAAGTCCATTAGAAATTACGGCTAAATATCCTGTCACAGTGGTTGTAGGTCCTGAATTTGTAACTGGAAGCTCAAGAATGAAAGCTGGTACCGCTCAAAAATTAGTACTAAACATGATTTCAACTTCCACCATGATTCAACTTGGCAAAGTCAAAGGAAACAAAATGGTCGATATGCAACTATCAAATAATAAATTGGTGGAACGTGGAGAAAAAATGTTAGTATCTGAGTTGAATATTGACAAAGCAACTGCGAAAGAACTTTTAAAGAAACATGGAAACGTCCGAGAAGTAATTAAACAATTTAAAAATGACTGAAAAAACCTACGATAAACCGATTAAAAATTTTCTTATTCTATTACTCCTTTTAATGGTTTCACCTCTTCTGTTAAGTTTAGCTTTTAGAATGGTAAGAACTTATAAAGAAATGCTTATGGCATTAATTGGTTATACATTATTAGTAATTTCAATATTTTTAATTTTATTTACCGTCTATTTTGGTTTTAAGTCTTTTAAAACATTATTAAATTATTTATTTGAAAAATAAATTTTGCTTAAGAAGATCAATATTGAAAAATATATAAATTGGGAATATTGGCCAACCTCTATGTTTTATATTCCGAACCTACCTTATGCTTTTTATTTAGCATTAAGAGCAAAACATGCGGCTTTTTTTAGTGCAGCAAATCCAGCTATTAAAAGTTCCGGTAACGGAACTGAGAGTAAATACGAAACCATTCAATTAGTTCCAGAAAAGTTTAGACCTAAATCAGTTTTGGTTAAAGTTGGTTTTGACTTTTCAAATGTGATAAAAAGAATTAAAGAAGAAGAAATAGAGTTTCCTTTGATAGCTAAACCAGATATTGGTTTCAGAGGACTATTAGTAAAAAAAATTGATTCTATTGAAGCTCTAAAAAAATACCTACAATCCTACCCTATTGATATTATAATCCAAGAATTCTTGGATTATAAAAATGAATGTGGTGTTTTTTATCACAGAAATCCGAATGAAAATAAAGGTAGAATAAGTTCGGTTACTTTGAAAAAATTTATTTGTGTTACAGGAGATGGAAAATCTACGCTTAAGCAATTAATCTTAAATGATAAAAGAGCAAAGTTATACATAGATTTGTTCCAGAGTATTCATTCAAATAGTTTACACAGAATTCCTGAGTTAAACCAAGTTATAAAACTTACGGTCATCGGTAATCACTCAAAAGGAACTCAATTCATTAATGGAAATCATTTAATATCAAGAAAACTTATAGAAACATTTGATGAATTAAGTCATTCCATTGAAGGATGGTATTACGGAAGAGTGGATATTAAGTATAATGATTTTGAAGAGTTAGAAAACGGCACCGATTATAAAGTACTTGAAATTAATGGTATAATTGCAGAACCTACTCACATATATGATGCGCAAAACTATACTTATTTTAATGCGTTAAAAGAAATCAGGAAACATTGGCAGTCATTGTTTGTAATTTCTACTGAAAATCATAGAACTAAAAACATCCCTTATAAAAGTGTTAAAAAATTTGTTAATGAAATGTTAGAGTTAAGAAATTACATTTCATCGATAAAAAAACTCCAATAGAAGAAAGTATCTGGCTGTTTACCTTTATAAACAATTAAAAACTCGACTTTTGTGACTATTTTTTGTGCCGTGTGTCTAATAAGTAAATCTGTTTTCTTACTTTTAGAAGGTGAAAATCCCCGTGTATGAAGAAATTTATTACTCTAATCATTGTTTTTTCAGGTATTCTTGGTTATTCCCAAGTTAAAATTGGAGACAACCCGAATGTTATTGATGTTAATTCTATATTAGAATTAGAAAGCAATGATAAAGTTTTTGTACTTACAAGGATTAATACTATTCAAATGAATAGTATAATCCCGCTTCAAGGAGCCCTTATATTTAATACAGATGACAGATGCTTATACCAATACGATGGAAATAATTGGTTAAGCCTTTGTAACACTGTTCCTAATCAACAACTAAGTTTCGATTCTAATACGAATATTCTTACAATTTCAGGAGGAAATTCAATTGATTTATCTGCTCTAATAAACGATAACGATAGTGACCCAACTAACGAGGTTAATATTTCTTTTCGGGTAAATGGTGGTAATTTAGAAATTACAGATAGTAATGGGACACTTTCCGTGCCTATTTCTGACATAGCTGCTCAGGGAGCTACAGGAAGCACAGGTGCTACAGGAAGTACAGGTGCTACAGGAAGTACAGGTGCTACAGGAAATACAGGAGCTACAGGCGAAACCGGGGCAACAGGAAATACAGGAGCTACTGGTGAAACAGGTGCAACAGGAAACACAGGTGCAACGGGTGAAACTGGTGCTACAGGAAGTACAGGTGCTACTGGTCAAACCGGAGCAACAGGAAATACAGGAGCTACAGGCGAAACCGGAGCAACAGGAAACACAGGTGCAACGGGTGAAACCGGAGCAACAGGAAGCACAGGAGCCACAGGTGAAACTGGGGCAACAGGAAACACAGGTGCAACGGGTGAAACTGGGGCTACAGGAGGAACAGGTGCAACGGGGGAGACAGGAGCGACAGGA
>NZ_JBMKKT010000070.1:0-495 GCF_049239625.1 Tenacibaculum sp. MEBiC06402
ATCGGAAATTCAATCTTATTAATTATCTTTCCGAAACATCGGAAAAGAACTCGCGTCCTTTTCCCGCAAAAAATCATACACAAATACGTTGTGTACAATTGAGAGATGAAATCAGACCTACAAAACATAAAAAACATATTCACCTCAATGTCTGAAGACAGTTGGAATACAAATGAAAATCTTAAATGGGGATATTTTTTTTACGATAAAAACAAAAATAAACTAGAAAAGCTTTTAGAAATTTTGAGTCAAGAAGGATTTGAATTAAACGTACTTCATAAAACTGAATTGGGAGATTGGAAATTGAATATTCAGAAAATTGAGACTATCACTCCTGAAGTTTTACATAAACGCAACCTGAGATTCAATAAATTGGCTGAATCTTTTTCAATTGAACTCTACGATGGATGGGATGTTGAGAAATAAAAAACTGTACACAACAACGTGTATAATTAATTGCGGCTGAATTTCCTCACCGGAAATTCAATCTTATTA
>NZ_JBMKKT010000071.1:0-10174 GCF_049239625.1 Tenacibaculum sp. MEBiC06402
TGGTGGGAGAGTAGGTCGTCGCCTTTCTTTTAAATAAAAAACGCTCAATTTTATATTGAGCGTTTTTTTTTGATCAAAATTTATGGATTCATTATTTAAAAATTTAATAAAGAAAAAGCCCAACAATTGCTAGGCTTTTTAAATTATTTATCTTCTCCCTTCTTTATAATTTTTACTACTCTTAGCTCTTCGTCTTTTGATAAGCTTATGTTTTTTACCTTCAGCATTTGTATTTGCTCTGTAGTAATAAAAGTTCTCGTCTTCTCTAACTTGACGATAATTTTTTCTGAAGCTATTTCTATAAAAGAATCCATCATCATAATCATAAATGTGTCCAGAATTGAAACCTAAATCGACACTACATCCATAATCAAATACATTATCATTGTAAAACCTACCCTTTACGCGTCCTCTAAAAAATGGATTCCCCCATCTATCATATTGTATTGACATATTACCAATACGTGTTAATTGTCCGAATCTATAGTTTAAGAAGATACTTCCAATCCTTTTTACATTACCTCTTCTGTCATAGTTGATGAAAACATTTCCAATTCTTCTTATCTGTCCTCTATAGTTTCTTTCGATACGCACACCACGTCCTCTTCTTTTTTTAAATTTAGGATGAGTATTAAAATCGAATTCACCATTTAAAAAAACATGAAACTTAATTCCTCTTTCGACAAAGGTCACAGCGTCATCAAAATAACGATTGTTAACCCCAATTTTACTAGTCGATTTCTTTATGTTGTTAGCATTTAAAATGCTAAAAGACATAATTGCTACTATTAATAATAATTGTTTTTTCATAATTACCTTATTTAGGGTTATGCCTACTCTATAAGCTTTTCGGCTGCCGCATTTGATATATACTTTCCAAATTATGTGCCAAAAAAATAATTTTAATTAAAAATTGAACGCTTATTAATAAATAAAATAAAGTGTTTTACTTGATTTGATAAGGATTTTTCAATGATTATGAATTATCATTGATTTTCTTTTTTCTTTAAAAAATTATTATGATTTTTGGTTTATGATTGATGCAATCGAAAAAAATCTCCAAAGAGGTATAAAGCTATTAAATACCATAACAGATGAGCAGTATAGTGACTGTACTGTACCTCCATATTATTCTAGCATAGGAAATAACATGAGACACATTTTAGATGTGTTTTCCTGTATTTTTAAAGGACTTGACAGAGCTGATGTGGATTTCTCTGATAGAGAGCGAAATGAATTGGCTCAAATCAAAACAGAATCGGGTATCGCGTATTTTAATGAGATTATAGAGAGATTGGCAACAATTGATCAGAATGACTTTGATAAAATTGTAAGGGTGACGGATGATTTGGGAACAGGAAAAATTACTACAAATTATACTTTAGGAAGTGCTTTAGTGCAAGCACATAGTCATGCAATCCATCATTATGCAAGTATAGGTTTTATTATTAACCACTTAGGTATAGAATTACCAGATGCTGATTTTGGTTATAATCCTACTACACCACGAATTAAAGAAAACTTTTAAGAATTTTCAGGTGCATTTGAAATATCTATTTGGATGGCCTGTAAGAGTAATTGAAATCCAAGGATTAAAGATAACGTTATTATCATTATCGTTCCTGTAGGAGTAAATGTATTGTTAGAACTGTGAACAACCCAGGTTTGGATACCAAATATAATTCCGAAGAAAAATAAAGGGATTCCAATTAATAAGTAAACCGAACCTATATTAAAATCATATAAAAAATAACGTTTAACGATTCGTTTAAAAAATGTAATTGTTAAGTTTTGGGAAAAGATAAAAAGCATTTTAAAAACGTTCATGTTAGATTGTTCATCTCCATAAATTGCTGGCATCGGAACATCAATGATTTTTGCGTTTTGAAAATAAAACTCTGCTAATAATGAGGTTTCGAAATAATATCGATTATGTACTTTCGAAAAATCGATTTCTTTTAAAACAGCTGTTTTTATAGCTAAAAAGCCATTTGTAGGATCAAAATTGTGCCAATATCCCGTTGCAGCTTTTGTTAGGAAAGATATTCCTAAGTTTCCAAACTTTCTCACAAAAGGCATAGCTTTTAGCGCTTTTAAATCTTTGAATCTATTTCCTTTTGTAATTACAGATCGATTTTCTACCAATGGATTCAGTAAATTTGGAAGATAATTTAAATCCATTTGATCATCAGCATCTACCTTAACAACAATATCGAAACTATTATCTAAAGCGTATTGGAATCCTTTTTTAGTGGCGCCACCAACACCTAAGTTGATTTCATTCTTTAAAGAAACGAATTCATTTTTACCATTAAGAGTTGTAGTTATTTCTTTCTCAGGTAAAGGTTCTTTACTACAATCATCTACTATCACAATCGAGTGTATATAATCTGGGATTTTAGAAACTACCCGAGTAATTTGTTTTGAAGCATTATAGTAAGGAATTACAATAGCTATTTTATGATTTGAAAAATTGGAATTCATCTGGTCAATTATAGACTAAAATTTAGTAATTTGGATTTACAAAAACTAATATAGATTATTTTTATGAATGTGAAGAAAAGAAAAATTTTAATATTATCAGCTATTCTTTTTATAGGTTTATTACTCACATATTCTAATCACTTCAAAAACGGTTTTCATTTTGATGATAGCCACGCAATTGTAAATAATGTAAATATTAGAAACATAGAAAATATCCCTAGGTTTTTTGTTGATACCAAAATGGTGAGTTCTTCTAAGGATCACTGGGGTTTAAGACCAGTAGTAACAACAACATTAGCAATTGATTATTGGATAGGAGGAGGCTTGGATCCCTTTTATTTTCATTTATCAACATTTATTGTATTTATAGCACTTTTAGTATTGATGTTCTTTATGTTTAAAAAAATTACGTCAAATGTAATTACGCATAATTGGATGGAATACATTTGTTTACTTGCTGTTGGATGGTTTGGTATTCATACTGTTAATGCTGAAACTATAAATTATATTATTTCTAGATCCGATGTGTTATCGACCTTCTTTATAGTCATTTCGTTTTGTTTATTTGTTTTAAAGCCTAAAACAAGAAAAAATTATCTATATATCATTCCAGCTATGATTGGGGTTTTAGCTAAAGAAACAATTATAGTTCTACCGATGTTATTGTTCGTTTACATTTTCTTTTTTGAGAAGGATAAATCAGTTTCAGATTTTTTTAAAGTTTCTAATGCTAAAACGTCATTTAATATCATTTTAAAGTTACTTCCTCTAGTTATAGGAATTGTGATTGTACAATCATATACATTAATTAAAACAGGTTCTATTGCTGGTTTATCAAACAATCTAACACATTATATTCAAACCCAGCCGTTTGTTTGGTTTCATTACTTTGTGAGTTTCTTTTTACCATTTAGTTTGAGTGGAGATACCGATTGGACTGTTATTCCGAATTTTTTTGATGATAGAATAATCGCTGGAATTTTGTTTTTGAGCGTATTAATTTATATTACTGTAAAAACTTCTTTACAAAGAAAAACTCGACCAATTTCCTTCGGATTAATTTGGTTTATGTTTGCCCTACTACCAACTTCATTGGCTCCGCTTTCTGAGGTTATGAACGATCACAGAATGTTTTTTCCGTTCATTGGATTAACTTTCAGTATTTCATACGCTATTGGGTTATATGTTTTAAAATTTGAGGAAGAATTGAAGACTTCCGCATTGAAAATGAACCTTATGAGAGCTGGTGTTTTCTTAGTTCTTTGCTCGTATGCTTTTGGAACTTACCAAAGGAATAAAGTATGGTTGAATGATGAAACTTTTTGGTATGATGTAACTCAGAAGAGCCCAAAAAATGGACGTGGTTTAATGAATTACGGTCTTACTCAAATGGCAAAAGGAAACTATCCAGAAGCTTCAAGTTATTTTAACAGAGCTCTTAAAATTTACCCTAATTATCACACGCTACATATTAATTTAGGGATTCTTAATTCAGCAATGAAGAATTATAAAAAGGCTGAAGAATTTTTTAACTCGGCTATTGCCTTAAAGCCAAATGACGACTTGCCATATTACTATTATGCGAGAGAATTGAGTAAAAAAGGAGATTTAGAAAGAGCTATGATGTATGGCGAAAAAGCAATTAATTTGAACTCTTATAATTTGGCAAATAGGCATTTGCTTATCAGAACATATTATAGTTTAGAAGAATGGACAAAACTAAACGATTTAGTTGCTCAAACTTTGGCTATATTACCAAATGATGAAGTAGCTCTTGAACATAAAGATTTAGCTAAAAATAAGAAAGATAGACTCACAATTAAGGCTGAAGAAGCTGAAATTTATCCTACTGCGAGTAAGTATCTTGAATTAAGTTTACTTTACTATAATAGAGGTATGTTTAAAGAATGTATTCAAGTGTGCGAGAAAGCACTTGCTTTGAAGCCAGATTTTTACCAGGCATATAATAATATCTGTAGTTCTTATTCATCAATGAAGCAATACGATAAAGCAATTGAAGCCTGTGAGAAAGCTATTGAAATTGCTCCAGATTTTGTTTTGGCTAAAAACAATTTAAACTATGCTAAGAATCAACTAAAACTTCAGAAGTAATGAGTAAAAACACAATTGATAAAGATTATACCGAGAGATTAGTAGATAAACAGTTTGTATGGTGGAAGACATTGTTAGATGTTCAAAGACCGTATAGATATAATATTAATAAACTTGACTTAGGGTTTACTTTAGATATTGGTTGTGGAATTGGAAGAAATTTACTTCATATAAAAGGAAATGGAGTAGGAGTTGACCATAACAAAGATTCTGTTGCTATTTGCAAGGAAAAAGGACTTTTAGCTTACACAAATGAGGATTTTTTAACTTCAGAACACTCAAAAGAGAAATTTTTCGATTCGATATTATTGGCGCATGTTGCCGAGCATATGACAGAGCAACAAGCAATAGATTTACTTAAAGAGTATTTACCATTTTTAAAAGATGGAGGAAAAATTGTTATAATTACACCTCAAGAAGCCGGTTATGCATCAGATCAAACGCATGTTCAGTTCACAGATTTTGAAGTCGTTAAAAGGATTTTTTCTGAATTAGGAGCTAACGAAAAGAAATTTTATTCATTTCCTTTTCCGAGGTTTGTAGGTAAATTTTTTAAGTATAACGAGTTTGTTTCTGTAGCTCAGAAAAACTAAACGATATTATCTTTATGTCCGAAAGAATAAAAGCGCATTAATAGTTTAGCAATACGTTTTCCCCATATTTTCGTAAAAACTTCAAACTCTTCTTGCTCTCTCACTCCTGAGTTTAACGAGACTGAGGTTTCAGAACTTTCGTGTATTCGGTGTTGAATTAACTTTTTGTTTATAAAAGTGAAACTACCTTTTTCTTTGGCGAGCTCAAGCCAAGCTATCCAATCTAATACACATTTGTGATTTGGAGAAAATAGCCTGTCTGCGTTTTTTATGTTTTTTATATTTAGAGTAACAGATGGACAACAGATAGCATCCCCAAAAACCAAAATACTCTTTTTGAAAAAATAACTATGATGAGTTTTTTTAACTAAAAAGGTAAGGAGCAAGGTCTTTTTTATAAAATAATTTAATGAGTTAGGCCTTATTGATTCTCCAATCAAATCATTATAATCGGTAAAAAACAATAAAGATTTTTCTTGATTAGAAGATGCTTTTAAAATATTCTCTGTGTATTTGTCCTCGTAAATATCGTCTTGATGCGCTATTGTAGCTAATTTGGTTTCTACTTTGGATAATGCAAAATTCCAATCGTTCCCTATTCCAAACTTTCCATTATCATTAATAAAGTACGGTATTTTGTACTTTTCCGCTACGTTCTTCGTTTGTTCTGTTGGTGTAGAAGTTGTAATAATAATATTACTAGAAACAGATTGCTTTTTTAAATTTAAAATACAAGATTCTAAATAAGGAGACTCTTTATAAGTTGGTATGACAAAAGTATGATCTATCAAGAAAAAAGTTTATTCAAAAGTAACAATTAATAACTAATATATACCCAGCCTTTTTTCTGTCTGTCAAGACGATTATTTCCGAATTTTAAAGTGTAAAAATAAGTTCCGGTAGGTAGCTTATTCGCTTTTTGAACGGTGGCTCTTCCGTTCGAAATAGCTCCCCAGTCATTTTCATAATTCTTTTTTCTATAAACCTCATTTCCCCATCTATTAAAAATAACCAACTCATTTTTTTCAAAAAGTTCTAATCCGTCAAAAACTAGTGCGTCATTTGTTCCATCATCATTAGGAGAGATTAAATAGTTATCACTATTACCCAATTCAATATCTGAGAAAATAGAACCAATAGTAATAACTTCATAATTATCAGGGATAAAATTTAAAGATGTAATTCGGCCTTCAGTTGAATCACCTTGAATGTTAACACCTCCTAAATTGATCCATTTGTTTTCAGCTTTGCTCCAACCAACTACGCGTAACAAGGGTAGAAGAGGAGATATATCTTGAATGTTGCTAAAACTATCCCATGTTAGAGTTACAGTCGTTTCTGTAGCACCGTCTAAATCCCAGAATTCATAGCTACTCACGTCTCTAAGAATTACCTGTTTCTCATTCGTTGAAAAAATATTGGCAAATGTAGAAGGAGTATTAGGGTTTTCAGAGAAATAAGCACCATTAAAATAAGTTTCTGATGCTTGATTTGGAATAATCATCGGTCTAAAACGATTATCATCTCCAATAGGGAAGATAAACTCATTTGTTCCAAGAACAGAAGCATATCCATCCGTATGTCTGTCATCATCTTCTCCGACATATAAATCATGGTTTATAAAATCTAAAGATATAGAGATATCATCTCTTGGAGTTATTACTTTACCATTTATAAATTCCAATTGATTAGATATACCAAGTGAAGTTTCTAAGTTTAAATCATTTAAAGCATCTATTTCTACATTCTCAAAAACGGGTCTATTAATACCTGAAACAACTCTTAGCTCACTATCACTATAAAATCCAGCTAAACCTAGGTTATTATCAAATTGACCATCGTTAATTAAATCGGTATGAAAACCAATCGAAGCGTCAGAATGCATTTGAATATTTCCAAAGTTCTTAAAAGCAGTTTGCCCGATTACTTTAAGCGAGATAAGAAGTAATAAAGAGAGTAGGGATATTCTTCTCATTATATATTTTAGGGTTAATATCTTAATGTTATTCAACTTTAGTTGCTTATTCACGTTTACACTTACACAAATTAAAACTAAACAATATGAAACTTACTCTGTTTTAATTTCGATGAACTGAACTTATGTTCAGATAAACAACATGAATAATACTTATTTAGCCAATATATAACTTTAAATTAAATAATTTATCATCAATTATCAATTCAAAATTTCGTAACTATAATTATGACACACGATACATTATAATGTCACTAGATGCTTTATATTAGTGAGAGTCTCATTTTATTAATTTCCCAAATAAATAAAAGTATTAATTACTAAGTATGGTTGATATCTTTCAAATGCTTGGTTCGAACCACCGCTGTTAACACTAACTGTATGAGTATGATCTCCATCTGTACTGGTTGTTGAACTACCGCCACGATTGTAAAATGTTAAAGATTCGTCAAAATCATCATTTCTTACATTTCTAGCTCTTGTTCTTCTACTAAAAGTATGGTTATGATTTCCATCTGTTGATGTATTACCAGTAAAATTAATATTAGGTAAATTAGCTTGAGTTAATGTAGTGGTTGTTTGTCCTCCAATATCTCCTATATTTTCACCAGCACTTGGATGCTTTAAAACCCTATCAGCAGCATCGGGTAGGTTGGATGTAAACCCAAGATTACTTGCATTGCTCTGAGCATTTGAAGGTAATAAGGTTATTGAACGACCATTAAGTAAATACCATCCTGAATGATCTGAAGTTTGTACTCCATATTTTATATCTCCGAAGGTATAGTTTGAACTATTAAAAGGATTCCAATTGGACCATCATAATAATAAAAAATTCTCTCATCTGTACTAAAAGCAATCGTAGCAGTTACTGGGTTGGTTATAGCATTAATCTGTGCTGTAGTACCGATTGGAAATCCAGATACAGGAGTTCCGGGAAATACTTGTGATTGAACGATATTAAATGTTAGCACAGATATAAATATCAGTATTACATTTTTTCTCATTGGGGATTTAATTCTTTACTCTAAAAGTAATTCTTCTATTCGTTATAATAGTTTTGTTACAATTTTCTACAATAACGGTAACTGAACCAGTCGAGGATAGTCCGGAATTATTAGTTACTGTAACTTCATATGTATATGTTCCAGGGTTTGGTGGAGTATCTGTTGGATTTTCAACACTAGAGCTGAAAGAATAACCAGAAGGCGCTGTGGCGGTCCAGCTAAATGTTAAAGGAGTGTCATTAACTTCTGTTCCTCCAGGATTAGCATTAAGTTGTAAAACTTGATTCGCACAAGCGGGGTCTGGCGTTGCTGTAGGGAATACGCTTAAATTACCTCCCTCATTATTTACAGTGTTAAACGTTTGTACACCGCTACCACCACTACCATTACAAGTAGCGTACTTCGTAGAACCAATTTGTAATATTTTTGATGCACTACAAGCAGAAGTGTTTTCGAAGATTCCATGATCAACACCAAGCGTTAAAGACGGGTCTGGATTTGGCGATTCTACAGCGAAAGCTGTACCTGCTGGCAAGGAAAAGGTTTTGTTAACTGTCCAGTTCAATAATCCATCATAAGCAATTGTGAATTGAGAAGTAGTATTTAAACTAGCGGTATTTCCTATCAGTAGTGTATCAATTCCACCTGTTCTATCACCCAATGTTACAGAATTTATAGGATCTGGTATTGCACTGTTTATAGTTACCGTAACGCCATTTCCTATTGTAACATCATTAGTCGTATTTCCTGCTTGTCCCGGATAATTGGTAGCAGCTACCCAAGCCGTTCCATTATAAACTTCCCAAATAGCAACATTAGTCCAGTTACCAGAAGCTACTGTTCTATAATCATTAGTGGATTGGCTGTAAATAAAATTTACACTAATAAAGAATAATAAATGTAATAATCTCAATCTCATTATTTTACAACAAATACTACATTAATAATTGTATTGTCATCACTAGGAACATTATCGACATTGTAGGTCATAAGACCAGAAGCGTCGATACTTGTAATAGTTAAAATGCTCGTATCATAAGCAGTTACGTAATAATATAACTCAGAAGCAGAATAAGTTGGAATACTAGTTGGGGCTCCCGTACTAATTACCGCAGGTGTTCCGAATTGCGAAATGTATTCATTGTAAAGATTAAGTGTTCTTCCTGTTCCGGTTGTTGATGCATCTATTGCTACCGATGGAGGATAAAATATTTTTGCTGAATTAAGAGGAGATCTTAAGCTCAACCATGAAGTTCCATCATAATAGTAAAAGATTTTTTCATCGGTACTGTAAGCGACTATACCTTCAACAGATGGAGATAGTGCAGTTATTTCAGAGGTTGTACCACTTGGAAAACCAGATACCGGTGTTCCAGGATAGACTTGTCCGAAAACATAAGAAGTAGAGAAAAACACTAATATTAATATAATTTTTTTCATTTATTGATTTTTGTCGATTTATAAATCTTCCACAGTAAAGTACCAGTTTGCATCTACTAAGTATAGGAATATATTTCCTCCATAAAGTTGAACTGTAAAAGTTGTATTTGTTTGATTAGTAACTTGTCCTGTAACTTGTAGACCTGCTGTACTAAATGCAGTTATATTAACTATGTAATCAGCATTTCCTCTATCAGGGATAGTAACAGTATAATTACCAGTACTATTTCTAGTAACTGAAGTTACTCCTTGAGATCTGATTAATGCTCCCGTAGATCCGTTAACCTTTGCAAAAGCCTTTATGAATGCATCTCCAGTAGCTCCCGTTGCTCCTGTGCTTCCTGTCGCTCCTGTACTTCCTGTTTCACCCGTTGCACCTGTACTTCCTGTCGCTCCCGTGCTTCCTGTAGCTCCTGTACTTCCTGTTTCACCGGTTGCACCCGTACTTCCTGTAGCACCGGTTTCACCTGTCGCTCCTGTACTTCCTGTAGCACCTGTATTTCCTGTAGCACCAGTTTCACCTGTCGCTCCTGTGCTTCCTGTTGCTCCAGTTTCACCTGTAG
>NZ_JBMKKT010000072.1:0-1399 GCF_049239625.1 Tenacibaculum sp. MEBiC06402
TAATTATACACCTTGTTGTAAAACGTTTTATTTTCGATAAGGTTCATCCATAAAAGATTTATTCTTAGTTAAAAATGTTTTAAAATGGTATTTAATTCTTTCAATTAAACTTGGTTTACCAAAATTAAAAGGCACTATAGTTTTTAAGTTTTTTAAATTTTTTAGCTCTAATTCACTAAGCTCTATATTTAAGCTTAAATCGTCAAAGTAAAAAGCATATTCTTTTCCACGATTTTTTTCTACTCTTATTGATTTTATTTTATTCAAATCAATTGTTTTTGTCCAGTCGTTTTTTGTTATAGTAATTAACTCAAACTCTATTTTTATATGACCTCCTTTGTAGTAGATAAAGTTATTAATCAGAATCAGGATAAAAGTTGTTAGCATAAAAATCAAAGAGAAAGTCTTAATTAAACTTTTATACTCCAAAAAGGAGTTGTCTGAATTCCCTGAAGTATAACTAAGTAAAAAATAAAAATAGAAGATTCCGATAAGTTTATATATGGTGAAATATCTATGTCTAAAAATATAATTATGTTCTATTATGTTTAGAGTCATTTAGTAATGTTTTACAACGTATTTGTGTATGATTTTTTGCGGGAAAAGGACGCGAGTTCTTTTCCGTTGTTTCCGAAAGATAATTAATAAGATTGAATTTCCGGCGAGGAAATTAAGCCGCAATTAATTATACACCTTGTTGGTAACTGTATTATTCAGTTTTCTTTTGTTTTTTGTATTCTAATAAAATATTTTTCTTTTCCAGTTCGGTCAATTTAATATTAGAATTCATTCCAGTTGGTGGTGGAGGCATTTCATCGTCAATCATTAGAATATCCTGAATAAGATAATCTCCAATCTTTCTTTCCCAACCTATACAACCAGATTGATAACTCAAGAGATAAGTAGTGTCTTTTAAAGCTCTCAATGTTAATTCAGCTTTTTTATTAAATTCTTTTTTTCTTAATAAACCCTCATAAGCAATAGCTTTTATTGTTCCATTAGGATATTCTGTAAGTTTTAGTAATTCATGCTCAGTGGCATTTTTCATTACCCAAATCCTAGTTCTTACCTCGCTTTTAGTTGAGATTCCCATACCACCAACACCGCTAGTAATTCCTCTGTGTTTCGATAATGTTATCGAGTCCCTAATGTTTTTTCTAATATTACTCCAATTAAAGTTCCAACTTGGTTCATAATACATCGAAGTAAGAAACATAAAACCAAGTCCAACCATAGTTAAAAGTATAACTAAAACAGAAAATGGGTTTTGAGTTTTTTTATTTCTTAATTTCTTTTTCATATTGTTGCCAACGTATTTGTGTATGATTTTTTGCGGGAAAAGGACGCGAGTTCTTTTCCGTTGTTGCTGAAAGATAATTAATAAGATTGAATTTCCTGA
>NZ_JBMKKT010000073.1:0-2110 GCF_049239625.1 Tenacibaculum sp. MEBiC06402
AATTATCTTTCCGCAACATCGGAAAACGACTCGCGTCCTTTTCCCGCAAAAAATCATACACAAATACGTTAGGCACAATATATGAATAGACTAATTGCATTTTGGAAAAGACCTACAGAAACTTTTGAATTAATTCAATCTGAAAAGATTAATTGGTTTAAAGTTTCATTGCTTTTTAGTTCTAATGGTTTCATTTTCATTTATTATTTAATGAAATCAAAAGGACTAATAAAAATTGAAAGTTTTGAGCATACAATTGCTTCGATTCTTGGAATGTTACTAATTGGAATAATCTATGGCTTAATCTCAAATTTTAGTGTTGGGATTTTCATTAAATTAACTGGAAAAGTATTTGGAGGTAAAAATGACTTGAAAAAAATATATAATACTTTAAGTTGGTCTTACCTACCATCTACTTTTTCTGTATATCTTATAATTGTCAATGTCTTAATCGCAAGAATTTTGACAACGGAAATTGAATCTACTATTGCAATTATTCTTGTGTTATTAGTCGGAATTTTTTCTCTTGTACAAGCAGTTTTAGGAATTTGGCAATTAATATTAATTTACAAAGGGTTGAAAGTTACTCAAGAATTGAATGGTTTAAAAACAATTTTGAATTATTTAACAGGTGCTGGAATATTTGGAGGAATTTATTACTTCTTAATATATCCATATTTATGAAAAAATACAGTGCCTAACACCGTATAAACTTTATTGCTGCTAAATTTTTCCTTCGGAAAAATACGCAGGCACAAAGTTGTTTAATTTTTACTTACTTTTAGGCTAAAATCAACGCAACAAAGCTTATACCAAAACGTTAGGCAAAATATGAAAAAAAATATACTTACACTTTTAAGTATTGGAATTTTAATTGTTTCGTGTCAAGCACAAATTGATAAGAAAGGACTTCCAAAAACTTTGACTGAAAATAAAAAAGAGAATACAGAATATGATTTAAACGATGCTATTGAGGTTTATATTGATTCTGATAATCAGATTTACGTAAACAAAAAGAAAGTTGATATTAACTCGTTAAAAAAGAAAATTAAAAATTTTGAATATGAAAAAAAATCTAAATCAATAATCATTTTCGAAACGAACAAACTTGTTGATTATGGCTTTTATGTAGATATTCAAAATGCAATAACAGGTGAAATAAAATCCTTAAGAGAATCCTTAGCAAGGAAAAAATATAACTCGAATTTAAAGAATCTAACGGATAAAGAATTGGTTGAAATCCAAAAGACATATCCTATGAGAATAATTGATAGAGAATAAAATACTTTGCCTAACATTGGCTATAATTAATGCAAGGTTAGGTGTTTAATCCAAAAGTTAGTGTATTTTTATAAAGTCGTCAAATCATTTTGATTTGACTTTTGAATAAGAAAAAATAAAAGCAAACAAAATGCTTGGTCTTAGTGCTAAATCGGAAAGCCTCCGCTTCCCTATTCCTGCACTAATCATAGCCGAAGCCGTTGTACACAATTACCAAACTGAACTAAAAAATGGGAATATTAAATAGATTCTTAAAGAAAAAGAAAACTATACCTGAATTTGAATTTATAAAATCTTATGAGTTCAAAGACAAGTACTTTTCAAGAACAAAAAAATGGACTTGGATTAAACAAGATCAAGTTGCATTATTAGAAAAAGATGAAAACGGAAAAATCATAGCGACTACGATGGAATATTGGTTTCAAGAAATGTTTCTAGACGCAGATGGAAAAAGAACAATCTCTGAATATTTAAATGTGCTTATAAAACAATTCCAAGAGAGCAAAATGGAAATTCCAAATGATTTGGATGTGTTTATGACTGAAACACTTTGGAGCTTAAAAACGGACCTGAATGCAATTATCTTTTCGGATTTATCCGTTGAACTTAAACCTGAATTTAAAAATCCCACTGAATAGAAATAACAGTGTACAACAACGTGTATAATTAATTGCGGCTGAATTTCCTCACCGGAAATTCAATCTTATTAATTATCTTTCCACATCAACGGAAAACGACTCGCGTCCTTTTCCCGCAAAAAATCATACACAAATACGTTGTGTGCAATACCGAGAAGCTCTTGAACGAAATGAATAAAATGACATATTTA
>NZ_JBMKKT010000074.1:0-995 GCF_049239625.1 Tenacibaculum sp. MEBiC06402
GCTAACATGGTGTATAAAAAATAGCTGCATTATCAATAAATCAAAAATTACAACTAATTTTAAACCATGAAAAATGAATGAAAAATTGCTGCTAAAATTACCGCAACTTTTCATACACAAATACGTTGCTATGCATTATAAAAAATCAAAATGGGTTTAAATTACTCAATCAGAACATATGTTAGAGAGGAAAATCTCTCAAAATGTCTACATTGGATTAAAGATAATACTGATTCAGATAATAATTCTTTTAATGTAATCATTAATAATAAGAATTATACTCTTCACGGTGATGGAATACATTTCTATGACTCAAATCATCAAAATATTGATGAATCGAATTTTCTTGATAAGAAAGGAAATTATCAAGACTTTAACGCTATTTACTTTTCTACAAGCATCATATTTGACATTGACCCTAAAATCATTTCAAGCGTTGGTGATTGGACATTGGAATTTGATGGAAGTCGTTTAGAAGAATTTATCCAAAATTTTCAAAGTTCTTATTTAGGTAACGGAAAAATAAGCATTGGGAATTTTGAAACATCTATATCAAAACTCAATAACAAACCTATATATGAAATTGACTTTGGAGCCGTAACAAGTGACATTAGTAAAATATTAGAATCTTCACATTCTGTTAGAAAATGGATGAAAGATTTCTCTAAAGCAAGTGAATCTATTCTAACTTATATTGATTCAGAACATAACGGAAAGATTATTACATATTATAAAGGTATAGATCTAGAAATAATCATTAAAAACAGTATTGAACCTTATTCAGAAAGTTTATTAAATTTTTTCAAAGACTACTATAATCTAGAATTTGAGAGCTAATTCAAAACTAAATTACTGATAACTATCTGTGAGATTTATATCATTAACTTACTAAATTACAATATGTTTGTGATGATAAATTGGTAAAATAACGCACAGCAACAACGTGTATAATTAATTGCGGCTGAATTTCCTCACCGGAAATTCAATCTTATTAA
>NZ_JBMKKT010000075.1:0-3380 GCF_049239625.1 Tenacibaculum sp. MEBiC06402
GCAATTAATTATACACCTTGTTGTGGTGTCGTTTTTATTTTCAGTTTAGTTCCAATTTCAGGTTTAACTTTTTGTTTTTTCTTCTCAGGTTTGATTAGATATGTATAAACACCATTATTACGTTTGTCTAATTCCTTTTCCACTGCTATTTTTCTTTCCGATAGGGTTTTGAAAAAACTATCCACGTGCATTGATTCAGTTTCACATTCAAAATATTTTTCAGATTTGTCTAAAATTAAAATTCCGTGATGAACTCTTTTTTTAACAATCCAAATTTCATTAGTGGTACAGTCAATTATTTCTGTGTTCGGTGGAATTCCGTTTAAGTTATGTTTTAACTCTATCAAAAGTCCGAGTCCAGTAATGTTAAAACACTCAACTACTTTCACAAAGTTTGGTTCCATAAATTTCTTTAATTTCTATCTTTTTGAGTTAGTCGAGCAAATGTGCCACAACGTATTTGTATAACTGTTGTTACGGGATTAAAGTTACATATTTTGTTTAGAAACTAGTGTTAGTAATTACCGAGTGGATTCGGACGCAGTCGAATCCGCCGTAATTGTGGTTATACATTGTTGTACACCGTTATTTTTTATATAGTTTTTCAATCATTGAGTGATTTCCGTTCACAAAATATTCCAAATAATTCAAGGATTTTTCTAAACTAATTCCCCAAACATCGTCAACTACCATTTTTTCTTTTTCTCCTAACAATCCAAATAAGATTTTTACTTTTTTGGGTCTATTATACCAAAGAGAAAATTCAAGATTTTGGTTTTTATCGTAATGAGCGGTCAAACAGAAACTTTTTCCGTTTTCAATACAAGTAAAGTCAAGTGAAGGACTGTAATGTATGTTTTCAGAGTTTAATGAATCCGAAAATTTCAATTTTTCAATCCAAGGATAATTCTCAGCTATTTTTCGTACTTCATTGCCTGAAATGGGATTATTAAGATATTCAATATTTTCTTTTTCAGGATGACAAATAGAATATTTATAGGTCATTTTTTTCATGAATTTTAATGGTGTACAACGTATTTGTGTATGAAAAGTTGCGGTAATTTTAGTAGCAATTTTTCATTCATTTTTCATGATTTAGAATTAGTTATAATTTTTGATTTATAGATAATGCAGCTATTTTTTATACACCTTGTTGTGCCTAGTTATTTATTGTAAAATTCCAACTGTAAGTCCTGAAATAATAACTCCCAAAAGCAAAACCATTTGAAAAACTAATTCTATTTTTTTGCTTTTGTTTTCACTCCAATGTTTTACAATCATCCTCAATGTTTTAAAAGCCAAAAGCAGAACAATAGATATTACAAATAGGTATAAATATCTAACAGCTCCATAGTTCGTAGTAAGCATCAAAATTAATGACGACATACAACAAATGGATGCTATTAATCCTATTCTAAAGTTGGTCTTTCTAATCATATTCTTAGTTGATTTTTTGAAAAGAACAAAAATTAGATTTACAATTAGAAGTAATAAAGCAAAAATTAAGGTAAGTCCAATGGCAATTTGTTTACCAATAGTACCTGACAATAATAATTTATAGGTCAGGTTTTGCGCAAATTGGTCCCCAAGTCTAGAAGAGTTGGTAAACACTACAAACCCCCATTTTTTATCTTTATCTAAGGCGAAATATGTAGAGAAACCATCATTATTCCCACTATGAGTATAGAGTTCACCAATATTTAAAATAGATAATTTTGTAAAACCCAGTGTATAGTCCTGTCTAAGAAATCCTGATGCTATTTCAGAATGTGACTTATAAAGTTCTTTAAATCCGTTCTCCGACAGACCTTTTTTATTCATCATAGCAATCATCCATTTAGAAAAGTCAATCGCCTCTGAATGAATTGTTGTGGGGGCAACAAAAACTGAGTCGTAACTACTCCATAGATCAGATGCATATTTATCAATCCATTTCCCTTTAATATCGTAAGGTTGGACTTTATGTTTTTTGATGTAATCATTTTGTATGAACTTAGTGTGCTTCATTTTGAATGGAATAGCCACTCTTTTTTGAAACTCTTGCTCTAATCCAGCCCAATTAGTATTTAAAATATGTTTTAAAACTTTCGCTAAATATTGATAACCTTCTCCAGAATAATGATAGTCAGTCCCAGGCTCAAATTGAATGAAGAGTTTTTTATCAGGATAATCAGTACGCCAATTTGGAAATCCCGATCGATGTGAAAGTGCAATTCTAGCTGTTATCTTTTTATATCTCTCATCGTTTTGGATATCTGGATTTGGTAAATATTCATAAAGTGGTTTGTCTAAGTCAAGCAAACCGTCATCAACGAAAGTCATTACAAAAAAACCAAAAACTGATTTTGATATAGAAGCTCCTTCAAATATCGAATTATTGTCTGCTAATACTTGCTTTTCTTTGTTAGCAAATCCTTTTACGCTATGATATACTACTTCTCCATCATTTACGATAGCAACAGATATAGCTGGTATATTAAGTGATTCCATTTGAGCTTCTACAAAATCGTCTGTTGTTTTTTGAGAAATAGTTGTTCCGAAAAGAGTTTTTAAGTTTGGTTTTTCTGATTGATTTTGGCAGGCGACAAAAAAGAATGATACGAGTAGTAAAAAAAGATAATTTTGATTTATTTCTTTCATTCCGTGATTTGGTTTAATTAGGTACAACGTATTTGTGTATGATTTTTTGCGGCAAAAGGACGCGAGTTCTTTTCCGATGTTGCGGAAAGATAATTAATAAGATTGAATTTCTGGTGAGGAAATTCAGCCGCAATTAATTATACACGGTGTTAGGCACTTTATTTGTCAAATATTTTTTCAGTCAAAGTCTCAGTTATAATTGAGTCATTTGT
Organism: Tenacibaculum sp. MEBiC06402; assembly: GCF_049239625.1. Taxonomy (NCBI): domain Bacteria; kingdom Pseudomonadati; phylum Bacteroidota; class Flavobacteriia; order Flavobacteriales; family Flavobacteriaceae; genus Tenacibaculum; species Tenacibaculum sp. MEBiC06402. The sequence continues at coordinate 2,853 of NZ_JBMKKT010000075.1, forward strand.
TATAGTAAGTTTTTCAAAAATCCCATCATAATTTTCGTCTTTGAATTTTAGTTTTTTTACAGAATTTATAAATAAACTAAATTCTTCAGGGATTCCATCTTCGTCATAATCTATTATTTCACCAACTTTTTCTCCAGTCACATTAAAACACTCTACTTTCTCATATACACCATTTTCATTTCTATCAAATGAAGTTTGGTATAGTTTTCCATAAGTAGTAAAAGTTCTAATAATTTCATAATTGTTATCAAAGTTTTGGTCAAAAAACTGAGAAGCTAATTTGTCGTTTTTTTTTCCAATAACTGTTTAAAATTTCATCACCATTTTTCCATTCAAACTTATTGTTTTTACTTTCTGTAAAGTGTTTATTTTGATTTTTGACTTTAAAATAAAGAAACCCTAAGGTTGCAGTTGAGATTGATAGGAAGAATATTATAATTTTTTGCAATTTCATTAAGTTTGATATTGTGCCTAACGTATTTGTGTATGATTTTTTGCGGGAAAAGGACGCGAGTCGTTTTCCGATGT
>NZ_JBMKKT010000076.1:0-2905 GCF_049239625.1 Tenacibaculum sp. MEBiC06402
ACAGCCGCAATTAATTATACACGGTGTTAGCTTTTCGTTTTTTTTGCTCTCAATCTTAATGCGCTTTTCTTGAATATATATTCCAATTCCTCAAATTCTCTATTTTCAATAAGATCTCTTTCTTTTTGTTCTATTATGAAACTAACTCTAGTAATCCAAGTATTAGAAATATTTGAGAAGTCGGACTCAATAGTCTTTTCGTCTGAATTAATCTCTATTTCGTATTCATCAGTCAATAAAATTATTTTCGCTCCCTTAAACGTTTTCAAGTCAATTCTCGACAAAATTTTAGAGTTCATAAATAGGGTTCCGTTCAGTTCTTGAAATTCAATCCAGAATTGACCTTCTTTTGATTCAGCAATTTTTATACCTGAAATATTTTTAATTTTATCCTCAGTATAAGTGTCAACATGTAATTTTTTCATTGCTCTCATATTTCCAAGAGCCGCAAGTATTTCGTCTTTTTTTCTTAGTATATTCATATTCAATTATTCTTTTTTGGAATGAAAGCTAACTTATTTGTGTATGATTTCGTTGCGTGTTTCAGCAACTAAACTAGCAAATACAAACCAAATAGAAAATCCGCTATGATTTTCGTAAGTAGGCGTGTACTAGCAATGAATTATACATGTTGTTCTACGCAGTTTTTATTCGTAAATATAAATTTTAGTCAATTCAATTTCGTCTTTTGAATCATATCTTTTTTCAGTTTCTATTCTATTGAAACTATCGATTGTTCTCACAACTCTATAATTTTGAGAACCGTCTTTGTTTAATTTAGTTTCCTCAATTTTATTTCCGTTACTATCTGTTTTAAATCGTATTTTGTATTTATATGGCCAATCAGATATTGTATTAACCTTAAATTCTCCATACCAATCTAAAAAATAATTGTATCCATTTTCGACATAAGAATAATATTTATGCCAAATGACTCTATTATGGTCAAGAGAGGTTTCTTTTATAATTCTGTTTTTTTCATCATAAACATATTTGTAACGATTCTGATTGTTCCAATGGTGTTCAGATGCATAATATTCAGTTTTTTTACTTTTATTATTGTACGTAAATTTAATCTGTGACGTTATTTTCCAAGTTGGTACTTCTTCATAATCAGAAGGTTCAATAATACAATCGCCATATTGAATGCCTTTTCTAATGTTTTTTTTCAATCGTCTCTTATAATCAAAATGGGTTTCTTGAATCAATTGATTTTTAGTATTGTATTTATATTCAGTTCTTGAACTATCTTTTTCTGTTGATTTAGACTTTGGATAAGATTTTAAAGTTTTTATTAAAATAGTGTCTTTGTAAAAATTTATTTTTCGTACATCAATAAATCCGTTATTGCGACTAGTTTTATAATTTATCAATTCTTCAAATGATATTTTTCCATTTGAATTATGTTTTACAATTCTTGAAATATGACCTTTAATACTATCATTTCCTAAAAATTGATAAACTTTAAAATCAGGTTTTACTTGGCAAAAAGTAACTGATGTAAAAAGTAATAATATTAAATTCAAAAGTGTTTTCATTTAGTTACAATGGTTTGTTTCAAATTGCGTAGAACGTATTTGTATAACTGTTGTTACGGACTTAAAGTTACATATTTTGTTTAGAAACTAACGTTAGTAATTACCGAGTGGATTCGGATGTAGTCGAATCCGCCGTAATTACGGTTATACATTGTTGTGTGTAGGCTTTTCATTTTGCAAAACCACTTTCTTAATGAATTCGATAGATTCTCCATAATAATCATTCCCATTCCAATCTCCGATTTCTATTTTAGTCAGTTGATTATGTAAACAGATTACAGGAGTCATTGGCTCAAGTAGTATTCCGAAAGATTTTTTTCCATCCTCAAATATTGCATAACTATTTTCAGTTTCAATTTCTCCCCAAGTGGTTTTTTCAACCAGTTTAGTTGCTTTATAAAATCTTAAATATTTAAAAATTTCAGGTTCGTAAACTCTTAAAATCTCATAAAGGTCTTTACCAAATTCAGTATATCTAATTTTGACTTCTTGGAAGGTCTCTTCTGCATATTCTTGAGAACTCTCTAATAAATAATGAGGCATTTCATTCAGTTTTTCAGCTTACACACAACGTATTTGTATAACTGTTGTTACGGGATTAAAGTTACGTATTTTGTTTAATAACTAGCGTTAGTAATTACCGAGTGGATTCGGACGTAGTCGAATCCGCCGTAATTGCGGTTATACATTGTTACCAACTGGCTTTATTTCAGTTATTGGAATTGGTTCATATTTTTCTTTTTTCACAATGTGAGTCAATTCTACTAAGATTTTTTCTAATTCTTGTATTGAGTTCAGTTTTTGTTTTCTAGTGTCAATTCGTTTTGTAAAAGAGTAACGAGAGAAGTCAATATTCGAATAGTCATATTCTTTTGCTTTTCTCAAGTAGTCTTTAGAATTCAGATGGTCAGTCATTCCGTAAATACTAAATTCAGCGATTTTTGGTTTTCTTATGTCGATATCAAAAGCAACTTGACATTCATTAATTTCAGCGAACTTAATATAGTCAACCAAACTATTATGATTTGTTTTGATAGCTTTTTTTGTAAATCCAATTTTTTCCAATTCCGAGTATGGTTTTTTAGTAAGAATCCGTTTTTTATATCTCCTTTTTCGGAACCAGTCAGAAATCCAAGCAGATAAAACTAATAGAGGTGTAAAAATTAAAGTTATAGAGTAAATTATTAACACCCATTTAGTTGGAACTTCTGCAAAAAAGAAAAGCAGATATATTGAAAATCCGCTACTCAGAATTCCACTAATCCATAAATAGCCTTTAATCAAAAATTCTTTATTTAATTCTAGCAGTTCGTTCATTCAGCTTGTTGGTAACGTATTTGTGTATGATTTTTTGCGGGAAAAGGACG
>NZ_JBMKKT010000077.1:0-2910 GCF_049239625.1 Tenacibaculum sp. MEBiC06402
TTCTCTAAAAAAAGGATAAAACTGGAATTACTATTAAAAACCAAAATTTTAAACTGACATTCATTAATCAGAAAGAAAGCTACACATCATTTTCGACAGTGTTTGCTAACGTATTTGTGTATGATTTTTTGCGGGAAAGGACGGAAGTGCTTTCCATTGTTTCGGAAAGATAATTAATAAGATTGAATTTCGGGTGAGGTCCCGAAGCTTCGGGACAGCCGCAATTAATTATACACCTTGTTAGCAACCGTTTTATATTATTCATGACCACTTGCTCTTACTAACTCATCTCCATTTCGAAATTCCAACTGAAGTCCGTGCTCAGGCTCCCATTGACATTCACACGAAATCATAATATAAAATCCAGCATGCATTTCAGAATCGACTATAATTTCTGTTGGAGTCACATAATTCCAAATTTCAGTTGGGTTCCTCAAGTCAATCTTTTCTGCAATTCCAAACTTTACACAGGTCTCATAATAATCTATTAACAGTTTTGAATGTCGGTTTCGATCGTTTATATCTAATGTCATAAACTTCTTCAAAACACTATCTGCTTCAATCAATGTATCGCTACAATTTGCAGCAGCAATACCAATATTTACTTTTTTATTGTCAAAATATGGAATCTCAATGTTTTGAGCGAAATAAAGGTCTGGATCAAATTTGTGTGGCTCAATATTACCTATAATCTTGGACTTCATTTTTATATGGTTGCTAACGGTTTCGGCTATGAGTAGTTGCGTGGGTTAGCACTTAACTTTGCAAGTACACACCAAACTGAAAATCCGCGAGGATTTTCAAAAGTAGGCGAGAACAAGCAATTACTTATAGCCATTGTTGTAAAACGTTATTTTAGCATTCCACTATCTTTATAAGATTCGTAGATTACTTTTAAATTATTTTCAATTAAAACTTCTTGAATTGTTTCTGTGACACCGTAAACACAACCTTGACAAGTGTTTAATTGAATATTAGATTTACTCAATTCTTCCATTTTTAATAATTCAGGCGGTTTAATTTCGATTCCTTTTTTTCTTAAAAAGTCAAGTCCAATATATCCATAAGTTGCTATTTCTGGATTCATTGAATTTAGTCGTCTTGCAAGTTTATAATATTTTCGTTCATTGACTAAATCAATCATAATTTGTGACTCATTAGGTGGTGTTCCTGCAAATCCGCAAAATGTGCCATAAACATAAGTGTCAGTAGGAAAATCAATAGCGCTTTTTGTGTCGATTGGAATATTTGTTTTTTTCTGATGCTTTTTGAGTAATAAGTCGATTTGTTCGTCAGAATATCTTTCAACTAAAATCTCATTCTCGGATGAGAGCTTTAAATAAACCAAGTCATTATTACACTTTAAAACGTTAAGTTCAAAAACGCTACCATAAATTCTAATTTCACTATTAAGTTGAGTTAAATCGAAATCAAGTTTTCTTCTGAAATTATCTTGCTTTTTTAAAGGAAAAGGTTTTGTGTCATTCTTTTTTTGAATTTCCCAAAAGTCATCAAATTTTTCAAAGGTAAAATTATCATCTATCAAAACTTCAACCATTTCTTGTATTCGCTTTTCTTTTCGCTCCTTATCAAACTCATAATTAACTCGAGATGGGATTCCAAAATCGTTTTTATTATGAATTTCGATTTTATATATTCTCTTATCACTATCATAACCTTTTGTTGTAGAATCTTTTTTGATGAAAAAAGAAATACCTTTTTGTGAATGCCAAGCATATGTTTTAGAAGTAAAACAACCTTTGTCAGAATAGGTTTCCCAAACTTCTTTCATTGAAGTTTTATTTAGTTCTATACCATTCTTTAATTTGGCTTGAAATGGACTTTCCAAAAATATGGAACGAATAATTTTATTTTTATCAGCTGTGTCATATTGAAATGCTAAACCAATTTTTGGATATGTATATCTCGTGAAAGATTGGTTAGCATTCAATTCAAATTCATTTCCGTAAAGTTTCTCAACAACCGAAATATTAGATGTGTCAATTTTTATAGAAATACCATCAATTCCATTTTTAGGTGTAATCATATTGCTTTGGGCAAAAGCTGTTGCAAATGATAAAATGTAAAGTATGATATTAAGATTACGGATTTTTCTCATAATGTTTTACAACGTATTTGTGTATGATTTCGTTGCGTGTTTCAGCAACTAATTTAGTAAAAAATAACAGGCTATAATTCAGAGCGAGGATTTTCCGAAAGGAAAATCAGAAGCAATTAATTATACACTTTGTTGGCAAATCGTTTTATTTATAAATTAAAAATTGATTTAGCTTTTTGCCACAATAAGTTATAGCTATTATTGGCAACCGTTTTAATTTCTTTCAGTTCAAATTCCATTTCGTTTTTCCATTCCACTTTATAGATTCCACCACCTTCATCAATTTCAGTCGCTTTAAAGTCAAATGATTTTAGAAACATAGTTAAACCTGTTATTCCGCCATAAGGATATCCGCAAGAATAGAATTCAAGTCTCGCTTTTCCGTTTCCGATTTTTTTGCATTCCAGAAATTCAATATCAATATTTTCAACAAGATGTTCTACCATTGAATAAAAATGCCAAGTTTCCTCTTTGGTCTCACATGTCTCAATCTTAGGTGTCAAGTCTGAGTCAGCGAAATAATAGTTTTTTAGAGTGTAATTAGGAAATTTTTCCAACCAAAATTTGTCGGATTTATAATCTCCACTTTTTTTAGATACTGAAATGAGATCAAGAAGTTTAGTTAAGTCATTAAACCTATCTTCATTATTCATTTCAAATTCTATGTATTCGTTCTTTTCCAATATTTTTTTAAATGTTTGCCAACGTATTTGTATAACTGTTGTTACGGAATTAAAGTTACGTATTTTGTTTAAAAACTAGCGTTAGTAATTACCGAGTGGATTCGGACG
>NZ_JBMKKT010000078.1:0-914 GCF_049239625.1 Tenacibaculum sp. MEBiC06402
CGTCTGAATCCACTCGGTAATTACTAACGCTAGTTTCTAAACAAAATATGCAACTTTAATCCCGTAACAACAGTTATACAAATACGTTGTACACCATAAAAAACAGACCTGCAAATGACGACACAGGAGTTTAGAAAACAAATTGGAAGATATCTCGGAACTAAGATTCGTGAGTTCGGATTTAAAGGTTCTGGATTCAATTATATAATGGACTCTGATAATTTCGTTTTTACAATTGGTTTGCAAGCTAATAGATATGGTGGAAGTTTTTGTGTTGAGTTAGGAATTCACCCGAAAGAGATAACAAACAACGGATTTGAGGATTTAGATTTCAAAAAACTTAAGTACTATAATTGCGAATTTCGCACAAGATTGGCAAAAGAAGGTAAAGGTGATAGATGGTGGAATTATACTGATTCAGAATCGAAAAACTTTGAAATCATAGACGATGTAATTCTATATATTTCAAAATATGCCTTACCAATTATAAACGGACTCAAAAGTGATACTGGACTATTGGAAAGGGTCAAAATATCTGACATTAAAAATAGGTTCATTCCGATACCAGATTTTAAAGGTGGATTGACACCAATGACAACTGATATAAGATTGGCTTGGGCTTTGGCAGTGATTGTAGAAAAATCTAATCCAAAAAAATCATTGGAATTTGCTAAATATGGAATGAAACATGATAAATCTCCAAGTACATTTTTTGGCACAAAGGATTTGAAAAGGATAATTGAATCTTATCGGGGCAATTTCGAGAAAGATTTGACAACGAAAGAAATGGAGGAAGACAAGTCAAATTTTTGGACAAAGATTACAGATAGATTTAAAAAATAGATGAATTACGGTGTACAACATAGTGTATAATTAATTTCGGCTGAATTTCCTCGCCGGAAATTCAATCTTAT
>NZ_JBMKKT010000079.1:0-102783 GCF_049239625.1 Tenacibaculum sp. MEBiC06402
ATTCAATGCAATTAGTGATCCAGTAGTAACAGTTGATAAAGCGATTGATTGTGCTACGGGAGAAGATATTACAGTAACGTATACCTCAACAGCTGCATTAACAGCAGACTTTGCTATCAGTGGAGCGAATACAGGATTTACATCTACGAATACTACAGGAGTATTTACTGGTTTAGCTGAAGATATTTATACGATTACAATTACTAATCCTACTACAGGATGTATTGTAACAACGGATCACCAAGTTAGTCCACCACCTACATTTAACTTAGACATAACTAATATTTCAGATGTAGTTTGTTTAGGTGATACTAATGGTAGTATAACTTTCGATTTCCCATCAAGTAGTCCATATACTGGTTTATATGATTACCAAGTAATGGATACGAATGGTACTCCTGCTACAGGTGATGATACTATTGCAAGTTCAGGTACAGGGGCAACAGGTTCTACTACAGTAAATACATTAGGGGCAGGAACGTATTATGTAACTGTGACAATGACAGATAGTCCATTCTGTCCAGTTACTTCAGAGGAAGTCATTATTGGTGAGCCGACTGCTGCACTAGGAGTTTCATTTACTACAAATCTTATTAATTGTATTTCTCCAAATAGTGGTGAAGTAATAATTGATGCTTCAGGTGGTTGGGGAGCTTATGAATATCAATTAGAAAATACTTCTACAACAACAGTAGTTCAGGTATTCTCTACGAATAATATTATTGATGGATTATCTTCAGGTAATTATTTAATTACTGTGAGAGATGCAAATGGATGTACAATAACTGATTCATTCTCATTATCAGATCCAACAACTATAACTGCTACTGTAGTTGAAACAACTTCGATTGCTTGTGAAGGAGAAGAAACGGCAGAAATTGAAGTTAATTCAGTGTCAGGAGGACAAGGAAGTCCAGCAGTTTATTCTTATAGTTTAACGTACCCTAATGGAGATGTTTCTTCAATTCAACCTAATAATGTGTTTACAGGTTTAGGGGCTGGTAATTATATAGTTACAGTTTACGACGAGTTTAATTGTAGCAATACATTCCCTATTACTATTGCAGAGCCAAGTGATGTTACATCATCGGCTTCAGTTACTTCAATAATTACATGTACAGCACCGAATGCTACAATTGAAGTTACAGGAACTGGAGGAACTGGTGCTTACGACTATAGTATTGATGGAGTGAATTTCGTAGTGAGTAATACATTCTCAGTACCAGCTGGAGATTATGAATTATTTGTGCGAGATGCGAATGGATGTATCTCAGCACCTTCTTTAGTATCGGTTCCAGCATTAGTTCCGTTGACGGCTACATTGAATACAGATTCTGCATTTATTACTTGTAATGGTGATGCAAATGCTGTTTTATCTGCTACAGCTGCAGGTGGACTAGGAAACTATATGTATGAATTACTAGATGGAGGAGGAGCTGTTGTAGCAGGTCCACAAAGTTCGGATACCTTTGATAACATTGGTCCTGGAACATATAGTATTAGAGTAACTAGTCAAGATTGTGTTACTGTTACTGCTGAACACGAAATTGTTGATCCACCTTTATTGGAAGTAACGGAAACACATGTAGACGTAAGTTGTAATGGTGCTACTGATGGTAGTATTACTATAACAGCAACTGGTGGAACAGGTTCTTATGTTTATGAAATTGATTCTGAGCCAGGAAGATTCCAGACTAGTAATGAGTTTAACAACCTTGCTGCTGGTACCTATACAATTACAACTCAAGATGAAAGAGGTTGTTTCCAAATTCTAACGGTTGAGATTTTAGAACCACCGGTATTAGAGGCTACAATCGATTTAACTACGGTTCAACAACAATTATGTGTTCAAGATACAGCACCTTCATTTGAGGTTGCTATAACAGGTGGTACACCTCCTTATTCAACAAGTTTAAATGGTGGAGCTTTCGTTAACGATAGAATAGTATTCGATAATTTAACCGCGGGTGAAACATATGTTGTTATCGTAAGAGATAGCAGAGGATGTACTACTGTAACTTCTGCATTTACATTTGATCCAGCTGTAGATTTACAGTTTAATAGTGATATAACTTATAATTGTGATGGTACAGCTACAATTACGGGTACAGTTGCGGATATTCATGTAAATGATGTTGTATACACTTTAACAGGACCTGAAAATGCGAGTAATGATACAGGTATATTTAATGTTACTGCTACAGGTACATATACGTTAGAAGTTGAGCATGTAAATGGTTGTATTAGAGTTATAACTCCAATTGAGGTTGATGTAATACAACCACTACAACTTACAATTGATGATTCTCAAATTAACATGTTAATTGCAAATGCAACTGGAGGAATTCCTCCGTATGAATACAGTGTTGATGGAAGCGATTTCTCTTTCGAAAATCAATTTATAATAACACAAACAAGAGATTATACAATTGTTGTGAGAGATAGTAGAGGCTGTGAACAATCTATTACGGTTGAAGGCGTTTATATTACAATTGAGGTTCCAAATATCTTTACACCTGATGGAGATGGTATTCAAGATTATTGGTATCCAATAAATGTTCAAGATTATCATCAACTTAAAGTGGTTATCTTTGATCGCTACGGTAGAGAAATTCAGAAGTATAACGGAGTACAAACAGGATGGGATGGTATCTATCAAGGTCGTCCAATGCCATCTGGAGATTACTGGTATACTATTGAGTTCTTAGAATTGTCTGGAGAGCGTAGACGTTTAATGGGTCATTTTACATTATATAGATAAAATTATTAGATGAAGAAGTATAGAATAATCCCCATATTATTTTTATTTGTTACCAAATTATTTGGGCAAGAAGTCGATTTACCACAATATGTAAATCACATGGCTGATAATCCATTTTTAATATCTCCATCTTATGCTGGAATTGGAGCTGGACTGCAAGTTCGTTTAAATGGAGTAAGTCAATGGATAGGGGTTGAAAATGCTCCTGATACACAATCTTTAACGGTTGAAGCACGTCTAGCTGAGCGTTTTGGTGGTGGTCTTACTATGTTTAGTGATCAAAATGGATTTACAACTCAAAGAGGAGCTAGATTATCTTTAGCGAGTCATTTAATACTAAGTGATGTATATGATAGCTTTTTATCTTTTGGATTAAGCTACAGTTTTATTCAATTTGGTATCGATACGTCAGAAAATAACACACCTCAACCTGTTCCGGATCGTGTATTGAATACATCCAATTTCGATATCAGTATGTTATATCGTTTTGATCGATTTGCAATAAGCGCTAACGTGGTAAACTTATTAGATAAAAATGTCGATGATTTTAGTACTGGTGAACCAAGAGTTTTAAGAAGGTATTCTGTTTACACAAATTATAATTATCGAATTAATAGAGATGTGGAATTAGAGCCTTCAGCATTTGTTGAGTATTTCGAAGCCAGTCAAAGATCTCGTACCGATATGAACGTTAAACTTAGGAAAAGGATTTTCAATGGTTATGTATGGGGAGGTTTAAGTTATACTTTCTTGAATGACCAATTCTTTAAGCCTAATGCGATTGCACCATTATTTGGTATAAAAAAGGATAAGTTCTATGTTTCATATGGTTTCAGTATTACAGTTAACGAAATTGTAGGATTCAATAATGGTACACATATGATAACATTAGGTTTCGATTACGATCGTCGTCCGAGTTTAGCGCGTTGTACAAGAAAAATGATTATGTTCTAAAAACATATCTAAATATTACAAAACATATAAACCTCAGCTCGTTCTGAGGTTTTTTATTTTACTTTTGTTCTAATGGATAAAAACAATCAAGAATCGATTAATCTTAATAAATACATTAGCTCTACCGGAATTTGTTCTAGAAGAGAAGCGGAACGTTTGATTACAGCAGGTAGAGTTACCATTAACGGAAAAGCTACACAGCTTGGAAATAGAGTTTTTGAGGGCGATATTGTGAAAATAGATGGTAAACCATTAAAAGCAAAGCCTAAAACCCTCTATATCGCATTAAATAAACCTGTAGGTATTGTTTGTACTACCGATAGTAAAGAAAGAAAAAATATCGTAAAGTTTGTTGGACATCAGCAGCGTTTATTTCCTATTGGTAGATTAGATAAACCTTCAGAAGGATTAATATTCCTAACGAATGATGGAGATATTGTAAATAAAATACTTCGAGCAGGTAATAATCATGAGAAAGAATATATAGTTTCAGTTGATAAGCCCATCAATGATAGGTTTATTCAAAGAATGAGCAATGGAATTCCTATTTTAGGAACTGTTACCAAGAAATGTAAAGTAGAAAAGATAAATAATACAACATTCAAAATAATTCTTACTCAAGGATTAAATCGTCAAATTAGACGAATGTGTGAGTATTTAGGATACGAGGTAATAAAACTTAAAAGAACTCGTATAATGAATGTTGAATTAGGCAATTTAAAAGTAGGAGAGTGGCGAGAATTGTCTAAAGTTGAAATGGATAAAATTAATGCGCTTGTAAAGTCTTCTAGCAAAACAGAAGAAGCTTCAAAAGAACGTTCACCCTTAAAAAAGAATACTCCTTCGAAAGGGAAAACTAGATCTAGATTTGGTCGTCAAAGAAAAAAATAGATTTAGAAACATTTAAGTTTTCACATTCTTCCAATTATGTATCTTTGTCACCTATGCAATTTAAATTAGAAACTACTGATCCAAAGAGTAAAGCTAGAGCTGGTGTAATAACTACCGATCATGGAACTATAGAAACACCTATTTTCATGCCAGTAGGTACCGTCGCTTCTGTAAAAGGAGTTCATCAGTCTGAACTAAAAAATGAGATCAATCCAGATATTATTTTAGGAAATACTTACCATTTATATTTAAGACCAAAAACTGATATACTTGAACAAGCCGGAGGTTTACACAAGTTTATGAATTGGGATAGGAATATTTTAACAGATAGTGGTGGTTATCAGGTGTATTCTTTATCTGGAAGAAGAAAGATTAATGAAGAGGGAGTAAAATTTAAGAGTCATATTGACGGTTCTACGCATTTTTTTACACCAGAAAATGTGATGGAAATTCAACGTTCAATTGGTGCTGATATTATAATGGCTTTTGATGAGTGTACACCTTATCCATGCGATTATAATTATGCGAAAAGCTCTATGCATATGACACATCGTTGGTTAAAAAGATGTATTGAGCATTTAGGAAAAGTGCCACCAAAATACGGATATGAACAAACACTTTTCCCAATAGTTCAAGGAAGTACTTATAAAGATTTACGTAAACAGTCAGCGGAGTTTATTGCTTCTGTTGAGGCTGAAGGAAATGCTATTGGTGGTTTATCTGTTGGTGAACCAGCCGAAGAAATGTATGCAATGACAGATGTCGTTTGTAGTATTTTACCAGAAGATAAACCGAGATATTTAATGGGGGTTGGTACTCCAATTAATATTCTTGAAAATATTGCGTTAGGCGTAGATATGTTCGATTGTGTGATGCCAACAAGAAATGCAAGAAACGGAATGTTATTTACTGCTCACGGAAGTATCAACATCAAGAATAAGAAATGGGAAAATGATTTTTCTCCTATTGATGAAATGGGAATTACATTTGTAGATACATTATATTCTAAAGCATATTTGAGACATTTATTTGCTTCTAAAGAATTGTTAGGTAAACAAATAGCCTCTATTCATAATTTAGGATTTTATCTTTGGTTAGTTAGAGAGGCAAGAAAGCATATTAAAGCTGGTGATTTCGCGGAATGGAAGGAAAAAATGGTAAAACAAATGAGTAATCGTTTGTAGGTTTGAAAATATTAGATTGGTACATATTAAAGAGATATTTGACAACGTTTTTGTTTACGTTGTTGATTTTAATTCCTATTGCAGTAGCAATTGATATCTCTGAGAAAATAGATAAATTTTTAAGGGATGAAACGTTAACATTGTTTACCATTGTTAATGATTATTACAAGAATTTTATTATCTATTACGCTAATACCTTCATGCCTTTGGCGCTTTTTATTGCTGTCATTGTATTTACTTCTAGATTAGCAAATAATACAGAAATTGTAGCCATCAATAGCTCTCAAATATCTTTCACTCGTTTTCTGTACCCATATTTTATTGGAGCAACAATTGTTACTGCGGTTGCATTGTATATGAATCATTATATCGTGCCTGCAAGTAGTAAAACAAGAAAGAATTTTGAGAATACTTATTTAAAAAAGACTCGTTATCAAGACCAAATGATTAACGATTTTAGTTTGCAGCTAAATGATAGCACCTATATGTTTGTGCAAACATATGATCTCAAACGAAATTCAGGACATCAATTTTCAACTGAAACTTATGACGGATTAAAGTTAAAGTATAAGTTAATAGCGGATAGAATTAGATGGAATGATAAAGACAGTGTTTTTACACTATTAAATTGGAAAGAAAGAAAAATATTTCAAGATAGAGATAGTATTTTTTCAGGGAACAAAATGGATACTGTGTTCTCTTTTACTCCAAAAGATTTCAATTATAAATCTACAATGGCACAAGAAATGCCTTCTCCTGAATTGTCTGAATTCATTAATATTTCCAAGAAAAGAGGAGTTAAAAACTTAAATGCTTATTTGGTTGAACTATACAAAAGAACCAGTTTACCATTAGCATCATATATTTTAACTTTAATTGCAGTAGTATTGGCTCATAGAAAAAGAAGAGGAGGAATTGGAGTAAATTTAGCCTTTGGTATAGCCATAATGTTTGTGTATGTGTTCTTTTTGAAAGTTGCAGAAGTATTAGGAGCAGTTGCTGGTGCTAATTCTTTATTAAATGTTTGGATGCCAAATATTATTTTTGGAGCCTACGCAGTTTATTTATATATCAATGCAAGAAAGTAAGCTTAAAAATTATCTTCTACTACATTTCATTGTTTTTATTTGGGGTTTCACAGCCATTTTAGGGAAGTTAATCACTATTGAGGCAATCCCATTAGTTTGGTACCGAATGTTAATTGCTGTCATCTTCATTTGTGCTTATTTTTTAGTCAAAAAGAAGTCATTTAAAATTCCGAGAAGAGCAATTTTTAAGTTTTTTATTACAGGAGCGATTATCGCGGTTCATTGGATTACTTTTTTTAAGGCTATTAAAGTTTCAAATGTTTCAGTTGCACTAGTAACAATGAGCACTGGTGCTTTTTTTACAGCACTTATGGAACCAATATTTTTTAAAAGAAGGATTAATCCTGTTGAAATGTTACTCGGTTTGTTAGTTGTTTTTGGATTGTACATCATCTTTAATTTTGAAAGTCAACATAGTTTAGGAATTATTTATGCTTTAATTTCAGCGTCTTTATCTGCTTTATTTGCTGTATTGAATGGTATTTTTATTAAAGAATACGAAGCAGATTCTATTTCGTTGTATCAATTATTATTCGGTGTTGTTGTTGTAACTGTGTATCTTGGATTTTCAGGAAGTTTTACAAAAGAATTTTTCATTCTTGAAAATACCGATTGGTTGTATTTAACCATACTTGGTAGTGTATGTACAGCATATGCATTTATAGCTTCGGTTCGTGTGATGAAATACATTACACCGTACACCGTGATGCTTACTATAAACTTAGAGCCTATCTATGCTATAATACTGGCACTCATAATATTCAAAGAAACAGAACAAATGAATGCAGAGTTTTATTACGGAGCTTTTATTGTATTATTTGTAGTATTATTAAATGGAATATTGAAAAATTCTTCAAAAATTAAAAAGAAATTACAACGATAATTTAGTATGTTTGCTTCACAAACAATTCGGAAATCAAACTTATAAAATGGAATATTTAGATTTTGAAATGCCAATTAAAGAGTTGGAAGATCAGTTGGCAAAATGTCATGATATAGGAAAAGAAAGTGAGATAGACGTTACTGAAACGTGCAAAAAAATCGAAAAAAAATTACAAAAAGCTAGAAAAGATATTTACAAAAATTTAACTCCGTGGCAACGTGTGCAATTATCACGTCATCCGAACCGACCTTATACTTTAGATTATATTAAGGCTATTTGCGGTGATACATTTATGGAATTACATGGAGATAGAAGCGTAAAAGATGATAAAGCAATGATTGGTGGTCTTGGAAAAATCGGAGATCAGTCATTCATGTTTATCGGTCAGCAAAAAGGTTACAATACCAAAACTCGTCAGTATCGTAACTTCGGTATGGCAAATCCTGAAGGTTATCGTAAAGCTTTACGTTTAATGAAAATGGCAGAAAAATTTGGAATTCCTGTAGTAACGTTATTAGATACTCCAGGTGCATATCCTGGTTTAGAAGCCGAAGAAAGAGGCCAAGGTGAAGCAATTGCTCGTAACATTTTTGAAATGACTCGTTTAAAAACTCCAATCATTACTATTGTAATTGGAGAAGGAGCTTCTGGTGGAGCTTTAGGAATTGGAGTAGGAGACAGAGTATACATGATGGAAAATACTTGGTATACTGTTATTTCTCCTGAGTCTTGTTCTTCTATTTTATGGCGTAGTTGGGAGTTTAAAGAGCAGGCTGCTGCGGCTTTAAAATTAACCGGTGATGATATGAAGAAGTTAAAATTAATTGACGGAATCATTGAAGAACCAGCTGGTGGAGCTCATACAGATAGAGAAGGAGCATTCGAAGCAGTTAAGAATCAAATTTTATCAGCTTTTGATGAGTTAAAGGATTTAGACGAGACTTCTCTTGTAGCTAAGCGTATGGACAAATATGCAAATATGGGTGTTTACAAAGAGTAGATACTTTATAGAATATAAACAATAAAAGCTCACTGAAAAGTGAGCTTTTTTATTTTATCAAAAGAATTTTAAAGCATTAAATTATTATTGACTAGCATTCAAAAAAATATTAAAAGCAAAAATTACTTAAATTTTACTCTTTACTCTTTACTCTTTACTCTTTACTCTTTGCTCTTCAACTATATAAACCCTTTATCTTTTGCGGTTAAAATAAGTTCTCTATCATCAGTAGAACTCAATGCAAATATTTTTCGTAATTGTCTTTTTCTTTTTTCAATTGCTGGCATTGATAAATGAACAATTTCTGGTAAATCTTTGGTTTTTGTCCCTACAGAGATTTCATATAAAATTTTTCTATCAATATCATCTAATAATAAATCACTAGAAACTTGATTTCTCAATAGTTTCATTACCGTTTTACTATAATAAGGAGGGTCTTCTAAAACCTCTTCAATTGCCTGAACCAATTCAGCAGGAGTTAGGTCGTTTTTAACCAAAAAACCTTCTGGATTTAAGTTTTTTAGAATACTATGAACTCTGTAGTTATCATTAAAAGTTGTAGAAACAATTATTTTAGTTTCAGGTAATAGTTCGTTTATTTTTAAACCTAAATCTTCGCCAGATAGCAATGTTCCGTCTTTAGAAGGAGGTAATCGCATGTCTAAAAAAACAATATCTAAAGAATCGTTTTTTTCTACAAATTCATTTAAAACTTCACAGGCAGAGTCACAATCGGTAGCTGTAAAAATATTGAAAGAAACACCTTCGTTTCTACTTTCAATAAACTTAAAAGCACTTTTATAAGCTTCTGCAATTAAAGGATGGTCATCAATTAATAAAGCATTATACTTTTTATGCTGCATTTTTAGGGATATAAGGGATTATTATAGTTAAAGTAGTTCCTTGGTCGATTTCTGAAAGAAAGTCCACAGAACCGCTTAATTTTTCAACTCTCGTTTTAATATTCTTTATTCCTATTCCTTTTTTTCCTTTTTTTGTGTCAAAACCAACGCCATCATCTGTTATGGTAATGAATAATTTCTGATTATTTAAACCAAAATTCAAAGTTACACTTTTTGCTTTAGCGTGTTTAATAATATTTTGCAATGATTCTTGTATAATACGATAAACATTTGCTTTCGTGACTTCATCTAAACTTTTCCAAGAAATGTTTGTATCATCAACAAAAGTGTACTTAAAATTACCAATAACGCTTTTATCTTTCAATACTTGTTCGATAATCGTGGAGAAGCTTACAGTAGCATCGTCAAAATTTTCACTTAATCGGTGCGAAACATCTCGAATTTCTTTTTCTATATTTTGTAATTCATCTAAAAACGTTTGGTGCTGTTCTTGAGTATCTGGTTGCATTTGCATTCCTAAAAAACCAAGACTTACACGAGTTCCGAATAACTTTCCTAAAATTCCGTCATGTAACTCTGCCGATATGCGATTGCGCTCATTAACACGTTCTTCTTCGAGTTTTGCTTGTTGTTGAAGTGTTAATACATAAACCTCTTCATTTGCTTTCTGTTGTTCAGCTTCTAATTGAAGTTTTTCATTTTGTACTTTTTGAACGCGTAAAAAGTAGAGTAGAGTTGAGATTAACAAAACAGCTAAACTTCCAGCAAAAATCCATATGCGTTGTTGACTTAAAATTTTGTTTTGTTCAATATGTTCATCGGTTTCAAACTCAATACGCGTAAATTTGTTTTGGGCTCTGCGTTCTTCGCTAATTAAACTATCATTAAATTGAATATAGCGATCTAAATATTTTTTAGCTTTTTTAGGTTGTAGGTCTGCAAGTTGTTTAAGAGTTGTTAAATAGTCAGCTCCGTTTTTAAGTTTTTTCGCTAATAAGTTTGCTTCCTGAGAATATATAATAGCTTTTAGAGTATCTTTTTTGTAAGTATAATAATTAGAGATATAAATTTTTGAAGTCAGTATATTAATTTTATTTCCCAAGCTATCTCTTATTCTTAAAGATTCGAATAAATCTTTTTTAACCCCTAAAGTATCTCTCATTAATAATTTACAATTTGCTCTATTGCTCAGGACTCTTGCGTAATGAGATCTCGATATATCTTGATTTAGATCAATAGAATAGTATTTTAGAGCTTTTGAATATTCTTTCTTTTTAACATAGATATTAGCTATGTTATTTTCAATACCATAAGGTTTAATTTTAACTTTTTTGAAGTATTCTAAAGCTTTTGAAAAGTATCTTAGAGCCTTATCATATTCTTTAATATCCCTTTGTAATAAGCCTAAATGATTATATGAACTAGATAAGCTTTCATAATTTTCTAGCTCTTTAAAAAGTTTTATGGCTTCAATACTTAATATTTCACTTCCGGTATAATCTCTGTAATATCCTTTAATTCTAGCCATGCCATTTAGAATTTTAGAAGCTTCCTTTTTATTACCATTTTTAATAAAGTTTTTATAGGCTTCATTAAAGTGATAATAAGCTTTATCATGTATTTCTCCATTTAAATAAAAAGTAGCATAATTCCAATGAGAATCACCTATAGAAAATATATTTTTATGTTTTTTAGATAATTCAAGAGCCTTTTGATTTGTTTTAAAGAAATTTATTGTGTCTCTTAATCTATAAAATTCAAACGCAATAGAGCTTAAATGAATTGGGTCTTGAATTTCATTATTGTTGAAGTATTCGTATGCATCTAATAAAATTTCTTTTCTTTTGGAATTTGATAATTTTTTATTTTTTGCTTTTTGTATAAAAAGTTTTAAACTATCATTTTTGGTTTGGAAATAATTAATTTCAAAGGCCAATGATTTATGTAAAGTAAAGAAAATTAATGTTATTAAAATTTTTTTGATAATGTGATAATTTTGTTTCTCACAAAACTAAAGAAAAAACCTCTAACATAATATTAGAGGTTTAATTGTAGAATCACATTAGCCTTTTCCACCATCTTTTCCACCACCATCATTACCATTTCCATCTTGACCTCCTGTATCAAAAGCGTTGATGTTTTCGGTGTTTGTGATTTCTGTATTTTGTGTTGTATCGGTAACTAGGTTTTCGGTGTTGTCTGTACAACCGATAGTTAATACTAATACGAACGTTAACAATAACAATTTTATATTTCTCATAACTTTAATTTTTAATATTTGACAATAGTTTTCCTAGCCGTAAAAACAGCTTGATAGTTGATCGAATGTTGTTTTCGATTGTGTAGCTCCAGAAAAATCTGGGCAATAATCATCCAGCCCGAGTAAATCAGGTGGTTTGTAGAATTAAATTGATGTGAAATCAATCCGTGAAGACTTTGAACTACCAAGGCCTATTGAGTTAAGGCTTCAGAAAATTCTACATTGTCGTTAAATAGGAAGCGTTCTTTGCAATTTTTAGGTAACGCTAGCTGATTTTTTTAATTAAATTATTCCAGAATTAACTTCTGTACAATTTGAATTTAGTAATCGCAAGGTTCCATTGAGTAAACGTCCTTTTTCATTTAGAATTAGCAATATTAATTTTTTCATAACTTTTCAATTTCTCTTTTAAATATACGAAATATCAAGAATATTTCCAAATTTTTAATCAATATTCGTACTTGATATTTTCAAATAAAAAAGGCACCTATTTCTAGATGCCTTTGTACTTGTATATGTTGAAAATGGGTTTTAATCATTCTCTTTATATTCTTGTATACAAAAAACATCATTACTTACTCTTCCTTTAAAATGAACACCTCTTATTGAGCATTCTTTTAAACTGTTAGATAAATAAATTAATTTCATAATACGTTGTTGTTTTATTTCTTGTGTGATTCTTTTATTCTGAATCAATCACGATACAAATATATAAGGTTTTTATAATTCTACCAAAAATTTTAACATTTAATTCACTGTTAATCAAATAGTTAAGTTATTTTTAGGTAATAAGGTTCCTGTCCGGAATATATCCAGATTCTTAGTTTTTTGGTTAAGCCTTATAGCTCAATTGATTATGAAATAAACCTCTCAAACTTCTATATGTTGATTAAAATTTCATTCATTTATTATAATTCATAAAAAAAGGCGTTCAAATTAATTTGAACGCCTATATATTTTGGTTTTATAGTTTAATCATTTCCTAAATATGTACAATAACGTTCTTTTTCGAAAAAGATCATTTTCAGGTCTTCCGAAACTTACATGTGCTAATGGAGCACATGGTATTTTATATGTATTTATATTCATCATCGAAAAGCAAATATACAAAATTTACTTATAATGTTAAAAAACGTTAAAAAATTAACAATTCATTAAAGTTAGAAAAAAGTATGGTTTTCCCTTACTTTTAGTATGGGAAAACCATACCTCAGTTTTATAAAGTCAAAATATCTTTGTCTCGGTTACAAAAAGCCTTGTTTATATAAGGTCGGATATAAAAAACTTTATATCATAGTCGTCGGGGAAAATCTATGAGAAAAAAGAAAACAAAAGCGTATCCTTTTTACTCTAACCAAAGTAAAATCCATGGAACAAAAAACGCCCAATCTTGGGCGTTTCGCTTTTTTTATTAAGGTATGTTTAAATACTTATGTGTTTGAAGTGATATTTTCCATTGAGGATTATTCATTACATAATCAATAATCAAAGGAATCATTTTATCACGTTTACTCCATTCAGGTTGTAAATACAATAAACACTTATCATTCACTTTAGCTGCTTGCTCTTCAGCGAATTCAAAATCATGTTTATTATGAATAATCATTTTTAGTTCATCGGCTTCTTCGTAAGCTCGTTGAAGAGGAAGCTTTGTTTTTTTAGGAGAAAGGCAAAACCAATCCCATACTCCAGAAAATTTATAAGCTCCTGATGTTTCAATATGAGTTTTTATATTTTGATTTTGCAATTGAGTAGTAATATAATCTAAGCTCCACATAAGAGGTTCTCCTCCCGTGACAACAACAGTTTCTGCATACTTTTTCGCATTCGAAACAATCAAGTCTGTTTCTGTAGGAGGATGTACGTTAGCATCCCAGCTTTCTTTAACATCGCACCAATGACAACCAACATCACAACCACCAATTCTTATAAAATAAGCAGCTGTTCCCGTATGTGCTCCTTCTCCTTGAATGGTGTAAAACTCTTCCATTAATGGAAGCATTTTTCCTTCTTTAATTAACTCTTGCGTCTTTAAATCCATCTGCTTTTACCGCTATTACATCAATTTCAATTTTTGCTCCTACGAGCAAACCGGCTGCAAATGTAGTTCTTGCAGGTTTATTTTTAGGAAAATATTCGCGAAAAATTTTATTAAAATCAGCAAAATCATCTGTTGTTGATAAGATTACAGTACATTTTACAACATGTTCAAGGTCAGAACCATGTAATTTTAGTACTTCTTTAATATTCTCTAAAGTTTGTCTTGTTTCAGCTAAAATTCCACCTTCTGGTAGTTTACCTGTAGCCGGATCAATACCAACTTGACCTGCTAAATACAATGTATTTCCTACTTCTACGGCATCAGAAAAAGGAGCATTCTTTTTACGTTCTAGTTTTGATGAATGAAAAATTAAATTATCTTTTTCCTCAGGAACTTCTTTTTCTTTTTTTAGATCGCATGAAGTTAATGCAACAATAAATGATAAACATAAAAATTGTAGTAGTTTCATAAGGCTATATTTTAGGTATTTAACAAATTTAACGAAAACAGTAAGGTTCTACTTAAAAATTAATTTTGAAATGCTGATTTTAATAGTATTTTTATCAAAAATAACACAAGATGAGTCAGACGGAGTCGTTTTTTAATTATATCACAGAAGGATATAAATGTAAAGGAGATTATATCACTTTAGGAGCCGGAATGTTAGGTGAGGAAACAGTAACAAATGCATTGGTTAATATTCCCTTAAAAACGCTAAACAGACATGGTTTAATCGCTGGAGCAACTGGAACTGGAAAAACTAAAACACTTCAGGTACTTGCTGAGAATATGTCGGAAAAGGGTATTCCAGTTTTATTAATGGATGTGAAAGGTGATTTAAGTGGATTGGGGCAACCTAGTCCGGGACACCCAAAAATAGATGAAAGACATCAGAAAATTGGAATTCCGTTTGATGCTAAAAAATTTCCAATTGAAATCTTATCTATTTCAGAACAAGATGGAGTTCGTCTTAGAGCGACTGTTTCTGAATTTGGTCCAGTTTTATTATCTAGGATTTTAGATTTAACCGAAACCCAATCAGGTATAGTTGCTATTATTTTTAAATATTGTGATGATAATCATCTTCCTCTTTTAGATTTAAAGGACTTCAAAAAAATGTTGCAATTTGTAACTGCGGAAGGAAAAGATGAAATAGCTTCTGAGTATGGTAGAATTTCATCATCTAGTACGGGCGCAATTTTGCGTAAAATTGTGGAGTTAGAACAGCAGGGAGGAGAACTATTCTTTGGTGAGAAATCTTTTGAAGTTGATGATTTAACTCGTGTTGATGAAAACGGAAGAGGAGTAATATCAGTTTTAAGATTAACTGATATTCAAGATAAACCAAAGTTGTTTTCAACTTTTATGTTACAATTATTGGCAGAGGTTTATGAAACTTTTCCTGAACAAGGAGATAGCGGAAGACCAAAGTTAATCATATTTATTGATGAGGCGCATTTGGTTTTTGACGAGGCTTCGAAGGCTTTGTTAAGTCAAATTGAAAGTATTGTAAAACTAATTCGTTCAAAAGGAATCGGATTGTATTTTGTAACTCAAAATCCCAAAGATGTTCCAGAAGATGTATTAGCGCAATTAGGGATGAAAGTGCAGCACGCATTACGTGCTTTTACTGCGAAAGATAGAAAAGCATTAAAATTAGCTGCAGAGAATTACCCTGATTCTGAGTATTATAATACAAGTGAAGTGTTAACACAGTTAGGAATTGGTGAGGCGTTTATTACTGCTTTAAACGAAAAGGGAATTCCTACACCTTTGGCAAGAACTATGTTAAGAGCGCCAATGAGTAGAATGGATATTTTGACCGAAAGAGAAATTCAGGAAGTGTTGAATAGTTCTAAGCTCGTAAGTAAGTATAACAAATCAATCGATAGAGAAAGTGCTTATGAGTTACTCGGCGAAAAAATAGAGCGTATTAATAGAGAAAAAACTGAAGAGGATGAAAGAAGAGAAAAGGAAAAAATCAGAAGAAAAAGAAGCTCAAGTTCTTCATCTCGAAGTACAAGACAAAATCCAGTAGTTAAAGTTTTAACCAGCGCAACTTTCATTAGGGCTGTATTCGGAATTTTAAAGAAGGTATTATAAACTAAATAGTAAAAAGGAACGTTATATTTTGAAATTAAACTTACATGAAAAAATTATCTAAAATTGTATCAATACTTTGTATTTCATTATTATTTATTCAATGTGGAAAAGATAAATTCACTATTGCTAAAGGAAAAGTAGGTCAGCTGACGTCAAAAACTACTGTACAAGAGTTGGATAAAATTTTTGCCAAAGATTCACTAGTTAAAATTTTAAGTGAAGGAGCGAAAGGAAATAATTATTTCCAAGATGACGATGTATATGAAGTGTATGAAAAAGGAGGGAAGCTTTTATTAAGTATCATTCCGAAAGAGCAACTAGATTCAAGTTCTGTCATTAAAAGTGTAGAAATTTTTGATGAAAGATTTAAGACAGAAAAAGGATTGAACATCAATTCTACTTTCAATGAAATCAATGCAAATAATGCCATTAGTAAAATTGAACCATCGTTTTCATCAGTTACTGTTTTTATCGATGATTTGAATGCAACCATAGCAATAGATAAAGAAGGTTTAGGTTTGAGTGATTACAATATGAAAAAGGTAAACATTGAACAAATTCCTGACTTGGCCAAGATGAAATCATTTATAGTTTGGTTGAATTAAAAAATACAGAATCCGCAATTAGCGGATTTTTTTATGGATGCATATAAAACAAATTTCCAAACTTATATATTTGCACAACAAATCGAAGAAAATGAATTACGCAAAGAATATTCTTGAAACTATAGGAAATACGCCTTTAGTTAAAATTAATAAACTAGCCGAAGAATTACCTTGTTTAGTATTAGCCAAATACGAAACTTTTAACCCAGGAAATTCAGTAAAGGATAGAATGGCTCTTAAAATGATTGAAGATGCTGAAGCTGATGGGAGATTAAAACCAGGAGGAACTATTATTGAAGGTACCTCAGGAAATACTGGAATGGGATTGGCATTAGCAGCAATTGTAAAAGGTTACAAATGTGTATTTGTAATGGCAGATAAGCAAAGTAAAGAAAAAGTTGATATTCTTAAAGCAGTTGGAGCAGAGGTAGTTGTATGTCCTACTAATGTTGAACCAGATGATCCCAGAAGTTATTATTCTGTTTCAAGAAGATTAGCTGAAGAAACAGAGAATGCTTGGTATGTAAATCAGTATGATAACCCAAGTAATGCAAAAGGTCACTACGAAAGTACAGGTCCTGAAATTTGGGAACAAACAGAGGGAAAAATAACTCATTTTGTTGTTGGAGTAGGAACAGGAGGAACAATTTCTGGGGTAGGAAAGTATTTAAAAGAAAAGAATCCAAATGTAAAAGTTTGGGGAATTGATACGTATGGTTCTGTTTTTAAAAAATATCATGAAACAGGAGTTTTTGATGAAAATGAAATTTATCCATATGTAACGGAAGGAATTGGTGAAGATATTTTACCAAAGAATGTTGATTTCAGTATCATTGATGGATTTACGAAAGTTACAGATAAAGATGCTGCTGTTTATACACAGTTATTAGCTAAAAAGGAAGGAATGTTCCTTGGGAATTCTGCAGGTGCAGCGATGAAAGGATTATTACAATTAAAAGAGCATTTTAATGAAGATGATGTAGTTGTTGTATTATTCCACGATCACGGAAGTCGTTATGTTGGAAAAATGTTCAACGACGATTGGATGAAAAAAATGGGGTATTTAGAATAAACCAGAATCCATGATTCAATTATTTTGTGGAAGTCCAGAAGGTTTATTTGGTTTACTCTTTATTTTGTTCATATTTGCTTTGCCAGTAGCTATCATGGTGATTATTGCGAATATTATTTTAAAGACAACAGAATTCTATAAAAAACAAATAACCAATAATTTTAGAAAAGCTTTATATTTTACTGTATTAATTTTTATAGCACTTCTAATTTGTGTAATCTTCACAATCGGACTTTAATTTGAAATAACGAGATATTACATAATCAAAAAGCCACCTCATTGAGGTGGCTTTTCGTTAATCAACTAATTCAAATAATTTACACAATGAAAACAATTATTATTGTTAACAATTGTATGTTTTCAATTTACGTGCCAAAATTAGTAATAAAAGCAATGTAAATTGATTTTTATTTGATAATTTACACTTTTTTAACTTTTGAAAGCTGTTTTGTTAAGAAATTAATAATAGAATGTTAGCTGGCAT
This sequence comes from Tenacibaculum sp. MEBiC06402, assembly GCF_049239625.1. Classification (NCBI taxonomy): domain Bacteria; kingdom Pseudomonadati; phylum Bacteroidota; class Flavobacteriia; order Flavobacteriales; family Flavobacteriaceae; genus Tenacibaculum; species Tenacibaculum sp. MEBiC06402. Next base: position 18,190 of record NZ_JBMKKT010000079.1, read on the forward strand.
GCTTGTGTGCTTTATAAGAAGATCTTACTAGCGCACCGCTTTCAACATACATGAATCCCATTTCTTTACCAAGTGTTTCGTATTTTTTGAATTGTTCTGGTGTTATAAATTCTTTAACAGGTAAATGCTTTTTTGTTGGTTGTAAATACTGACCAATAGTAATGATGTCCAAACCAACATTTCTTAAATCTTGCATTGTTTCAATTACTTCTTCTTCAGTTTCACCTAATCCAAGCATAATGCCCGATTTGGTTCTCATACCATTTTCTTTAAGATATTTTAAAACACCTAAACTACGGTCGTATTTAGCCTGGATACGAACTTCCCTTGTTAGCCTTCGAACTGTTTCCATATTATGCGAAACAACTTCAGGATGCACTTCTATAATTCTATCGATGAGTTTAGTGTTTCCTTGAAAATCAGGAATAAGTGTTTCTAAAGTAGTATTTGGGTTTGCTCTACGAATTGCATCAACGGTTTCTGCCCAAATAATGGAACCTCCATCTTTCAAATCATCTCTATCAACAGAAGTAATTACGGCGTGCTTAATCTTCATGATTTTGATCGATCTAGCAACTTTCTCTGGCTCGTCCCATTCTACTGTTTCGGGTCTACCAGTTTTTACACCACAAAAACCACATGAGCGTGTACAAATGTTTCCTAAAATCATAAATGTAGCCGTTCCTTCTCCCCAACATTCTCCCATGTTAGGGCAGCTTCCACTAGTACAAATTGTATTTAATTTGTACTTATCGACTAATCCTCGAAGTTCGGTATATTTTTTTCCTACAGGAAGTTTTACGCGAAGCCACTTTGGTTTTTTTACACGTTCAGTGGTTGCGTCTTTCGTAATTTTAGTTTCTGTAGGGATAAGAATCTTTTCTGACATTCACTATAAATTTGAATTACAAATTTACGAAGAATGTTTTATTGCATAATACCTAATTCACTAGCTTTATCAATTGCAAGTTGTAATAAGTCGTCATTTGTTTTAATTGTACTAACAATTCTACCTATTTTATCAAGGTCTTCCTTGTTAGGACTCCAAAAAGTAACTCCTGTAACTTCAACTTTCATTTCGATTTGATCAATTAAATCGTTGTTACAAAGTTTAAAAGCGCCATAGATAATTCCTAACCAAGATGGCCCACCTCCGTGATAACCACTTGCTTGTAAATCTTTAGCTAGAGAGTCTTTTTGGTAAACATCATGATAATCGTACCTGAACTTACCGTTTTCCTGTTGTAATTTTCCTTGAAAGGGAACAGAGGCATCAGATATTGCTGTTTGCAATTTTTCTACTTGAGAAAAAGTTTCTTGAAATGAAAAAAGTGTAAGAGCAAATACACATACCAACTGTAAGAAAAATCTTTTTGTTTGCATTTGTAATATTGGGATTTTATTATACTCTCTGGATAATACCAAAAAGCGTGCTAATTTAATTTTTTTTCTGATTTTTTTTAGCTTTTTTTAAAGATATTTTATTACTGTATTGTTTTACAGTTGTTTATGTGTTTATGGTGGTTAAATACCAAATACTAAAACCTATTAAAAAGAGTATTCCACCGAGACTTAAAGCTTTGATAAACTTGTTAGGGTGATACTGTTTTGGAGTATGCTTACTAGTAATCAATTTATAGTTTAATACGGCAAAAATAGGAGCAGTTAAAAATGAGAAAATAGTAGCGATTTTCACCATCATTAACATATTATCTAATAAAAGAAACAAAATGATTAACGTACCTGATATTAAGAGTAAACTCCAAAACCAATAATTCATTTTTGGTTTGTCAAAAAGCAGTTGAGAGGCTTTTTCCATTGCCCTAGGTGATGCATCTAAAGTAGTGATTGTTGTACTAAACATAGTGGTAAATGCAGCGATTGCAATGATTGGTTTTGCGTATTCTCCTAAATTATTAGTGTAAAGATTAATTAGTTGAAGGGCAAATTGACCACCACTACTTGCAAACTTTTCATCAGAGTTGTACATGACCATTGCTCCTAATAAAATAAAGCAGAGCCCTAGTAGCATGGTTCCTATATAGCCAATATTAAAATCAAAAATAGATTTTTTAACACTAAGGTTTTCTTCAGTACTTTTCTGCTTTTGTACAGACCATAATGAATGCCAAATAGAGATATCTAAAGGAGCTGGCATCCATCCTAAAAAGGCAATTAAAAAACTAACACCTAAGGCATCGGTTGGTAGTATTTGGCTATATGAAAAAGTGTTTACATTTTTTGTAACGGCTATTGTTAGTGATAGTAGTGTACTTACAGTCAGAAATAAAATAATGTACTTCATTAATTTATCGAGTAATTGATATTTACCTACTGAAAGAATTAAAAAACTAATAATTAAAATTATCGTTGCCCAATACACCAGATTGTCAGTTACGCCAAACAAATAGGTCGCTAAACTTGCCGTTACAATAGTGACTCCAGCTTGAATTGTGAACATCGTAGCTAGGTTTACAACAAAGTATAAACCTAAATAGGTTTTACCTAATTTTTTATATCCGTCTAACAAACTTTCTCCCGTTGCAGTGGCATATTTAGGTCCAAATTTGAAAAACGGATATTTGAAAAAATGAACGAGCAACAAAGCCCAAATAAGTCCATAACCATATTCAGCACCGGCTCTTGTTGATTGTACTAAATGAGAAACCCCAATAGCCGCTCCTGCGAACAATAAACCTGGACCTAAAGCACTAAATATGTTTTTTTTCATGATTTGTTTTTCTCTATAATCTCAGCAAGTAATTTTTTTGCTCTTAACAGTTTTACTTTAACATTGTTCATAGGTTCGTTAAGTTGTTCTGAGATTTCTTTATAACTTAACTCTTGAAAAAAACGAAGATTAATAACTTCTTGATATTTAGGTTTTAACTGCTTTATGTCCCTAAGAAGTTTTGCTAAGTTTTGTTCAGTAATTATTTCGTCTTCAGGAGAGGGAGCATCATCAATTACTTTATAAGCTTCTTCATCTACTTTTTTTGAAGAGTTAACAACGGGTGAAGATTTTCTTTTACGAATAATATCTTGATGTACATTTTTTGAAATAGCTATCAACCAAGTACTGAATTGATATTCTTCATTGAATGTATCTATTTTATTAAAAGCTTTTGCAAATGTTTGTATGGTAATGTCTTCAGCATCATTTTCGTTAGTTACTTTTTTAAGCTGATAACCATATACATTTCCCCAGAATGTATCTAAAAGAAAATTGAAAGACATTTGGTTGCCTTTCTTTGCTTTTTCTATATGTTCAAGAATTTCGTCTTTTATGGAAGTAGATTTTATTGATGTTTAGGTTCAGTACATGAATCAAACTGATCTGGTGTTTTTCCACAAAAGCCGCATGCTTCACCTGATTTATTTAACATTGGATTCTGACTAGCACATGTACCCGCAAATTCGCCATCTTTTTTTGCCCAAATTTTTATAGCAATTCCTGCAAATGCTAAAGCTAATAATCCGATTGTCAATATAACTAATTTCATGAATAAAATTTTAATACTGCAAAGATAATGAAACTAATTTTTTTAAAATAGGTGACTTTTTAAAATAAGTTGTGTCTTAATAGTGTAACTAAACCTAAAAAGAGTATAAAAATGAAAGCAGTAGCGGAATTCTTCAAGATTTTAAACACATTAATCGGATTTACAATAGATAAAGACGAAAAAATATTGATACCTGTTTACATCAAATCACGAAATCAAACTCGTAGAAATCTGCGATAAAAAATATATTAAATCCCTAATATTCCAAATCAAACTTTAATAGTTTTCTAGCTATTTTGGTTTGATTTTTTTGTTTTAGTAAGTTCACTAATTTCAGTTAATCACATTAATCTCAATTTCCAAATCGATTTTAAACTCTTTTTTTATAGTTTTCTGAATTTCTTGCGCTAATTCAAATATTTCTCTTCCAGATGCATTTCCGTAATTTACAAGAACAAGTGCTTGTTTTTCATGAACACCATATTCCCCAAAACGTTTCCCTTTAAAACCTGATTGTTCTATTAACCATCCGGCTGGAACTTTTATTTCGCTATCTGAAATTGGATAACTTGGAATCGTTGGGTGTTTACTTTTAAGTTCATCAAAATGTTCAATAGAAATAACTGGATTTTTAAAGAAACTTCCACTATTACCAATTTCTTTGGGATCTGGTAATTTTGATCGACGAATAGCGATTACTGCATCGGAAACATCTTTTATAGTTGGAATATTTATGTTTCTTTCTGATAATTCTTTTTCGATAGCTCCGTAAGAGGTATTTAGCGAGTGATCAATTTTAGATAATTTGAAACACACGGAAGTAATAATATATTTTCCTTTGGCTTCATTCTTAAAGATAGAATTTCTATAACCAAAAGAACATTCCTCATTTGAAAAAGAAACTAACTTATTTGTGTCAATCTCAATTGCTTCAACTTTAGTAATGGTGTCTTTAACTTCTACACCATAAGCTCCAATATTTTGAATAGGGCAAGTGCCCACATTTCCTGGGATTAAGGATAAGTTCTCAATTCCGCCATATCCTTGTTCAATAGACCACAAAACAAATTCGTGCCAGTTTTCTCCAGCATTAACCGTTAAATAAACCGAATTGTCATTTTCTCTATCAATAGAAATTCCTTTGATATTTATATGTACAACTAGCTTTTCTATGTCTCTTGTAAGAAGCATGTTGCTGCCACCAGACAAAAGAAATAAGTCCTTTTCTTTTTCTAAAAGTTGTTGTAACTCATAAACAGAATTAACAGAAATAAAACGTTTGGCATTTACATCAATACCAAACGTGTTATATTTCTTTAATGATATGTTTTTCTGAATATTCAAAATTATTGATTGTATTGCTCTAAAGCTAATTTTAAAATTTCTACAGAACGCTTTAAATCTTTTTCGTTTAAAACGTACGCAATACGAACTTGATTTTTTCCTTCTCCTTCAGTAGAATAAAATCCACTTGCCGGAGCAACCATTACAGTTTCATTATTGTCATGGAATTTTTCTAAAATCCACTGAGCAAAATCATCAGAATCTTTAACTGGTAATTCAGCAACACAATAAAATGCTCCCTTAGGATTCGCTACTTTAACACCATCGATTTTCTTTAATTCAGAGATTAAAGTATTTCTTCTTTCTACGTATTCTCCAATTACGTCATCAAAATAACTTTGAGGAGTATCTAAAGCCGCTTCACTAGCGATTAATGCATAGGTTGGCGGACTTAAACGTGCTTGTGCAAATTTAATAGCAGTTTGAATAAACTCCTTGTTTTTAGAAACAATACATCCTATTCTAGCACCACACATGCTGTATCGTTTAGAAACAGAATCAATCATAATTGCATTTTGCTCTAAACCGTCTTCTTTCATTACAGAATGATGCTCTGCACCATCATAAGCAAATTCACGGTAAACTTCATCAGCAATTAAAAATAAATCGTGTTTTAAAACAATTTGCTTTAGTTTTTCAATCTCTTCTTTGCTGTATAAATAACCTGTTGGATTTCCTGGATTACAAATTAATATCGCTTTGGTTTTATATGTAATCAATTTTTCAAAATCCTCAATTTTAGGTAAAGCAAAGTTGTCATCAATAGAAGAGATAACTGGTACAACTTTTACTCCAGAAGCTATTGAAAATCCATTATAATTTGCATAGAATGGCTCAGGGATAATAATTTCATCTCCTGGATCAGTAATACTTCCAATCGTAAATAATAATGCTTCAGAACCACCAGTAGTTGCAATAATATCATTAGCCGTTACATTGATATTATTTTTTGCATAGTAGTTTGAAAGTTTTTCTCTGTAAACTTCAGAACCCTCAGAGCGAGCGTATGATAAAACTTCAATATCATTATTCTTTACAGCGTCTAGCGCAACTTGAGGTGTTTTTATATCAGGTTGACCTATGTTTAAGTGAAAAACTTTTATTCCGTTTTTCTTTGCATTTTCCGCGTAAGGAACCAATTTACGTATTGGCGACTGTGGCATTAAATTACCTTTATTTGAAATTGCAGGCATTCCTTTGTTTTTTTGTTTGTTTAGTTCGCAAATTTGCGAAATTATATTCATTTGAGATAAGTTTTACCTTCAAAAACTAACCTAACATCTAAAGAAATGGTTAAAACTATCTTAAAAAAAAGTATGTTCAATAATAAGATTGTATATTGTTATAAATGAAAAGTGCATAATTTGAAAAAACAGTTACTATCCCTATACTTTCTTGTTTTAGTTTTTAATGGTTATACACAATCTAAGTTTCAATTCTATGGAAATGAAGATGTGAAACAAAAAGTGAAATTCACTTTGATAAATAATCTTATCATTATTCCATTGAAAATAAATGGAAAAGAGCTTAATTTTATTTTAGATACCGGCGTGAATAAAACCATTTTATTTAATCTAAGTCAGAATGATAGCCTAGGTTTAAATAATGTTGAAAAAATTCAGCTTAAAGGTTTAGGTAGTGGAGAGGCAGTTGACGCATTACTTTCTAAGAATAATCAATTTAGAATAAAAAACTTAGTAAATCAAAATGAGGATTTGTATGTCATTCTGCGAGACAATTTTAATATGTCGGCAAAAATGGGAATGACTATTCATGGTATTATAGGATTTGATTTACTTAAAAGTTTAATCGTTAAGATTGATTACTCTTCCAAATTTCTAACTTTTTATAACCCGAAGAAATACAGATTGAAGAAATGTAGAAGATGTGAAGAGTTTAAGTTGGAATTCTATAGGAATAAACCGTACATAAATACATATGCTCAATTAGATACTGTAGGAACTAAAAAAATAAAGACAAAATTACTTATTGACTCTGGCGGAAGTGATGCGCTTTGGTTTTTCGAAGGCACTCATAAAGATATTAAAACTCCGAAAAAATATTTTAGAGATATTCTAGGGGAGGGATTAAGTGGGACCATTTATGGTAATCGAAGTAAAATTCCAGGTTTTGAGTTGGGAAGATTCGAAATTGAAAATCCAACTGTATCATTTTTAGATACAACTTCAACTGCAAACGCGAGACAGTTTAGGTTGCGTAATGGTAGTATTGGAGGAAATATTTTAAAACGATTTAAAGTGTGGCTGGATTATGGTAGAAGAAGAGTGATTTTTAAAAAGAGTGGCTCTTTAAAAAAAGGATTTTATTACAATATGAGTGGTCTTTCTGTTGTTTATGACGGCCAGGAGTTAGTGAGGGAAAGACAAGATAATTTAATTGCAGATGAGTTTAATTCAGGGAATAAGGTCTCAGATAGTAAAACAATTTCATTTGTAACTAGTTATTTTTATCGCTTTAAACCTGCTTACAAAATCGATAATGTTTTAAAGGGATCTCCAGCTGATTTAGTGGGATTAGAAAAAGACGATGTTATTAAGCGTATTAATGGTAATCCTGCTTATACATATACTTTAACTCAAATAAATGCTTTGTTTCAAGAAAAACCAGACAAACGAATTAGTCTCGAAATCGAAAGAGCAGGGCAGAAGTATAAATTTAGGTTCCGATTAAAAAAGAGAATTTAACGCATAAAAAAAAGAGCTTTTAAAGCTCTTTTTTATTTTTATAAATTACTAGAAACCTATGATTTCTTTTTGTCTTCAGATACTGTAGCTCCTTTTGTAATGAAACCTTTAATCTTTAACATTTTTCTCTCTTGCTTAGCATTAGAGTAAATTGTGATTGCTTTTGAGAATCCTCCTAATCTTTTTGTGTCATAAGAAACTTCAATTTGTCCATTTTCACCTGGCATAATTGGTTTCTCAGGTTTACTAGGAACAGTACAACCACAAGTTGATTTAATCTCTTTTATAATTAAAGGAGCGTCTCCTACGTTAGTAAACTCAAATACTCTCTTTCCTTCAGACCCTTGAGTAATTTTTCCGTAATTGATTAATTCACTTTTAAACTTGAATTCCTGTGCATTAACTGCTAAAGTTAAAAAGCAAACTGCGATGAATGATAAAATTGTTTTCATAATTCTGATAATTGTTTTAGGGATTTCCTACTATGTTACAAATCTAATATAAATTTTTAGTTATAAAAAATCAACTACTAATTTTATAACGTCATAGATAGTTGTATTTTTGTCAACTATATTCCAAAAATGATGCCAAAAAATATTTTTACGGAATTTAAGTAAACTAATAACAATTAAAACATTAAGTACATCAAATGGGTATTCCATCTAAATACAATGCAAGCGAAGTAGAAGGTAAATGGTACGATTACTGGATGAAGCATAACTATTTTCATTCAGAAGTTGATGAAAGAGAACCATACACAATTGTAATACCTCCACCGAACGTCACAGGTGTATTACACATGGGGCATATGTTGAATAATACCATTCAAGATGTCTTAATTCGTAGAGCTCGTTTGCTTGGTAAGAATGCTTGTTGGGTACCTGGTACTGATCATGCTTCTATTGCTACTGAAGCAAAAGTTGTTGCAAAATTAAAGGAAGAAGGGATTGATAAGAATGATTTAACGAGAGAAGAATTCTTAAAACATGCCTTCGAATGGAAAGATAAGTACGGAGGAATCATTTTAGAGCAACTTAAGAAATTAGGTGCTTCTTGTGATTGGGAGCGTACAAAGTTTACCATGGATGATGACATGAGTGAAGCGGTGATTAAAGTTTTTGTTGATTTATACAACAAAGGTTTAATCTATCGTGGGTATAGAATGGTAAACTGGGATCCTGAAGCTAAAACTACCCTTTCTGATGAAGAGGTAATTTATGAAGAACGCCAAGGTAATTTATATTACTTACAATATGATATTCTTGATTCTGATGAAAAAGTAACTATTGCAACCACACGTCCTGAAACAATTTTAGGAGATACAGCAATTTGTATTAATCCAGAAGATGAGAGATATAGTCATTTAAAAGGAAAAAAAGCGATTGTTCCATTATGTAATCGTGAAATTCCTATCATCGAGGATGAGTATGTGGATTTGGAGTTTGGTACAGGATGTTTAAAAGTTACTCCAGCTCATGATGAGAATGATAAAGTTTTAGGAGATAAACACGGATTAGAAGTTATTGATATTTTTAATGAAGATGCTTCTTTAAATTCATTCGGTTTACATTATCAAGGAAAAGATCGTTTTGTTGTTCGTAAAGAAATTTCTAAAGAGTTAGAGGAAAAAGGGTACTTAGTGAAAACTGAGCAACATACGAACAAAGTTGGAACTTCTGAAAGAACAAAAGCTGTTATCGAACCAAGATTATCAGACCAATGGTTCTTAAAAATGGAGGATTTAGCAAAACCTGCTTTAGAATCTGTTCTTGGAGAAGGTAGAGATGTTAAATTATATCCTCGTAAGTTCGAAAATACCTATCGTCATTGGATGGAAAATATTCGTGATTGGAATATTTCTCGTCAGTTATGGTGGGGACAACAAATTCCTGCGTTTTACTATGGAGATGGTAAAGAGGATTTTGTGGTAGCAGAAACGAAAGAAGAGGCAGTAAAATTAGCGTGGAAAAAAACGAACGATTATGAAATTACGGCTGAAGATTTAAGACAAGATCCTGATGTTTTAGATACTTGGTTTTCTTCTTGGTTATGGCCAATGTCTGTTTTTGATGGAATTAGAAATCCTGAAAACGAAGAAATTAAATATTATTATCCAACAAATGATTTAGTAACTGGTCCAGATATTTTATTTTTCTGGGTTGCACGTATGATTATTGCTGGATATGAATACAAAGATGCTCGTCCGTTTGAGAATGTTTATCTAACAGGATTAGTTCGTGATAAGCAACGTCGTAAGATGAGTAAGCAGTTAGGGAATTCTCCTGACGCGCTAAAATTAATTGAAGAGTTTGGTGCCGATGGAGTTCGTGTTGGATTATTGTTAAGTTCAGCTGCAGGAAACGATTTACTATTTGATGAAGCGCTTTGTCAACAAGGAAAAGGTTTCAGTAAAAAAATATGGAGCGCATTTTATTTAACTACGCTTTGGGAGGTTTCAGAAAACATCGAGCAACCTGAGCACAGTAAACTTGCGATTGATTGGTATAAATCAAAGTTTCAACAAACATTAGTTGAGGTTGAAGATCACTACAGCAAATACAGGTTAAGTGATGCTTTAATGGCAATGTATAAGTTAGTTTATGATGATTTTTGTGGATTCTTCCTAGAAGTTGTAAAACCAGCTTACCAACAACCAATTGATAAGAAAACATATGATGAGGTTATAGCAATTTTCGAAGATAACTTAAGAATATTGCATCCATTCATGCCATTTATTACTGAGGAAATTTGGCAATCGATTTCAGAAAGAACAGTTGAAGAAGCGTTAATCGTAGCTAAATATCCTGAGCAGACTTCATTTGATGAAAGTTTAATTTCAAATATGGATTTTGCTTCTGAAGTGATTTCTGGTGTTCGTACTGTTCGTAAAGAGAAAAATATAGCAAATAAAGATGCGGTTGAGATTTCAGTTATTAATAATGAGAAAAACTCAAACTCTTTAGATTCAGTAATAAAAAAATTAGTAAACGCTTCTGACATTAATTATGTAGAGGAGAAAATTGACGGAGCTTCATTTAGAGTAAAATCGAATGAATACTTTATTCCTATTTCAGTTGATAGTATTGATGTGGAGGAGGAAATTAAGAAGATTACTGAAGAATTAAACTATACGGAAGGATTCTTAAAATCAGTTCAAAAGAAATTAGCTAATGAGCGTTTTGTTAATAACGCACCTGATCAGGTAGTTGCTAATGAACGTAAAAAAGAGGCAGATGCTGTTGCTAAGATTGAAACTTTAAAAGCAAGTTTAGCGAACTTACAGTAGAAAATAGTTTAAAGATATAAGTAAAAAGCACTCTAATTAGAGTGCTTTTTTATTTCTTTAATTCACAGAAAAAATCTAACGTATTTTCATCACAGTTTTCAGTGAGGAAATAACTATCAGCATTAATATTGGATATAATACCTGTGTGTTTTTTTAATAATGAAGTTCTATTAAATCGATTTAATAGCTCATAAGGCAACTTTAAAATAAATCTAGGAGCATGTTTTTCTAGTTTAAAAATATCCCACTTTAAAATTTGAGCTACTGATTTTTTGTTTTCTTCATAATATTCCATGGCAACTTCAGAACCTGTTATCCCTTTAACTTTAGATTCTTTAAAAATACTTTGACTTAGTTTTTGTAATTCCTCAAATGTGTATTCTCTGTAATGCCAAGGGTTTCTACTTACTGAACGATTTGCATTTGGAGTGGTTAGGAATAACGTACCCGAAGGTTTTAAAACTCTATGTATTTCTTTTAGGAAATGCGTATCGTTTTTGATGTGCTCAATAACTTGAAACGCAATTACAAAATCTTGACTGTTAGATTGTATTCTCGATAAAGGTGGCACTCTTTGTTGAATTATGTTCGCTTCCGGAAATTTGTTTTTTAGTCTTTGGATAGCATATTTAGATTTGTCAACTGCAGATATTTTTAGGTCTTTTTGAGCTTGAGATAAAATATCCAAACCATAACCTTCGCCAGGTCCAATTTCTAGTAAATTTCCATAAACTTTATCTTTGATTAATTCATAAGCCTTTTTTGTTCTTTGAAACAATGGGCTGTCGGATGAAATCTGAGAAGACGTAACTTCAGTAGAGTAAAAGAACATAATGAATAATTAGTAAGGCCAATTTTTCTTTTTCCATTGATTTAGATGGTTTTGAATAGCCCCTAAATCTTTCGATTTTTCTTCAAAATAAGTATTATCAAATGGCTTTATTTGATTAATCATTTGAGCGTATATTTTAAGAAGGTAATTGGCGTGTCTCACATTAATAATTCCATTTGGAGGATTAAACGAGGTCATCCATTTAATTTCTTGTTCAATATTATCAATTGTAGTTTTGCAAATAGCAGCTCCATTCTCAGGTTTTTGGAGTCTGTAGTAAAGTTTACCTATTGCAAATGCATATTCTCCATAAGGAATCGTTTTATTTGGAATTTTAGTTTCAAGAAAGTTTAAAACTTTTAGGGCTTTTTCACTATTTCCTTCTTCCAATAATGCCTGAGCTAAAAAATAATACTGTCTTCTTAAAACTATTTTTGAAAGTCCAATAACTTCATCTGTAACTTTGGTTTCAATATCATCCAGTTTTAAAAAATGACTATTTTCTATGAGTTGTTTGTATGAATAAGAAGTATTAACAATTTTAGGGTTTTCTTCTTTTAGAGTCTCAAATGGTAATAATTGATTGATGATTCCTTTTTGTACTAAAAATCGTTCAAGACCGGCGGTATGAACATTTCTACCCATTTCAGTAAAACAAATAGGTCTGGATTCTATATTACCAGCAATAATATCTAAAAGTACAACATCATTCTTTCTGTAAATAGCTTTTTTGTACTCCCATCGAAGCGTATCTTTTAGAATCAATGTCCTTTTAATGTTGGTTTTTTCATTTACAACTTCCCTTGAATTATTTAAAGGTAAAATAATTTTTTCGGTAGGAAAGAACGATAAATCCTTATCAAGATATTTAATTCTATTTTTCGGGTTTTCAAGGAATAAAGCAATGTTTTTTATGTTGAAAAACTGATTGGTAATTTTATTATGAGTTATATCCGTGGTTAAGGGTTGGTTAATGAATTTTTCTGAAAGCGAAATCTTCACTGGTTCAGAACTATTCATTTTTAGTTTTAATTTTGAAACGTACCAATCAAGTAATAATTGATCGTAATTAATTACGCGAATATCAGTTCTGTAATTTTCAACTTCTTGTAAATACCATAACGGAAAAGTTAAATTATCTCCATTGGTAATAAGTATAGCTTGTTCGGGACAAGAATCTAAATAAGTTTTTGCAAGTTGGTACGGAAAGTTTTCGTTCGTTCTGTTTTGATTATCCAGACCTTTAGCGAATAATTGAATCGGCGAAGCCAAAGCAGTAATAATTACTGTTGCAATAAATCGATTCGAATCTTTTTTTATAAAAGCTAAAGTTTTAAAAAGTCCAATAACCGATAAACCAATCCAAATTGAGAAAAAGATAAAAGAAGCCGCAAAAATATAATCACGTTCACGAATCATTAAACTTTGAGGTACAGGATTTACGTATAGCGTAATTCCAATTCCAAATGTCAAGAAAAGTAATATTGATACATAAAAGAACAACTTGTTTTTTCTAAGAAGAAATAGTCCCCATAACCCCATTAAAAAAGGTAAGAAGTAAAAAGCATTTTTACTGCTTTTGTTTTTGTAAAAATCCGGCATGTATTTTATATCTCCAACATAAGATTTATCAAAGAAGTTAAATCCTGAGATCCAATTCCCTTTTTTAATCGCTCCAGTTCCTTTTAAATCATTTTGTTTTCCTATGAAATTGTGGTAGAGGTATCTTAAATATAACCAGTTTACTTGGTAGTTGTAAAAGAAGGAAACATTTTCTAAAAATGTAGGTTTGTTTATAGTAACCTCTTTATTTTTAATCGATGTTTTTATTGCTCTTCCTTTAATTGTTGTCCATGTTTTATATGCCTCCTGATTTATAAGATTCTTATGAAAAATTCTTGGAAAAAATATACTAAAACGATTATCGTAATTAGGAACCTCATATCTTGGGTCGTTAATAGCGACATATTTTTTTTCAGACTCACTATACTTATATTGAGTTTTACCATCTATATAAGGTTCTCGAGCATCTAAAGGAGCGTTAAACGTAGTACCTTTAAGCAGAGGTATTTTATCGACACCAAATTGCTTTGCTTGAATGTAAGATAACAACTCAGAAGTCGTCTTAGTGTTATTGGATATAGGAGTGTTTGCTTGAGATCTAATAACAGGCATTAAAAAACTACTACATCCCACAATAAACATGAATAAGTTTAAGATAATATAATGAGCTACTCTTTTTTTAGTTTTATAAGTTATAAATAGCATTAATAGGATACTACAAATAATTAGTACTAAGCTTAATAATGCTCCATTATTCACTTTAAAACCAAGGCTGTTTACAGCCCAAAAGTCTAAAGATGCACAAAGTTTAATAATTCCTTGAAACACAAAATTAAGTAAGACAAAAAACAAGACTAAACCTGAAAATAAAGCTGTAGCAATATGTTTTAATTTAAATCCGTATTTTTTGTAAGAGAAAATTAATGCTAAAGGAATAATTACAGCAATATTAATAAGGTGTACACCAACTGAAATTCCTAATAACAGAAATATTAACAGCAAGTACTTTATTTCCGTTGCTCTGTTTGATGTTGATTCCCACTTTAAACCAATTAAAACAATAAGTGTTAATAGAAAAAAAGAAAAAGTGTATACTTCTGTTTCTGTTGATGCGGTCCAAAAGCTGTTACAAAAAGCAAAAGATAACGCTCCAATTATTCCAGCTGTAACAACCACTTTTAAGTGTTCATCCTTTACCAATTTAGTACCAAACAAAAAAGTTATATTATATACTAATGGAATGGTTAAGGCTCCAAAAAGAGCAGAAATTAAATTTGAAACCAAGGCTGGTTTCAAAAAGAAAAATACACCAACTAACATGTTTGAAAGCAGTGTGTAAAATGGTGCTCCTGCCGGATGTGAAACTTGTAATTTAGTATTAGAAGCTATAAACTCGGGACTATCCCAAAAAGTTATACCATTAGGCAGACAAAGAATATATACTAAAAAAGTACCTATAAATAGAGCCCAAGAAATTATGTTGTTAGTTTTTCTCACTGGGGTCAAATATATAATAAATCTACAATTGAAATCTTAGAAACAGAAAAAGATGGTAAATTATTAGAATAAAAGCCCCGGTAATTTTAGATATTATGTATGCATAGTATTTTTGTGTTTTTAAATTAGGTAAAATGTTTAATAATAATATGTTATGTGTTAATTAAAAACTTAAAAAATTGTTAAACTGTTTAAAGAAAATTTGTACATTGCACCAACTAAACTAATGAAGATGAGAATAACTCTACAATTATTTGTGGTCTTAGCTATGCTATGTACTACATTTTCGTATTCCCAAACGTTTAATGAAACTCAAGGTACTGCAGCAGGTTCTAATATTTCTTCTGGAGATTTTAACACTATTTATGGTGATAGTGCAGGTGCAACTGTAACATCAGGAAGTAGGAATGTTTTTATTGGTTACTTAGCTGGACGATCTAATACAACATCGGAAGGAGTGTTTATAGGGTACTTAGCAGGATACTCAAATACAACAGGTTTTGATAATACTTTTGTTGGTTATGAAGCTGGTAGATTGACAACTACAGGAGGTGATAATACATTTTTTGGAGCTGAGTCAGGTGAAAATAACACAACTGGTTATGACAACACATTTGTTGGAGAAGAGTCTGGAGCAAATAACACTACAGGTTATGAGAACACCTTTATTGGAGAAGATGCTGGGTTTTCGAATACAACTGGTTTTAGAAATACGTTTGTCGGAAATGAAGCTGGTATTTCTGCAGGAACAGGATATAGAAATACAGGTATTGGAGATGAAGCATTAAGTGATGTTACTACCGGACACCATAACACTGCATTAGGAGACTCTGCAGGTATTGATGTAAACGCAGGTATTTGGAACGTTATGGTAGGTGCTGCATCTGGTGTGGCTACGGAGCATGCTGATTATAACACGTTCGTAGGAGGAATGTCGGGTTGGGATAACAACCGTACCAACAGCACAACAAATGCAAATAGAAATACGTATGTTGGTTTCCAAGCAGGATTTACAAACAGGGAAGGTGAAGATAATGTAGGTATGGGAGCCTTTTCTGATTTTGATAATACAACAAGAAGTAGAACCACGTTTATTGGAGCCAATATTACCCCGTCTAATAATGACCAAATTATTATGGGATACAATATTTTTGCAGATGGTCAGTATTCTGTAACTATTGGTGAAAATAGTGATACACGTGCATTAGGTACAGTTGCTATTGGTTATGATTTTGCAATTCCTTCATTGGCACAATATGCAATAGCCTTAGGATATCAAGCTGATGTAAATGAAGATCATGCTTTAGCAATTGGACAAGAAGCGACTGTTAATAGTGAGCATGGTATGGGTATTGGATATCAAACTGCAGTAGATGGTACATATTCTGTTGCAATTGGATACCAAGCCACCGCAGCTGTAGACAGTACAATGGTATTAGGTGGTACAGTACATCCATTAAGTGTAGGTATCGGTACGAATACACCTAATAAAAAAGCTTCATTAGAATTAGCTGATACAGATAAAGGTTTTAAAATAAATAGCTTAACGAACGCGCAACGTACTGCATTAGAAGCTGCTTTAACTCCAAGTGAAGAAGGAGTAATGGTGTATGATAATGAAGATGATAAATTATATGTTTGGTCGGGAAGTGCTTGGATTGATAATTCACAGCAAAATACAAATACAGATGATCAAAAGGTTGATGAGTTTACCTTATCAAGTAATACCTTAAGTTTATCATTAGAAGGAGATGCAGAAGCGGCAAAAACTGTTGATTTATCGGGGTATTTAGATAACACGGATGCACAAGATTTAGATTTATCAGGAAACACATTAAGCTTAACAAACGATGCTACTTCTGTAGATTTATCTGGATATTTAGATAACACGGATGATCAAAAGGTTGATGAGTTTACCTTATCAAGTAATACCTTAAGTTTATCATTAGAAGGAGATGCAGAAGCAGCAAAAACTGTTGATTTATCAGGATATTTAGATAACACTGATGCGCAATCAATCTCATTAGCAACAAATACATTAAGTATTTCAGGAAATGCTTCTACTGTTGATTTATCTGGATACTTGGATAACACAGATAGTCAAGATTTAACGTTATCTGGAAGTACATTAAGCTTAACAAACGATGCTACATCTGTTGATTTATCAAGCTTCTTAGATAACACAGATGCACAATCAATCTCATTGGCAACGAATACTTTAAGCATTTCAGGAAATGCATCTACAGTTGATTTATCAGGATATTTGGATAACACGGATAGTCAAGATTTATCATTATCAGGAAACACATTAAGTTTAACAAACGACGCTACTTCAATAGATTTATCAGGATATCTAGACAATACTGATGCGCAAGCAATTTCATTATCAAGTAATACATTAAGTATTTCAGGAAATGCTTCTACTGTAGATTTATCGAGCTATTTAGATAATACTGATGCGCAAACTTTATCTTTCGCTGGTACCAGCTTAACAATTGCAAACGGTAACTCAGTTGATTTATCAAGTTTACAAGACGGTACAGGAACAGACAATCAGGATTTAGATTTATCAGGAAATACATTAAGCTTAACTAATGATGCAACTTCTGTTGACTTATCAGGATATTTGGATAATACAGATAGCCAAGATTTATCATTATCTGGAAGTACTTTAAGTTTAACTAATGATGCAACTTCTGTTGACTTATCTAGCTTTTTAGATAACACAGATGCACAAGCAATTTCGTTATCAAGCAACACATTAAGTATTTCAGGAAATGCATCTACAGTTGATTTATCTGGATATTTAGATAATACGGATGCTCAAACATTAAGTTTATCTGGAGCTAACTTAACAATTGCAAACGGTAACTCAGTTGATTTATCAAGTTTACAAGACGGTACAGGAACAGATAATCAAGATTTAGATTTATCAGGAAATACATTAAGCTTAACTAACGATGCAACTTCTGTTGATTTATCAGGTTATTTAGATAACACAGATGCACAAGCGCTTTCATTATCAAGCAACACATTAAGTATTTCAGGGAATGCTGCTACGGTTGATTTATCTGGATATTTAGACAATACAGATGCCCAAACATTAAGTTTATCTGGATCTAGCTTAACAATTGCAAATGGTAATTCAGTTGATTTATCAGGAGTGGGAGGAACTAATACTGACAATCAAGATTTAGATTTATCAGGAAATACATTAAGTTTAACAAATGATGCTACTTCTGTTGACTTATCTGGATATTTAGATAACACGGATTCGCAAACATTAAGTTTATCAGGAAACAACCTAACAATTGCTAACGGTAATACAGTTGATTTATCTGGAATCGGAGGAACAAACACTGATAACCAAGATTTAACGTTATCAGGAAATACATTAAGCTTAACAAACGATGCTACTTCTGTTGATTTATCAGGATATTTAGATAACACGGATGCTCAAACATTAAGTTTATCTGGTGATAACTTAACTATTGCAAATGGTAATACAGTTGATTTATCAGCATATACAAATACAGATAGTCAAAATTTAACTTCGGCTACTTTATCAGGAACTACCTTAACAGTAGCTATTGAAAATGGAGCTTCTGTAAATGTTGATTTATCTCCGCTTTTAACAGCTCAACAAGCTCAAATTAATGATTTAATTACTAGAGTTGAAAGTATTGAAGCTTGTGCTTGTGGAGGTACATTAAGTTCTGGGGGAGGTTTAACTGCTGGTAGAAACCAACCTATTTTATATCAGAATATACCTAACCCATTTAACGGAACGACATCTATTAAATACTACGTTCCTGAAACTATGGATAAAGCTGCTATTGTATTTAGTAACACATCAGGACAAGTAATTGATACTGTTAATTTAACTAAATTAGGTGAGCAAGAAATTTACTTTAATAGCTCTTCTTTACCAGTAGGTGTTTACTATTATACTTTATACATTAGAGGGCATAAAGTAGATACTAAGAAAATGGTAATTGAATAATTTTAATTATAAATAAAATACTAAGCTTCATTGATTTCAATTAATGAAGCTTTTTTATTTTTAGATTATTATGAAACTGAATGTAGATTCTCTAAATACAATTTTAATTATTGTTTCTTTGATAGTGGCCTATTTGCTGCCATTTGAGTTATTTCTGATTTCATATGCCATACTTGGGCCATTACATTACGTTACAGAGATTAATTGGATTAAAGACAAGTCTTACTTTGTAAATAATAGATACTGGCTTAAATTATGCTTAATTTTAGCTTTTATTGTTGCATTTCCCGCGCTCATTGATCTAGATTTTATTAAAGCCAATTTTTCTGAAGAAATAATCAGTAGTATCAATTCCATTAGACCCTACACAAACATGGCTATCTTTTTATGTTTAGTAGCGGCGTTTTCAATCTTATTTGTACGAAATAATTATTTGAAGGTAATTCTTTTTTTGACCATGGTAGGTATAAGTTACTTTCTCGTTTTTCAATCTACTTTTAATTTAGTTATAGGGATTTTATTGCCAACCTTAATTCACGTATACCTTTTTACACTTTTATTTATGTGGTACGGAACTTTAAAACAAAGTTCTAATACCGGAAGTTTTAATGTTTTTCTTTTAGCTCTAATTCCAATTATAATTTATCTGCTTCCTTCTTATGAAAGTTGGAAAGTTATTTCAGACTATGTAAAGAATGCTTATGTTGAAAGTAAATTTTATCTTTTAAATGTCTATGTTTCAAAAACAATAGGAGTTTCGGACGGAAGTACTTTCAACTTTTCAGATGTAGTAACGAATAAAATTCAGCTTTTTATTTCATTTGCTTACACATATCACTACCTCAATTGGTTTTCGAAAACAACTGTTATTGGTTGGCATAAGAACATTGATAAATCAAAATTATTTACGCTTTTAACAATTTGGATTGCATCTTTAGTATTGTATGCGTATAGTTTTAAATTAGGGCTTATTTTACTCTTATTTTTAAGCTTTATGCATGTGTTTTTAGAATTCCCAATTAATCTTATATCTGTTAGAGAAATTACGAAACACTACGTTAAAAAATTAAACAATGTAAAGTCCAATTAACTTATGATTTTTCCTGGATAATTTGAGCTACAGATTTATTATAGATTTTACTCTCTAACCACGAAAGTATATCCAAATAAAGGAAAGCTCTTTTTTCATAAGGATGATGTTCAAAAGCTTTTAATTTTTTGTGAATGTTTTGAAATTCCCTTTTAAATTGATGAGGATATAAATCTCCTAATGATCGAATAGATTCAATAAATATTTTTTGAACTTCTTGAAGATTTTCCATTTTCAATAAAAACTTATAAGTCTCTTTAAATTGTCGTTCTAAATGATAATCTAATCCACATTCATAATGAGCAATAAGGTTTAAAACTCTTGCGAAGCATTGTAAATCTTCACCTACATAGAGTTTTTTAGCATCAATAATTTTCGATAAATATTCAATACACTTTTTGTTATTTCCCATTCCGAAATACAAACAAGCAATCTTGTAGTAAAACTGTACTATATGATGTTTATCCAATCGATTACTGTAACATTCAATTCTTTCGTTGATTTCTTCGATTAAATACTCACCTTCTTTAAAAGTACCTTCAATAAAATGTTTATGAAGTTTATTGGCATATAAATACTGAAACATTAAAATTTCTGTATTACTATTCAACGTTATTTTTTCATTGTCAATTTCTTCCTCAAAAGAAGCTAACTCTTTAATTAGTTCATCTTTTTGTCTCGTAAAAAACAAAGATTCTAACAGATAATTTTTCCCTTTTAAGTAGAAAACAGGGTTGATAAGTTTCATTTTAGGATACGCATCAAATAAAGTATTCCATTTGCTCGCATATTTGTATCCATTTAAAAAATCTTGGGTTAAAAAACAACGCCAAAGATGAGCTTTGTACAACCAAAGTTTTTCTCTAAACCCTAGTTTGTGATAGTCAAATTCAGGAAGTCTAGCGTTGAAATAATCGTTAATTTTATTAAGTTCATCATCATTTCTTGCGTAACCAGTTTTTAATAAAATACCATATAATTGTAACGATAGATTCGATAATTTACTTGTAATAACATTTTGTTGACTTAAATCTCTCGCTTCAATGGTAAGTTCATCAGCTCGGGTATCAATGCTTCTTGTAATATATTGACTTTCAATGATTTTTTCTAGTTCAACAATTTCATAGGCAATGTTTTTTTCTTCATTATCAATAGCCATGGTTTTGGCTTTTTCTAACAATTTTAAACTTTGTTTATATAGTCCTTTTTGATATAAAACTGTTGCAAAGTCTAATTGTTCTCGAATTTGTACTCTTATATTTTTATGAGCAGGATTCATTCTCAAACTTGTAAGAATCTGCTTATATAAATGTGCTTTTAAGTTTGAAAGCTGTTGTTTACTTACAATTCCACTTTCGATAATAGCTTTCTCGTCATACTTTTTTTGTTTTTCAAGGAATTTGAAAAGAGCGTAAAATTTAGCTTCATTATTTCCAACCAATCTACCAACATATAAGTTAAACTGTCTTTTTTCCGATTTGGTTAACGACTGAATTAGTGCGAATAAAGTATCTGAATATTGATTAGCTCTTGTAAAATTATTCATTTTAAATAATTGTAAAACAGTTAGTTGTAAATGTTTTTAGTTGGTTTTGATGTCGTAAATACATCTTTGAGATTTAAGATTTCTCTAGCCCCAATATATAAATTTGATATAGATAACAACAACTATTTAAAAAATGAAAGACAATAAAGTCCAAATTTTTGATACAACATTAAGAGACGGAGAACAGGTTCCAGGTTGTAAATTAGATACTCAACAAAAGCTAGAAATTGCTGCTCGACTGGATACTTTGGGTGTCGATATTATTGAAGCTGGTTTTCCGGTTTCTAGTCCTGGAGATTTTAATTCGGTAACGGAAATTGCTAAGTTGGTCAAAAACGCAACTGTTTGTGGTTTAACTAGAGCGGTTCAGAAAGATATTGAAGTTGCTGCGGAAGCATTAAAACATGCCATTAAGCCAAGAATTCATACAGGAATTGGAACTAGTGATTCTCATATAAAACATAAGTTTAAGAGTACACAGTCGGAGGTTATCGAGCGTGCCAAAAAAGCAGTTTCTTATGCTAAAAACTTTGTAGATGATGTTGAATTTTATGCGGAAGATGCTGGTAGAACTGATAATGCATTCTTAGCCAAAGTTTGTGAAGAAGTAATTAAATCAGGAGCAACAGTTTTAAATATTCCTGATACAACAGGGTATTGCTTACCAAGTGAATATGGAGAAAAAATCAAGTATTTAAAGGATAATGTAAAGGGAATTGAAAATGTAATTCTTTCTTGTCATTGTCATAACGATTTAGGTTTAGCAACTGCGAATTCTATCGCTGGAGTTGTAAATGGAGCCAGACAAATTGAATGTACCATCAACGGAATTGGAGAGCGAGCAGGAAATACCGCTTTAGAAGAAGTCGTCATGATTTTAAGACAACATCCATATTTAGATTTACATACAGATATAAACACACAACTTTTATACGACACAAGTTTAATGGTTCGTGAAAAAATGGGAATGCCGGTTCAGCCTAATAAAGCAATAGTTGGGGCAAACGCTTTTGCTCATAGTTCAGGTATTCATCAAGATGGAGTAATTAAAAATAGAAGCACATATGAAATTATCAATCCAGAAGAGGTTGGTGTAACAGAAAGTGCAATCGTATTAACAGCAAGAAGTGGTAGAGCTGCTTTGGCTTATCGAGCGAAGAAAATTGGTTACGAATTAACGAAGGTTCAGTTAGATAAAGCATATCAAACTTTTTTACAGTTTGCAGATAGACAAAAAGAAGTAATCGATGAAGACATTCATGCGATTATGAAACAAATCAATAAAATATCAAAAATAGCCATAGCATAATGGGAAAAACATTATTTGATAAAGTATGGGATGCTCATGTGGTCGATTCAATTGATAATGGACCACAAATTTTATATATAGATAAACACTTAATACACGAAGTTACAAGTCCTCAGGCTTTTAATGAATTGAAAGAAAGAGGAATTCCTATTGCTCGTCCAGATAAAATTGTTGCAACAGCTGATCATAACACGCCAACAGTAAATCAGCATTTACCAGTTAAAGATGAATTATCTAGAAATCAGCTTCAACAGTTGGAGAAGAACTGTAAAGAAAATGATATTACGTTATATGGTTTAGGTCACAAATACAACGGAATTGTCCATGTAATAGCGCCAGAATTGGGAATAACACAACCGGGAATGACCATGGTTTGTGGTGATAGTCATACATCAACTCATGGAGCATTTGGTGCAATTGCTTTCGGAATAGGAACAAGTCAAGTTGCCCAAGTATTTGCTAGTCAGTGTTTATTAATGCAAAAACCTAAAAGTTTGCGCGTAAATGTAAATGGAAAGCTGAAAAAAGGTGTACTTCCTAAAGATGTGATTTTATATATCATTTCAAAGTTGGGTACAAATTCAGGAACTGGATATTTCTGTGAATATGCAGGAAATGTTTTTGAAGAAATGTCTATGGAAGGAAGAATGACAGTTTGTAATATGAGTATAGAAATGGGAGCGAGAGGAGGAATGATTGCACCAGATCAAACTACATTCGATTATGTGAAAGGAAGAAAGTTTGCGCCTACAGGAGAAAAGTTACAAGATAAAATTGCATACTGGAAATCGCTTAAAACGGATGAGGATGCTGTTTTTGATCAAGAATATTCTTTTGATGCTGAAGATATTGAGCCAATGGTAACTTATGGAACAAATCCAGGAATGGGAATTAAGATTTCAGGTAAAATTCCAGAGAGTAACGATAAGTCTTTTGAGAAATCATTAGCTTATATGAATTTTTCTAAAGGAGAAAGTTTAATAGGTAAACCAATCAATTATGTTTTTATAGGAAGTTGTACAAATTCTCGAATAGAAGATTTTCAAGTAGCTGCTGATTATGTAAAAGGTAAGCAGAAAGCTGCTAATGTAAATGCTTGGTTAGTTCCTGGATCACAGCAAGTAGCAAAACAAATAAAAGAAGCAGGTTTACAAGAAATTTTTGAAAATGCTGGTTTCGAACTAAGACAACCTGGCTGTTCTGCTTGTTTGGCGATGAATGATGATAAGATTCCAGAAGGTGAATATTGTGTTTCTACTTCAAACAGAAATTTTGAAGGAAGACAAGGACAAGGTGCTAGAACCATTTTGGCAAGTCCGCTTGTAGCTGCCGCAACTGCAATAGAAGGTCAAATTATAGATGTAACAAAACACTTAAGCTAATGGAAAAGTTTGTAAGATTAATTGATACGGCAATTCCGTTATCTATTTCAAATGTTGATACCGATCAAATTATACCAGCTCGATTTTTAAAAGCAACTGATAAAAAAGGTTTTGGAGATAATTTATTTAGAGATTGGAGATTTAAAAAAGATGGCTCAGTAAATCATAAGTTTGTTTTAAATCACCCAGAATACAAAGGAACAATTCTTATTGCAGGAGATAACTTTGGTTGTGGTTCTAGTAGAGAACACGCTGCTTGGGCGTTAGTCGGTTATGGCTTTAAAGTTGTAATCAGTAGTTTTTTTGCTGATATTTTTAAAGGGAATGCTTTAAATAACGGTTTGTTACCAGTTCAAGTTTCAGAGAAATATTTAAACTTTTTATTAAAAGAAGTTGAGGGAAATCCTCATACTGCAATTGAAATTTGTCTAGAAAATCAAGAAATTAGAGTTCAAGGAAGTCATTGTTCAGAAAAGTTTGACATTGATCCATATAAAAAATTATGCTTACTGAATGGTTATGATGATATCGACTTTCTATTAAGCAAAAAAGAAAAAATTAAAAAGTACGAAGCCTCTTTATAAAATTAATTATGAAATTTAATATAACTGTAATCCCTGGAGATGGAATTGGTCCTGAAGTTACGGAACAATCGATAAAAGTATTAGAAGCAATTTCCGAAGTATACGATCATAAATTTAAATATGAGAAGGTTTTAATGGGAGCCTGTGCTATTGACGAAACAGGAAATCCTTTACCAAATGAAACATTAGCTTCTTGTAAAAGGAGTGATGCAATTTTGTTTGGAGCTATCGGAGATCCAAAGTATGATAACGATCCAACCGCCAAAGTTCGTCCTGAACAAGGTCTATTAAAGCTGCGTAAGGAATTAGGACTTTATTGTAATGTTCGTCCAGTCACGGCTTATGATTCCTTATTGAAAAATTCACCATTAAAAGAAGAGATTATTAAGAATACTGACATTACAATTTATCGAGAGTTAACAGGTGGAATTTATTTCGGTATTAAAGAAATAAGTGATGATGGACAAATCGCGTTTGATGGTTGTTCTTATTCTGTTGAAGAAATTGAAAGGATGGGACATTTAGCCTTTAAAGCAGCTCAAAGTAGAAGAAAGAAACTAACTTTGGTTGATAAAGCGAATGTTTTAGAAACTTCTAGACTTTGGAGAAAAACAATTACCAAACTTGCTGAACAATATAAAGATGTTGAGGTGGATAATATGTTTGTTGATAATGCCGCAATGCAATTAATTTTAAATCCTAAACAGTTCGATGTAATTCTTACTGAAAACTTATTCGGAGATATTTTATCAGATGAAGCAAGTGTAATTGGTGGTTCCATTGGTTTATTGGCTTCAGCATCTATTGGAGATACAAACGCACTATTTGAGCCCATACATGGCTCATATCCTCAAGCAAAAGGTAAGGATATAGCGAATCCCTTAGCGTCTATTTTATCAGTTTCTATGCTTTTAAAACATTTAGGTTTGCACAAAGAATCGTTAGCTATAGAGAATGCGGTTCAAAAATCTTTAGAATTAGGTATTACTACTCAAGATATCAACCAAGAGAATAGTTTTAGTACTTCAAAGGTTGGTGATTTCATTGTGGATTATATCCATAATCAAGAGGATAGTAATATTAATTTTAAGAACGTCCATATGGGACAAAGTACAATAATTTAGTTGATTTTGTATTTGAAGTAGAAGCACTCTTTTTTGAGTGCTTTTTTTGTTTGATGATAATTCAATAAAAAACCTTTTTAATTGAATTATACTTAATAAAAACTTAGTTTTAGTTATGTTATTTTCATATAAAACCGCTAATTATCATTTTTTTTTCAAAAAAATGCATTTTTATCTATTTCGTAATTTGAGGTTTGATATTTATACATTTCATAAATACCTCTTCTTTTTTTTATGGCAAATTAACATATTATAATTTTTTACTCCTTTTTTTTGACAACTCATTTTTAATTTACATCGTTTTCGCTTGTTTTACAAGGGGTTAGGTTTTGTTTTTTCGTTTCAACCCTATAGTTTTGGGAAGCAGTTAACTAATTTAAATCATTATAATTTATGTCAAACTCAAGAAAACTTAGACTAACGATTTTAACATGTTTATTGCAAATCATGGCTTTTGCTCAAGAAGAGGAAAAGAAGAGTAAAATCTCATTTACAGGTAGTGTAGACGCTTACTACCAAACGTATCTAACTACTTCAGATACATCGGGGCAGTCTTTCGGGTCATCTTTTGCAGAAAATTCTGGATTCGCATTGGGTATGGCAAATGTAATTGCTAGTTACAATATGGGAAAAACGGGAGCTGTTGCAGATTTAGCCTTTGGAGATAGAGGTGTTGGTGCGGTAGGTGGAGATGGTACAATTGGAGACAATAACTTTTTTGTTAACCAATTGTATGTTTACTGGAATGTTTCAGAAAAGGCTACCTTAACTTTTGGACGTTTCAATACATATCTGGGGTATGAAGTTATTTCTCCAACAGGTAATTTTAATTACAGTACTTCTCACTTATTTTCAAACGGACCTTTCTCTCATGTAGGTGTAAAAGCTGATTTCTCTCTTTCGGATGATTTTAGTTTAATGGTTGCTGTAATGAATGTTACAGATGTAAATACGAATTTAACTGGGGTTTATTCTGTTGGAGCACAATTAGGATATTCTGATCAATATTTAAACTTTTATTACGACGGAGGTGCTGGTTTAGGATTTGAAATTGACTATACAGGTGGTTTTGATATAGCAGATAAGTTTTACTTAGGAATCAATGCTGCTTATGCTGATAACGAAGGAAATGGGTTTTACGGAGCTGCTTTGTATCCGCAATTAGGAATTTCGGATGACTTTACTTTAGGTTTAAGAGGAGAGTATTTCGCTGAACTTGGGAATAATGGATTATTTGCAGGAACAGAAGACGATAGTGTTTTCGGTGTTACTCTTACAGGAAGTTACAAAGTCGAAAACTTCATTATTAAACCTGAATTAAGATTGGATAGTAATTCAGAAGAAGTGTTTTTAGATAATGATGGAACACCAACAAAAAGTTTAGCAGCATTTACAATTGGAGCTATTTACAGCTTTTAATCAAAATAAGAATCAACAATAATTTACAAGAATATGATAACTAATTTTTTATTAAATATTACGGAGCCAGAATTAGCTCAAGATTTAGCAAAACAAGTAGAAGCCATTAAAGCGGATATGACAATGTTATGGATTTTACTTTCTGGTATTTTAGTGTTTTTAATGCAAGCGGGATTCACATTAGTAGAATCGGGAATGACAAGATCAAAAAACGTTGTTAATATCGCTATGAAAAATGCATTGGATATTGCTGTAGGATCATTAGTGTTTTGGTTTGTAGGATATTCTTTAATGTATGGAGATACCAATGGATGGATTGGTTGGAGCGGTTTTGCTTTTTATAACAAACTTGATCCTTCGGATTTATTTTTCCAAACAGTATTCTGTGCAACGGCTGCAACTATTGTTTCAGGGGCTATTGCTGGTAGAACAAAATATTCGACATACATTATTTTTTCTATTGTGATGACAGCCTTTATTTATCCTATTGCTGGAGGATGGCAATGGAATGGCGATGGTTGGTTAGCAAAGGAAGGATTTATCGATTTTGCAGGGTCTTCAATTGTACATTCTGTAGGTGGTTGGGCTGCATTAATAGCTGCTATCTTGGTTGGTCCTAGATTAGGAAAATATACAGAGGATGGTAAAGCAGTTACTATTCCAGGACATAATAAACTTTTAGCAACATTAGGGGTATTTATCTTATGGTTTGGATGGTTTGGATTTAATGGAGGTTCTCAATTAGCTTGGGGAGGAGATGACGCGGTTGGAGCATCAAAAGTAGTATTACTAACAAATTTAGCTGCTGCTGCTGGTACTTTAGGAGCATTAATTATTTCATGGATTAAATACAAGAAACCAAATTTAGATATGACTTTAAACGGAGCGCTGGCAGGTTTAGTTAGTATCACTGCTGGTTGTGGTAATATGACTGAAGGTGGTGCTGTTCTAGCAGGTTTAGTTGGGGGAATTATTGTTGTTTTCTCAATGGAATTCATCGAACAAAAATTAAGAATTGATGATGCAGTAGGAGCTGTTTCTGTGCATGGTATCGTTGGTGCTTGGGGAACTTTAGTAATTGGACTGTGGGGTATTAATGGTGATACGGCAATTGGTTTGTTAAATGGAGGAGGAGCTGCACAGTTTCTAACTCAACTTACAGGAACAATTGCTTATGCTGTATGGGCACTTGCAACTTCATTTGTTTTCTTATTCGCATTGAAGAAAACGATTGGATTACGTGTTACAGAAAAAGAAGAAATTGAAGGATTAGATTTATCCGAACACGGAGCATTAGCTTATCCAGGTAAAAGAAATAGAGGAAGTCAAGAAATAAGTGAAACTTATGAAGAAAAAGAATTAGAACTAGCTGGTAGTGGAGTATAACTTTTTATAAGGAAACTTTGTAACCAAGGTAGTAAGGATTGCTTAAAATTTTGATATATCGACATGTAGGAAATTAACACTTAATAAAAAGCAACCTTACTTAGATGAGAAATGTGTTTTTAACGCATTTCTCATCATACTCTAAAATAACCTCATTAAAAAACAATCAACTTAGAATGAAAGATCAAGGTTTATATTTAAATGAATTTGAGCGTGATAATTGCGGTGCAGGATTTATTTGCAACCTGAAAGGAGAGAAATCTAATCAAATTATTCATGATGCACTTGAAATCTTAATCAAATTAGAACATCGTGGTGCTGTCAGCTCAGATGGTAGAACTGGAGATGGAGCTGGTATTTTAATCGATATTCCTCATAATTTCTTTAAACGTGTTTGTAACTTTAAATTACCAGAAGTTAAAGAATACGCCGTTGGTCAAGTTTTTTTGCCAAAAAAGTTTAATCAAAGCAACTATTGCGAACAGGTCTTAGAATCCGAATTAAAAAATCAAGGATTACAAGTTTTGGGTTGGAGAGATGTACCTGTAGACACGTCAAATTTAGGAGCAATTGCAGCTAAAACACAACCTAAAATCAAGCAAATTTTTGTTGCTAAAGGAGAAAAAGAATTGACCGATTTACAATTCAATGCGAAACTTTTCGCAGCAAGAAAAATTAGCGAACATACTATAGCTAATTCAAAAATATCAGAATGCAATTATTTCTATTTATCAAGCTTATCAACAACAACATTAATCTACAAAGGTTTATTAATGCCTGAAGATATTGGTAGATTCTATACTGATTTAAAGCAACCAGATTTAGTAACTCGACTAGCATTAGTTCATCAACGTTTTTCAACAAATACTTTTCCATCATGGGATTTGGCGCAACCATTTAGATTCATGTGCCATAATGGAGAAATTAATACGTTGAAAGGAAATGTGAAGAGAATGATGGCTCGAGAGGAGTTAATGGAGTCTGATTTGTTTGGTGATGATATAGATAAGTTATATCCAATTATTACAAGTGGAAAGTCAGATTCAGCTTCTATGGATATGGCAGTAGAATTGTTGTTAATGACAGGTAGGTCTTTACCTGAAGTAATGATGATGTTAGTTCCAGAAGCTTGGGAGAAAGATGAAACAATGGATGAGGACAAAAAGGCTTTCTATGAGTATAACTCTTGTATTATGGAACCTTGGGATGGCCCTGCTTCAGTACCGTTTACAGATGGAAATTTTATTGGTGCTGTTCTAGATAGAAACGGTTTACGTCCTTCTAGATACACGGTTACTAAAAGAGGTAATGTAGTTATGTCTTCAGAAATAGGAGTGTTAAATATTAAACCTGAAAATGTTGTGAAACATGGTCGTTTAGAACCAGGGAAAATGTTTTTGGTAGATATGAATGAAGGAAGGATTATTGAAGATGAAGAAATAAAAAGAGAAATTGTTTCTAAACATCCATACAAGAAGTGGGTTAAAGAGCATACACTTCCATTAGCAGATATTCCATATACTCAAAATGAGATTATTCAGGAAAAAACGGATTATTATACACGTTTAAGATTATTCGGTTATACAACTGAGGAAATTGATCATATTATTGCCCCAATGGCAATGAATGGAAAGGAAGGAATTGGTTCAATGGGAACTGATACTCCGTTAGCTGTTTTGTCAGATAAACCTCAACTTTTATATAATTATTTCAAGCAATTATTTGCGCAAGTAACGAATCCTCCTTTAGATGGAATTCGAGAAGAGATTATTACTGACATTAGTTTAGCAATTGGTTCGGACAGAAATATTTTTGATATAGTTCCGGAACAAGCAAAGAAACTAAGAATCCAAAATCCTGTTATTTCCAATGAAGATTTGGATAAAATTAAAAACTTAGAGCATGAGGATTTCAAGGCAGTAACAATTCCAATGTTATTTCCTTTAGAGAAAGGTGTAAATGGTATTGAAAATGCGTTGGAAGGAATTTTATACAAAGCCACAGTTGCAGTTGAAGATGAAGGTGTCAATGTGATTATTTTATCAGATAGAGGTGTAAATAAAGAGTGGGCACCAATTCCAGCTTTATTAGCTTGTTCTTACTTACATAATTCAATGTACAGGAAGAAAACTCGCTCTAAGATTGGAATTATCATAGAAAGTGCAGAACCTAGAGAACCACATCATTTTGCAACTTTATTTGGTTATGGAGCAAGCGCGATAAACCCATATATGGTAAACGAAATTATTGCAAAACAAGTCAATAGTGGAGTTATTAAGGATATCGAAGTAGGAAAAGCAGTAAAAAACTTCAATAAGGCAATCGGAAAAGGCTTATTGAAAATTATGAATAAGATTGGAATTTCTACATTACATTCTTACCGAGCATCTCAAATCTTTGAAATTCTTGGTCTTAAAAAGACATTTACGGATAAATACTTTCCAGAAACTCCTTCACGTATCGGTGGAATCGGATTGTATGTACTTCAAAAAGATATTTATAAACGTTGCACAGAATCCTTTAGAGATAAGGATATAGATTCTGTTTTAAATTTAGAAGTTGGTGGAGATTATCGTTGGAGAAGAAATGGTGAACGACATATGTTTAATCCAACTACAGTTTCAAAATTACAACAAGCAGTTCGTTCTAAAAGTAAAGAGAGTTACAAAGTTTACGCGGATAAAATTAATAAACAATCTGAAGAATTAATGACCATCAGAGGGTTATTCGATTTTGTTAATCTAGATCCAATTCCAATTGAGGAAGTAGAACCTTGGACAGAAATTGTAAAACGTTTCAAAACGGGAGCAATGTCTTATGGATCAATTAGTCAAGAAGCTCATGAAAACTTAGCCATCGCAATGAATAGAATTGGAGGAAAATCTAATTCTGGTGAAGGCGGTGAAAATAAAGCTAGATTCAAAAAACTTTCGAATGGTGATTCAAAAAATAGTGCAATTAAACAAGTTGCTTCGGGAAGATTCGGAGTTACAAGTAACTATTTAACAAATGCCAAGGAAATTCAAATAAAAATGGCTCAAGGAGCAAAGCCTGGTGAAGGTGGACAACTTCCAGGTAAAAAAGTTTTACCATGGATCGCAGAAGTTAGAAATTCGACACCTTATGTTGGATTAATTTCACCACCACCACATCATGATATTTATTCTATTGAAGATTTAGCGCAGTTAATTTATGACTTAAAAAATGCGAATAGAGAAGCTAGAATCAATGTGAAATTAGTTTCTAAAGTCGGAGTAGGAACAATTGCGGCAGGTGTTGCTAAAGCAAAGGCAGATGTTATTTTAGTTTCAGGTTTCGATGGAGGTACAGGAGCTTCTCCTTTAACTTCATTAAGACATGCTGGTTTACCGTGGGAATTAGGTATTGCTGAAGCTCAACAAACTTTAGTAATGAATAATTTAAGAGGTAGAGTTGTTTTAGAGTGTGATGGACAATTAAAAACTGGTCGTGATGTAGCCATTGCTTGTTTGTTAGGTGCAGAGGAGTTTGGTTTTGCAACTGCACCACTAGTTGCCTCAGGATGTATTATGATGCGTCAATGTCATTTAAATACTTGTCCTGTAGGTATTGCAACTCAAGATCCTGAATTAAGAAAGAACTTTAAAGGAACGCCGGAACACGTTATCAATTTTATGTATTTCGTTGCTGAAGAAGTTCGTCAAATCATGGCGTCGCTTGGTTTCAGATCGATCAAAGAAATGGTAGGTCAGGTTGAGAAATTAAATGTCAATAAAGCTATAAATCATTACAAAGCAAAAGGCGTTGATTTATCGGCGATTTTACATAAACCAATTACTGAATCAGATCCAATTTTATTCAATACGGAAAAACAAGATCATAGTTTAGAAAAAGTGTTAGACTTTAAAATTGTGGATGATGCTAAAGGAGCAATCAAAAACAAAATTAAGTCTGAGTTTTCTTATGAAATTCAAAACACAAACCGTTCAGTAGGGGCTTTAATGAGTAATGAAATTTCGAAACTTCATGGTGATGAAGGGTTGCCAGAAGACACGCTAACATTACGATTTAAAGGTTCTGCTGGACAAAGTTTTGGTGCTTTCGCTACTAAAGGTTTAACAATGATTGTTGATGGTGAAACCAATGATTATCTAGGAAAAGGATTATCGGGAGCCAAAATTGTGGTTAAAAAACCAAAAGAAGCAGATTTTATTGCAAAAGATAATATCATCGTAGGAAATGTTTGTTTTTACGGTGCAGTAAATGGTGAAGCCTACGTAAATGGTATTGCAGGTGAGCGTTTTTGTGTTCGTAATTCAGGAATTACAGCTGTTGTAGAAGGTATTGGAGATCATGGTTGTGAGTATATGACTGGAGGTAAAGTGGTTGTACTTGGAAAAACAGGAAGAAATTTTGCTGCAGGAATGAGTGGAGGAATAGCTTATGTTTATGATCCATCTCATCAATTTAGAAATGAGTTATGTAATCTAGAAATGGTCGAGTTAGTGCATTTAGAAACTGAAGATCAGCATGATTTAAAAGAGTTTATTTCAAAACATGTGAATTACACAGAAAGCGATTTAGGAGCTACAATTTTATCAGATTGGGAAGTAAATAAAATGGACTTTATTAAAGTATATCCAACAGATTACAGATTGGCTTTAGAGAGAATAGCAAAAGAAGAATTAACTAAAATTACAGCATAATATTATGGGAGAATTAGGCGGATTTAAAAAGTACGGAAGAAAGCTAGAACATAATAATGCTGTAGCTGATAGAGTTCAAAATTATAAAGAGTTTACAGCTCCATTATCTGAGGAGGAACAGCAGAAACAGGGTTCTCGCTGCATGGATTGTGGAATTCCTTTTTGTCATAGTGGTTGTCCTTTGGGAAATTTTATTCCAGATTTTAATGATATGGTTCATAAAGGTGAATGGAGAAAAGCATTAGAAATTTTGCATGCAACAAATAATTTCCCTGAGTTTACAGGTAGATTATGTCCAGCTCCTTGTGAAAAGGCTTGTGTTTTAGGAATTATCGATGAACCCGTAGCAATTGAAAATATTGAAAAATATATAGTGGAAAAAGGTTTTGAAAAAGGTTGGATAAAAGCTAAACGACCGAGTTATAGGTCGGGTAAAACTGTTGCTGTAGTAGGTTCTGGGCCAGCTGGTTTGGCCGCAGCTCAACAATTGAATAGAGCTGGACATATTGTAACTGTTTTTGAAAGAGAAGATAAATTGGGAGGATTGCTACGATACGGTATTCCAAACTTTAAACTGGAGAAAGAAGTTATCGATCGTCGTATCAAAATATTAGAAGAGGAAGGAGTTAACTTCAAAACAAATGCAAATATTGGCGTAAATATTTCTGTGGAAGATTTGAAAGAATTCGATGCTACTGTATTGTGTGGTGGAGCAACACAGGCAAGACATTTACCCATTCCTGGTTCAGATGCTAAAGGAGTTCATCAAGCAATGGATTTCTTAACACGTCAAACAAAGGCTTTGTTCAATTCTGAGTTAGAAAGCGAAGTCATTAGCGCTAAAGGTAAAAATGTAATCGTTATTGGAGGTGGAGACACAGGTTCAGATTGTATCGGTACATCAAATCGTCATGGTGCTAAATCGGTGACTAATTTTGAAATTATGCCAAAACCACCTGAAGCTAGAAGTGAAAAAACACCTTGGCCTTTTTGGCCACTTCAGCTAAAAACAAGTTCTTCTCATGAAGAAGGTTGTGATCGTAATTGGTTGATAAACACAAAGGAGTTTATCAAAAATGAGAAAGGTGAACTTATAGCATTAAAAACTGTTGAAGTAGAGTGGAAGTTAATTCCTGGTGAACGTCCTCAATTAATAGAGAAAGAAGGTACTGAAAAAACATGGCCTTGTGATTTGGTTTTCCTAGCATTAGGTTTTACGGGTCCAGAGAAAACATTACCTCAAAAACTAGGTTTAGTTCAAGATAATCGATCAAACATTAAAGCTAGTGTTCATAATTACCAAACGAATGTTCAGGGAATATTTACAGCGGGTGATATGAGAAGAGGTCAATCGTTAATTGTTTGGGCAATTTCAGAAGGAAGACAAGCCGCTCATCATGTTGATGCTTATTTAATGGGAAGTTCAAGTTTACCTCTAAAAGATGCGAATGATTTATTAAGTGCGTAACATTTTTTTGAAAATGATTAGGATATGTCAAAAATAATTAGCAATCTTTGTGACAACAAATGAGAAAACAAATTTTAAATATCATTTCTATTATTGTCGTTGTGATTATTATTTCACAAGGGTAAAGGAAGTGTATTTGTAAATTTAAAACATAAAATCAAAAAGGCTTCCTAATTTTAGGAAGCCTTTTTTAGTTTAAACATATGAACTTAATTCAGAACATCGTAATTATCATTATTGTCATTATTAACTCACCACCGAGTTGATACAGATAGTTATTGTTCTATAAAAAGCCTGTATCTAACTCAGATACAGGCTTTTTTTATTGATGTGAACACCATGGTTTAAAATAATTAAAGTATTGAAAAACAAATATTTAAATGTTTTTAAAAGCGATTAAGAATCATAGGTTGATAAAATATAGAAAGTGTATAAAAAAAGGATAAAATAAATTCGATTAACTAATTAATAAACAATGTATTTCAACGATCAAAGTGTAGTTTTTTATAACGGGAAATTTGTAAAGGCTAAGGAAGCTTCTTCAGACTTATACAGTCAAAGTTTACATTATGGTAATGGTGTGTTTGAAGGAATTAGATCTTATAAAACAGACAATGGAGCTAGGATTTTTAAATCGTACGATCACTATAAACGATTAAAATTCGGAGCAGAGGTAATGAATATAAATCTTGAGTATTCTGAAGAAGAGTTAACAGAAATCACTTATAAATTATTGGAGTTAAATAACTTGGAAGATGCTTATATCCGGCCATTAATTACAACAGGAGCAAATATGAGTTTGCTTACTTCTAATGAAACAAATGTGGTCATTCAATGTTGGGAATGGGGAAAGTACATGGGAGATAAATTATTGAAAGTGAAAACTTCAAAGTTTCAAAGACCAAATCCAAAATCTTGTTTTGTAGAAGCTAAAGTAACAGGTCATTATGTAAACTCAATTTTGTCTACTAATGAAGCAAAAAGTGAAGGTTACGATGAAGCATTGTTATTAGATATGAATGGAAATGTAGCCGAATGTTCTGGTGCTAATATTTTCATGCAAAAAGATGGGAAATTGTATACACCACCTAGAGGTCATATTATGGCCGGTATTACAAGAGCAACTATTATAGAAATCTGTCAAGAAGAAGGAATTCCAGTTGAGGAGAAGTTTTTCACTCTTGAAGAATTAAAAACGGCCGATGCTTGTTTCTTTACGGGTACGGCAGCAGAAGTGGTTGGATTACAGTCTTTAGACGAATATGAATTTCCAATGAAATGGGAAGAAACTCATGGATTTGAATTGATGAAATTATACAAATCAGAAGTTTTGGGACAAAGAGTTAAAGAAAACGCATTATAAAATGGAACTGAATAAGTTTAGTAAACGAGTAACACAAGATGATACACAACCTGCTGCACAGGCAATGTTGCATGCAATTGGATTATCAAAAGAAGATTTACAAAAACCATTTGTTGGAATTGCAAGTACAGGATACGAAGGAAACCCTTGTAATATGCATTTAAACGACTTGGCAAAATTGGTGAAAAAGGGAACCGAAAATGTCAATTTAGTTGGATTAATATTTAATACCATTGGAGTTTCAGATGGAATTTCGATGGGAACACCTGGTATGCGCTATTCGTTACCATCTAGAGATGTAATTGCAGATTCTATGGAAACTGTAGTTCAAGCCATGTCTTATGACGGTTTGGTTACTGTAGTGGGTTGCGATAAAAACATGCCAGGTGCTTTAATGGCAATGCTAAGACTAAATAGACCTTCGGTTCTTGTGTATGGAGGAACAATTGCTTCTGGATGTCATGAAGGTCAAAAGTTAGATGTTGTTTCTGCTTTTGAAGCTTGGGGAAGTAAAGTTGCGGGTACAATTACACAACAACAATACCAAAGTGTTATTGAAAAAGCTTGCCCAGGGGCAGGAGCTTGTGGAGGAATGTATACAGCGAATACAATGGCTTCTGCTATTGAAGCTTTAGGAATGAGTTTACCTTATAATTCTTCGAATCCAGCGATTAGTGATGATAAGGAAAATGAATCAGTAAAAGCAGGTGAAGCATTACGTGTGTTATTAGAAAAGGACATTAAGCCATCTGATATTGTTACGAAGAAATCTCTAGAAAATGCAGTTCGTTTAGTTACTGTAATGGGAGGTTCTACAAATGCGGTATTACATTTTTTAGCTATTGCAAAAGCTGCTGATGTACAATTTACTCTTGAAGATTTTCAACGTATTTCAGATGAAACTCCATTTTTAGCCGATTTAAAACCTAGTGGAAAATATTTAATGGAAGATGTTCATAAGGTTGGAGGAACACCAGCTGTTTTAAAATATCTTTTAGAGAAAGGATTGGTTCATGGAGATTGTTTAACGGTTACAGGAAAAACATTAGCTGAGAATTTGGCGGAAGTTCCGAGTTTAACAGATGGACAAGAAGTTATTAAACCTGTACATAATCCTATTAAAGAGACTGGACATTTAAGAATGCTTTATGGAAATCTAGCAAAAGAAGGTTCAGTTGCAAAAATTACAGGTAAAGAAGGATTGTATTTCTCAGGAAAAGCAAAAGTTTTTGAAGGTGAATATGCAGCTAATGATGGGATTCAAAATGGAGAAGTAGAAAAAGGTGACGTTGTTGTAATCCGTTATGAAGGACCAAAAGGAGGACCAGGAATGCCAGAAATGTTAAAACCTACAGCTGCAATAATGGGAGCTGGATTAGGAAAAGAAGTAGCATTAATTACAGATGGTAGATTTTCTGGAGGAACACATGGTTTTGTAGTTGGTCATATTACACCTGAAGCTCAAGAAGGTGGAGTATTAGCATTAGTTAAAGATGGAGATATTATTTCTATTAATGCGCAAACCAATACGATAAATCTTGAGGTTTCAGACGAAGAATTAGCTCAAAGAAAGAAAGAATGGAAAGCTCCTCCATTAAAAGTAAAAAGAGGAGTATTATATAAATATGCAAGAACAGTAGCATCGGCATCTAATGGATGTGTAACCGATGAATTTTAAATCACAACAACATGGAAACGAAAGCAAAAACAAGTACAGCTAAAGGTGTAAAAACTAATGTGACTATTTCGGGTGCTGAAGCGGTCATTAAATGTTTGTTGGCAGAAGGAGTCGATTTGTTATACGGTTACCCAGGAGGTGCAATTATGCCTGTTTATGATGAATTATTTAAGTATCAAGAAGAATTACATCATGTGTTAACACGTCATGAACAAGGAGCAACTCATGCTGCTCAAGGTTATGCCAGAGCAACAGGAAAAGTAGGAGTTGCTATTGCAACTTCTGGTCCAGGAGCTACCAATTTAATTACAGGTATTGCAGATGCGCAAATAGATTCTACTCCGATGGTTTGTATTACAGGTCAAGTTGCAGAACATTTATTAGGAACTGATGCGTTTCAAGAAACTGATATCGTAGGTATATCTACACCAGTAACAAAATGGAATTATCAAATTACAAAAGCTTCAGAAATTCCTGAAGTATTTGCAAAAGCATTTTATATCGCTCGTTCTGGAAGACCAGGACCAGTGTTAATTGATATTACAAAAAATGCTCAATTCGAAGAATTTGAATTCTCTTATGAACAATGTACTTCAGTTCGAAGTTATAAAGCTATCCCTAAGTTAGAATTAGAATCAGTAAAGCAGGCTGCTGATCTTATCAATAATGCTAAAAAGCCTTTTGTAGTTTGGGGACAAGGAGTAATTCTAGGAAAAGCAGAAGAGGAGTTTAAAGCATTTATAGAAAAAGCAGGATTACCTTCTGCATGGACAATTTTAGGAGCTTCAGCGTTACCTACATCGCATGAATTGAATGTAGGAATGGTAGGAATGCACGGAAATTATGGTCCAAATAAACTTACAAATGAGTGTGACGTATTGATCGCAGTAGGAATGCGCTTTGACGATCGTGTAACTGGAGATTTAAATCGTTATGCAAAACAGGCAAAGGTTGTTCATTTTGAAATTGATCCAGCTGAAATAGATAAAAACGTTAAGGTAGATGTCGCCGTGCTTGGAGATGCTAAAGAAAGTTTACAAGCAGTGCTTCCTTTGTTAGTTAAGAAAGATCATAAAGACTGGCTTCAAGAGTTTAGAAATCATGATGCAATTGAGTTTGATAAAGTCATTAAAAATGATTTATACCCAACCAAGGAAGGATTGACTATGGGAGAAGTAATGAGAGAAATCAATACGGCTTCTAAAGGAAATGCAATTATAGTTTCAGATGTAGGGCAACATCAAATGATTGCATGTAGATATGCAGATTTTAATCAATCTAAAAGTAATATAACTTCTGGTGGATTAGGAACTATGGGATTTGCATTACCAGCTGCCATCGGAGCAAAAATGGGAACTCCAGAAAGAGAAGTTGTTGCAGTTATTGGAGACGGAGGTTATCAAATGACTATTCAGGAATTAGGAACCATTTTACAAACAAAAGCTGCGGTAAAAATCGTAGTTCTTAACAATGAATTCTTAGGAATGGTACGTCAATGGCAACAGTTATTTTTTGATAAACGTTACGCATCTACAACAATGACGAATCCTGATTTTGTAGCTATAGCAAAAGGATATCATATTCCAGCAACTCGAGTTACGAAAAGAGAGGAATTGGCAAGTGCTGTTTCAGAAATGATGCAGTCTGAAGATGCATACTTTTTAGAAGTATGTGTAGAGAAAGAAGATAATGTATTTCCAATGATTCCGACAGGATCATCAGTTTCAGAAGTTAGATTAAGTTAAAAGTTATGGACGAAAAACAAACGTATACAGTATCAATTTATACTGAAAATAACATAGGAGTTTTAAATAGAATTTCAGCAATATTTCAAAGAAGACATATCAATCTAGAAAGTGTCAATGTTTCTAAATCTGAAATAAAAAGTGTTTCAAGAATCACTCTTTTAGTTCGAGTAACTGAAGATCAGATTAAAAAAATATTGGGTCAGTTAGAAAAACAGATTGAAGTAATCAAAGCGTATTATCATACAGATGAAGATACTATTTATCAAGAATCTTGTTTGTTTAAGTTGAGTACGGATTTGTTGACTCAAAACGATGAAATTCAATGGGTAATTAACGGAAGTAAATCCAGAGTAATAAATATTAACAAAGACTTTTTTGTATTAGAAAAATCGGGTACAAAAGAGGAAGTTGAAGAGTTATATCATTTGTTAGATAAACACGGAATAATGCAATTCGTTCGATCTGGTCGTATCGCAATTACTAAAGAAGAAATGCCAGTATCGGAATTATTAGAATCAATCAAAAAATAAACGAACACTAGTAGAAAAACATAACATCATGGGAAATTATTTTAACCAGTTATCATTAAGAGAAAAAATAGAGCAATTAGGAAAATGTAGATTCATGGAATCTGAAGAATTTTCCGAAGGAATTGAGGCATTAAAAGGTAAGAAAGTTGTAATTGTAGGTTGTGGTGCACAAGGTTTGAACCAAGGATTGAATATGAGAGATTCTGGTTTAGATGTATCTTATGCTTTAAGACCATCTGCAATTAACGAACAACGTCAATCGTATAAAAATGCAACAGAAAATAATTTTGTTGTAGGAACTTACGAAGAGTTAATTCCAAATGCTGATTTGGTATGTAATTTAACTCCAGATAAGCAACACAGTAATGTTGTAAAAGCTGTGATGCCATTAATGAAAGAAGGAGCGACATTGTCATATTCTCATGGATTTAATATTGTTGAAGAAGGAACACAAATTCGTAAGGATTTAACAGTAATTATGGTTGCACCTAAATGTCCTGGAAGTGAAGTTAGAGAAGAATATAAAAGAGGATTTGGAGTACCAACATTAATTGCAGTTCATCCGGCTAATGATCCTGAAGCAAAAGGTTTAGCACAAGCAAAAGCATATGCTTATGCAACAGGTGGACATAGAGCTGGAGTTTTAGAATCATCTTTTGTGGCTGAGGTAAAATCTGATTTAATGGGTGAGCAAACAATACTTTGTGG
Source organism: Tenacibaculum sp. MEBiC06402 (assembly GCF_049239625.1). NCBI lineage: Bacteria > Pseudomonadati > Bacteroidota > Flavobacteriia > Flavobacteriales > Flavobacteriaceae > Tenacibaculum > Tenacibaculum sp. MEBiC06402. The sequence goes on from NZ_JBMKKT010000079.1 coordinate 58,943, forward strand.
AGTATTACAAACAGCTTCAATTTTATGTTTTGACAAAATGGTAGAAGAAGGTGTAGAACCTCATTTTGCAAGTAAATTGGTTCAATATGGTTGGGAAAGGATAACCGAAGCTTTAAAACATGGTGGAATTACAAATATGATGGATCGTCTTTCGAATCCAGCAAAACTTAAGGCATATCAATTATCCGAAGAATTAAAAGAAATTCTTCAACCATTATTTGATAAACACATGTCAGATATTATGTCTGGTCATTTCTCATCTACAATGATGGAGGATTGGGCGAATGATGATAAAGATTTATTGTCGTGGAGAGCAGCTACTGCAGAAACTGGTTTTGAGAAAACAGAAGCTACTGAAGTTGGAGTTTCAGAACAAGAATATTTCGATAAAGGAACATTATTAGTTGCTTTCGTAAAATCAGGAGTAGAGTTGGCTTTTGAAACTATGGTTGCCTCAGGAATTATTGAAGAATCAGCGTATTACGAATCTTTACATGAGCTGCCATTAATCGCGAATACGGTTGCAAGAAAGAAATTATATGAAATGAATAGAATCATTTCTGATACTGCGGAATATGGATGTTATTTATTCGATCATGCAGCGAAACCATTACTAACTGATTTTATGAAAACGGTGACTACAGATTTAGTCGGAAAAGAATTTTCAAGTTCAAATCATGTAGATAATGCACAGTTAATTAAAGTAAATAAAGCTATTAGAAATCATCCGATAGAAAAGGTAGGTGAGCGATTAAGAGAAGCTATGACTTCTATGAAAGCGATAAAAGAAGAGAAAGTAGAAGAGGAACTAGTCTTGTCATAATCAATGGAATCAGTTGTAAGTAAAATATATTTTCCAGAATTAAAAGCAATAAAGGAAGCTGCCGTTACATTAAAAAATGTTGCTGAAGTAACTCCTTTGCAACAAAATTTTAATTTATCAAATAAATACAAGGCAAATATTCTTTTAAAAAGAGAAGATTTGCAACAAGTACGATCTTACAAAATTAGAGGAGCTTTTAATAAAATTAGCTCCTTATCAAGTCAAGAATTAGAAAAAGGAATTGTTTGTGCAAGTGCTGGTAATCATGCTCAAGGAGTTGCTTTGGCTTGTAATAAAAAGAAAATCTTCGGAACTATTTTTATGCCAGCTCCAACACCAAAACAGAAAGTAGAACAAGTAAAAATGTTTGGTGCCGATTATGTTACCATCAAATTAGTTGGAGACACTTTTGATGATTCCTATAATGAGGCAATACAAAATGCTGAATTAGAAAATAAAACTTTTGTCCATCCTTTTGATGATGAAAAAGTAATCGAAGGTCAAGCTACGGTCGGTTTGGAAATATTAGAACAATCGGATAATACTATTGATTATGTTTTTGTTCCCGTAGGAGGAGGAGGTTTGGCTTCCGGATTATCTTCCGTTTTTAAATATATATCACCTCAAACCAAAATTATTGGAGTTGAACCATCTGGAGCTCCATCGATGCAATTAGCAATTGAAAAATCAGAAGCTGTAAAATTACCTTCTATTGATAAGTTTGTCGACGGTGCGGCTGTTCAAAAGGTGGGAGAACTTACGCATAAAATTTGTTTAGAGAATCTAGAAAAAATGATTACTGTTCCAGAAGGGAAAGTTTGTCAAACGATTCTTGAGATGTACAATAAAGAAGCTATTGTTGTTGAACCTGCAGGAGCTTTAACTGTAAGTGCACTTGATTTTTACAAAGATGAAATTGAAGGGAAAAATGTTGTTTGCGTTGTAAGTGGTAGTAATAACGACATTACAAGAACTGCTGAAATAAAAGAACGAGCATTACTTTATAATGGTTTAAAGCATTATTTTATAATCAGATTCCCTCAAAGAGCAGGAGCGCTAAAAGAATTCGTTATGAATGTTTTAGGAAAGCATGATGATATCACTTTTTTCGAGTATTCTAAGAAAACTACGCGCGAGAATGGTCCTGCTGTTGTAGGTATTGAATTAGTTAAAAGTGAAGATTTAGCACCACTTATTGAACGAATGAAAAGATTAAACTTTTTTGGGGAGTACTTAAATGATAAACCAAATTTGTTTGAATTTTTAGTATAATTTTTTTCATTATTATTTTTGTTATAATAGCTGTAAAAACTGGGTATATCACTCGGTTTTTACTTTTTTGGAAAGCTTGTAAAACAGAATAAAATGAAAATATTTTTTAACATTTTTGCAGATTTTGTTTTTATATTATTTTGTTTATCAGTATCTTGGTAGAGATTATTGATTGTAATAAATGAATTAATTAATAATCCACGTTCTTAATATTTATTGTTAAATACACAAGAAAAATTAGTTTCATTTAAACATTTTAACCCCCCGAATCATGAATAAAAAACTAAGGTTTTCAGCATTACTATTGCTATGTTATATAGTAAATGTAAATTCACAGTCATCTAATACATGTTCTAATTCTGTAGACGACCCAGTCCTAGATCTTAACAGTATTACCAAATGTTCTATTGAAAAAAAATCAGAGAACAGTAAAGTACAAAAAGTCACCGTTCAAGTAACTTCTAGAAGAAGAATAGTAAGAAAAAGAGATAAAGCAACAGGCTTATCTTCTAATACATATTCTCACAAGATAGCTTCTATGAAGAAAAAGGTTGATATGGTGAATTCAATTGTCGATGTTAAAAAAGAAGAAGTTCCAGATATACTTCCTTTTGATTATGTTGACCAAATTCCACTTTTTAAGAATTGCGAATCAGTTTCAATATTTGAGCAGAATCGTTGTTTCAAAATAAATCTTCGCAATCATATTAGAAGAAATTTAAAGTACCCTCAAAGTGCTTATACCAGAGGTATTCAAGGAAAAGTTTATGCCCATTTTTCAATTGCAAAAGATGGAAGTATTCAAGATTTAAAAATAGTTTCGCCTTACAAAGGTGATTTATTAGGAAAAGAAGCTAAAAGAATCATTAATAAACTTCCAAAGTTTAAACCAGGTGAGCATAATGGTAGTACCGTAAAGGTAAAATATGGATTGCCAATTACTTTTAAAATTCCAGGAAAAAAACCAACCAATGTTAGAAAGGTAAATACTTCTAAAATCAAGGAAACTATTTATAGTTTTTCTTCTTTAGACGATATTCCTCAATTCGAATCATGTAAAAAATCTAGTGATGATTCTTTAACCTGTTTTAATACGAAGTTAATCGAACATATCCAAAGTTATTTTGCATATCCTGAGGAGGCAAAATTGAAGAATATTGAAGGTGAGGTTGTGGTTAATTTCATAATTAATAAAAAAGGAGATGTTGTAGATATTTCTGCAAAAGGTCCTGCTAATGCGCAGATTTTAGAAACTGCAGCAATTCGATTTATAGAAAAATTACCCAAACTTAAAGCTGGTAAAATTGAAGGGAAGACAGTGAATACTTCTTATTCTTTCCCTATCAACTTCACTTTAAACTAACAATAATACATAAATACTACTCTAAATGGTATCTGAAAGTCAGGTGCCATTTAGAAAACTTACCCCTAAACCGAATAGAAAACTTATAAATCAATTATAACCATCTTTTATGAGAAGAATATTTACATTATTTAGTTTAATATGTCTTTCATTTATCTCATTTGCTCAAGAAATAGAAGTCAAGGGTAAAGTGTTAGATGCATTGACAAAAGAGCCAATACCTGGTGCATTTATATTATTAAAAGAATCTTCAGTAATAGCAGAAACACAATTCGATGGAAGTTATGTTATCAAAGCTGAAATCGGGAAAATTTTAGAATATAGTTATCCAGGTTATAAGAAAAAAGTAGTTGTTGTAACCAGTGCTTTAATTGATGTTGAATTAGAGATTGATACCGAAGAAAGCTTTTTAAATGAAGTTATTATTATTGGTTACGGTGCGCAGCGAAAAGAATTAGTTTCGGGGTCGTACAGTACTGTTAAACCAGAAGAAATTGAAAGAAACAATCCACAACGGATAGAACAAGCTCTTCAAGGAAGAACAGCTGGGGTTCAAGTTAGTGCGAATTCAGGATCGCCTGGATCTGCCTATAATATTAGGGTTAGAGGAATTACCACAAACGGTGATAATTCTCCTTTAGTTTTAGTTGATGGAGTACAAATTGGTCCAGATTTAAGTATTATTGATCCTAATGATATTGAAAAAATTGATGTCATAAAAGATGCGAGTACTGCAATTTATGGTGTTCGTGGAGCTAATGGTGTAATTTTAATTACCACAAAATCAGGGAAAAGTAATACGGAAACAAAGTTTACATATAGTTCTTCAGTAAGTCTTCAGGAAACTACAAAAAAACTTAATTTATTGAGAGGATTAGAGTATGCGGCTCTTGTCAATGAAACGGTTACTGCAGATGGAGGTGTGGCGCCGTATCAATTGGCGAATATTAATACAGATACCGATTGGCAAGATGCTTTATTTGAAACTACTCCAATGATTACACATCATATTGGAGCGTCTGGAGGAGGAGAGAAGTATAATTTTAATATTAGTGGAAGTTTATTAGATCAAAAAGGAATTATAGCCCCTGGTAAATCAAACTTTGCTAGAGCAACGCTAAGGAGTAATCTTGGATTAGATCTTACTGACAAATTAAAATTAAATACTCTTGTTTTGTATACCAATAATGTCCGAAGAACTATTCCAGAAGGAAGTCGAGGGTCTATTTTGTATTATGCTAATAATGCTTCACCTTTAACACCAATTTTTGATGGAACTAACGGCACAGGTCCTTCTAGAGGTTTTTCTTACATAGGAATTGAACAAGGGAATGAAATCGTAAATCCCTTTGCTGTAATTCATAATACTCATAATGAGTCAAGAGTAAATAGATTTACTGGAAAGATTGAACTTATTTACGATTTTTTAGAGAATTTCGAATTTACATCTAGAAATAGTTTTAACTACTCTGATGTTTATTCTCGTGCATACTTTCCATTACAATATTATGGAGAGAATAAAGTTGTAAACACGGTTCGATTAGATCCTTTGACAAATCAATTTAATTTAGACAGAAATGCAGATGGAGATCGTGATGTATTCAGCAGAGTCAACGAAAACACACAGAATTTCTTTACGTTTATCTCAGAAAACTTTTTGAATTATAACTTTAGCTTAGGTGAGGCTCATAACTTTCAAACAACATTAGGTTTTTCTATAACAAAAGAACAAAGTAAAGGTGTTTTTGGAGCAGGTTTTTTAACTGGAAATGATTCATGGAACAATGCATTTTTATTTAACACACAGTCTTTTATAATTGATGATGATAACAATGGAACGAATGATATTAGAGAAACCATAAACTCAGATTCGTTTTCTGTTGAAGAGCGATATACTTCCGTTTTTGGAAGATTGCAATACGATTATAATGAGAAGTATTTATTCTCGGCTATTTTACGACGAGATGCTTCCACAAGATTTGGACCAAATAATCGAGTAGGGTATTTTCCTTCTTTTTCTGCAGGTTGGGTATTACATAATGAAGATTTTTTAGGAAACACTGGAATTACAAATTTTAAAATTAGAGGAAGTTGGGGACAGGTAGGAAATGATAAAATTGGTTCTTACAGGTGGTTAGGTTTCTTGCAAGGAATAAACGGAGATGCAACCTATCCATTCGGTGATGTTTTGTCTTTCGGAAACGCGGTAGGGGTTTTGTCTAATCCTGAGTTACAATGGGAAACAACTACGCAAACAAATATTGGTTTCGATTTAGGATTTTATGATAATAACCTGAATTTTACTTTTGATTATTACAAAAAACGAACCGATGACTTATTAGTAGTTCCTGAAATTTCTGCTTTGCTTGGTGCTGGAGCACCTGGTAGTGGAGCACCCTTTGTGAATGCCGGAATTATAGAAAATAGAGGTATTGAATTTGGAATCAATTATAATCAAGAATTAACTGATAATATTTCATTTTCCTTAAACTATAATATTACTACTATTGACAACGAGGTTATCGATGTAAATAATGCCGCAGGTTTTATACCTGGTGGATTATTTGGTTTGAATCAACAACCTTCGAGAATGCAAAATGGATTGCCAATTGGTGTTTTCTATGGATTGCAAACAGATGGAATTTTCCAAACACAGGCTGAAATTGATGCTTTGGCAGTTGATAGAGATGGAAACGGAACTCTTGATGAGTATCAACCTGGCGCTGCCCCTGGTGATTTAAAGTATGTTGATGTTGATGGTAACGGATACATAGAGTTCGGTAGTGAAAACGATCTAACTGTTTTAGGAGACCCTATTCCTGATTTTACAATGGGAGGAAATTTCAACTTAAAAGTACATAATTTCGATTTTGGAGCGTCGTTTTATGCTTCCATCGGAAATGAAATTGTAAGAAGCTACGAACGATTTTTAACTTACAGCAACAAGCTTTCATTATACAACGGGAGGTGGAAAGGACCGGGAACCTCAAATGAAATTCCTAGAGCCTCAACAAATGCGGCAAATAATCAGTTATTCTCTTCTTTTTATGTAGAAGATGGATCATTTTTAAGAATTCAAAATGTTCAGTTAGGGTATACTTTAAACACTGAGGACATTAAAGGAGTTGATTTTCTTCGCTTGTACTTTTCAGTAAATAATCTGTACACTTTTACAAAATATCGAGGTTACGATCCGGATATTTCAAATGCTAGTGCAATTGGAGCTGGAGTTGATTTAGGTCAGTATCCACAAGCAAGGATGTTTATTACAGGAGTTAAAGTATCATTTTAAATCATAAGCAGGATGAAAAAAACTATAAGAATAATAACAATGTTAATCATCTTAGTAACAGTAAGCTGCGATGATTATTTAGAGGTTTTACCAAACGGACAGGAAAACACAGAGAATTATTTTAATTCAGCTGAAGATTATGAAAGTGCCTTAGTAGGTGTTTATGATTTATTATCGACGACATATTTAAATCAGATTTTGGGAGAAATTGCTTCAGATAATAGTTTGTGCGGAGGTGAAAACCCAACTGATGTGCTAGATTGGCAACAGATTGATGATATGACACACAATCCTGATAATGGAGCGTTACGAAATATTTTTCAATGGATGTATGCGGGAATTAGCAGAGCCAATTATATAATGGAGTTTAAGGATAAAACACCATTTGCTCGAAAAGCACAGGTATTGGCGGAAACTAAATTTTTAAGATCGTATTATTATTTCGAGTTGGTTAAGTTCTTTGGAAGTGTGCCTATGTATTTAGATAAACGAATTACAATAGAAGAAACACAAAGTATTGATAAATCTAGTACGGCTGAAATTTATGCCCAGCTAGAGAAAGATTTAGAAGATGCTGCTGACGTTTTACCTTGGCAACAGAGTCAGTCTGGTAGAGTTACCAAAGGAGCAGCTTTGGCTTTACTAGGAAAGGTTTATTTATATCAGAATAAATATGCGGAAGCCGCGGCAGCATTCGATCAAGTGATTAATTCAGGTCAGTATAACTTGGTTTCGGATTTTGCAAGTATTTTTTCAAATCAAAATGAGAATAACTCAGAATCAGTTTTTGAGGTTCAGTATTTCGGACAAGAAGGTGCGAGTTTCGATTGTTTTCAATGTGTAGAAGGAAATATCGCTGTTGGTTTTATGGGACCAAGATTTAGAACAGGTAATTACGCACCGTATGCAGATGGTTTCAGTTTTAACATTCCATCATTAGCTATTGTAAACGCTTTTGAAACAGGAGATTTAAGAAGAAATGCAACCTACTTTAATATTAATGATTTTGTTGCAACCCGACCTGATGTAACTTTTAGCGAAGGACATGATCATAACGGATATTTTAACTTTAAATATATTCCTTATGCTGAGGGAAATGCATTGGATCAACGTTTAACTCATAGTAATAATTACAGAGCTATTCGTTATGCAGATGTTTTATTGATGGCAGCAGAGGCTCATGTGCAAGATGGAAATACTGGAATTGCTCAAAATTATCTAGATATGATTCGTGATAGAGCTTTCGGAAATACAAACAATCGCATACCTGCTACATTAAGTAATATTTTACAAGAAAGAAGATTGGAGTTAGCAGGAGAAGGGCATCGATTTTTTGACCAGGTTCGTACTGGTGAAACATCAACTATCCCGGGTTTCACACCTAATAAAAACGAGTTGTTTCCATTACCAAGAATCGAAATAGAGTTAGCAGGTAATAGATGGGCCCAAAACACGGGTTATTAACAGAAAATATATATTATGAAGAAAATATTCAACATATTAATCATATTAATCATTTTCGGTTCATGTACTGAAGATGAGCGCGATTTATCGTTTGTAGATTCGATAGTTGCTCCGGCAAATGTTGCAGCTACTTATGATATTACACAGGACAATACAGGAAGTGTAACAATTACACCTACTGCGGATGGAGCAAGTAATTTCAAAGTATTTTTTGGAGATACTACAGCGGAACCTGCGGAGTTAGCGGCAGGCGAGAGTGTAGAACATGTATATGCAGAAGGTACTTATGAGTTAAAGGTTCAAGCTTTTAGTTTAAATGGTAAAATGACGGAGACGACTCAGCAATTAGTTGTTTCGTTTAAAGCTCCAGAGAACTTACTGGTTACTATAGAAAATGACCAATCAGTTTCAAGACAAGTAAATGTAACTGCTACGGCAGATTTTGCTACGATGTTTGAGTTTTACTCAGGAGAGCCAGGAGTTTCACAACCAGTAGCGACAGCCAATATTGGAGAGACATTGAATTATCAATATGCAATGGCAGGTGATTATGATATGCGAGTTGTTGCAAAAGGAGCGGCGATTGCTACTACAGAGTACACGGCTACTTTTACGGTTACTGAGATTTTACAACCTGTAGATTCAGCACCAATTCCACCAACCCGTAATGATACCGATGTAATTTCAATTTATAGTGCTGCTTATACAAATGTTGCCGGTACCGATACTTTCCCAGATTGGGGACAAGGAGGTCAAGGCAGTAGTTGGGCGGAGTTTGATTTGAATGGTGATAAGATGTTACAGTATGTCAACTTAAGCTATCAAGGAATTCAGTTTGGTTCTTCACAAGATGTAAGTGGTATGGAATACTTACACTTAGATGTTTGGACTACCGATGTTGATCAGTTAGAAACTTCTTTGATTAATATCTCAGGCGGAGTTACTACAGAGGCACCAGTTACCAATGGTTTAACCAGTGACCAGTGGACAAGTATTGATATTCCGATTTCTGATTATACAGATCAAGGATTAACAGTAACAGAGATTTTACAGTTAAAGTTTGTGGGTACACCATGGGCAGCTGGTACAGTATTTATTGATAATATTTACTTCTGGAAATCGCCTTCTAATACTAGCACTTTAGGTGTTCAAGATTTTGAAGGAGCTGCACCAACCTTTACAAGTTTCGGTGGAGCAGGAGTTGAAGTAATTGCAAACCCTGATATGTCAGGAGCTAATACTACGGCTAATGTAGCTAGATTAACAAAAGGAAATGGTTCAGAGATTTGGGCAGGAGGCTTCTTTGAGATTGCTTCTCCATTAGATTTAGCGAACTATTCAAAGATTAGTGTTAAAACATGGTCACCAAAACAAGGTGCTGTTGTAAAGTTAAAATTAGAGAATCAAGACGCAAGTATTACACATGAGGTTGATTTAAATACAACAGTTGCCAATCAGTGGGAACAATTGGTGTACGATTTTAGTGGCGCACCAACAGCGGATTATGTTCGAATTGTCATCTTCTTTGACTTTGGTAATAACGGAGATGATTCACAATATTACTATGACGAAATAGAATTGGTAAACGATGCGGGCGGTCCACAACCTTTAGTATTCCAAGATTTTGAAGGTACAGCACCAGCATTTACAGTATTTGGAAACATAGCAGGTATTGATGTAATTGCAAATCCAGATGCAACAGGCGCTAATACTACGGCAAATGTAGCTAGGTTAACTAAAACAAACGGATCAGAGATTTGGGCAGGTGCCTTCTTTGAAACAGGTTCACCATTAGATTTTAATACCTATAGTAAAATCAGTGTTAAAACATGGTCACCAAAACAAGGAGCAGTTGTCAAGGTTAAGTTAGAGAATCAGGATGCCAGTGTTACTCATGAGATAGATGTAAATACAACTGTTGCAAATCAATGGGAAGAGTTGGTATATGACTTCAGTGGAGCACCAACGGCGGATTATGTTCGCGTAGTTATCTTCTTTGATTTTGGAAATAATGGAGATGATAGTGTTTATTATTTCGATCAGTACACATTAACGAATTAAAAAAGTAAAAGATGAGATTAAAATATATATCAAGAGTAGTATGTATTGCTTTCATGAGTATTTTCTTCAACAGTTGTGAAGAGAAGGAATATGAGTTTGGTGATATTATTACTCCTTCAAATATCGATATTGTAGCTACCATAGTTGGTCAAGATGCTACCAATCCAAATGGAGATGGAAGCGGGACGGTTCATTTTGAAGCTACAGCAAGTAATGCACTTTCTTATAAGTTTGTGTATAATGGTTCGGAATCTGTAAAGCCTAATGGTCGTATGACGTATAACTTTAGCGAGTTAGGAGTAAATACATATACCGTTACCGTAATTGCAGTTGGAGCTGGAGGAGTTTCATCGAGCAAAACGATTCAGGTAGATGTATTGGCGTTGTACTCAGCACCAGATGATTTAAAGACGTTGTTATACGGCTATGATCCATCAAACCCAACGGCTGCAAGTTCAAAGACATGGCGAGTAAAAGGAGAAGTTGGCGGTCACTTTGGATTAGGTCCAGTTGGAGGAACTGTTTTTGGCGAATGGTATCAAGCAGGCGCAAATGAGAAAGCAGGAGTAGGAATGTATGATGATCGTTTTACCTTCCATTCAGATGGTACGTTTGAACATGTTACCAATGGAGATGTTTTTGGTCGTGTAAATTTAATAGATCAATTAGGAGGTTCAGGCGGAACAGTTGATGGAGCCGATGTACTGAATTATTCTTATGGCGATTATTCTGAGAATTGGACATTAACAGCCCCAGGAGGTGTTGAGACCTTATCCATCACAGGAACAGGATTCATAGGTTATTACATAGGAAACCATAGTTATGAAATCTTCAGTAGAAGCAATCCAAATGAAATGTCATTACGTATTACTGATGGTAATAATGAGTTTGATTGGTGGTTTGTAATAACTTCAGAAGATCCAGCACCACCTTCGGCACCTTATGTGTACAACAATTTAGTTTGGGAAGATGATTTTAATACTGATGGAGCGCCAGATGCTACAAAATGGACGTACGATATAGGAACAGGAACAAATGGCTGGGGAAATAATGAGGTTCAGTATTACACAGACAGAGCAGACAATGCTGTTGTAAGTAATGGAAACTTAATCATCACAGCCAAGAAAGAAGATTTTTCAGGAAGTGGTTATACATCAGCAAGATTAAAAACACAAGGACTTTACAACTTTACTTATGGTAGAGTAGAGGTAAGAGCAAAATTACCTGGAGACGCAGGAACATGGCCAGCGATATGGATGTTAGGTTCTAACTTCCCAACAGTTGGATGGCCAGAGTGTGGAGAGATTGATATTATGGAACAGACAGGAGCTGATAAGAACACAGTATTAGCAACATGTCACTGGTTTGATACTGGCAATAATATCAAGGCAGATTTTGGTCAAACCACATCGATTACCAATGCGGCATCTGATTTTCATGTGTATACCATGGAATGGACGGATCAGAGTATTACGGTGTATCTAGATGATGTAAAATATTACGAGTTAACAAATTCATCTTCATTGCCTTTTAATGATAACTTCTTTTTGATACTTAATATAGCAATGGGAGGAACATTAGGAGGAAGCATAGACGCAGGATTCACTGAGTCTACAATGGAAGTGGATTATGTAAGAGTTTATCAGTAGTGTAAATTAATTTGAATTAATGTGAAAAGATCCTCAACATTCATTGTTGAGGGTTTTTTTTGTAACTTTTTGTAAATCAGTTGTAAAATTAATTTTGTTTAAGTATATTTACTTTGTGTTAAACATTTTGTATTTGTTTAATTCTTCTAGTCATTAACTACTTAATTAATCTACTATGTTTACATTTTTCAAAAAGCCATCTATAGAAGATAAATTGCGTTCTAAATATGATAGATTAATGATTGAAAGAGATCAATTACTACGAATAGATAAAAGTCAGAGTAATCTGAAGTATAATGAAGCACAGCGTATACTTAACCAATTAGAGAGTTTACGAAATGCTATTTAATAACATCGTTCAGTCAATATTTTTTTGTATTCTTATTCAATTTTATTAAGTAACTCCTTTGCTTTCGAATAATTATAATTGCTAGAATTAGATGTTATTCCCTCTAAAGCCTTTCGAAGTAATTCTTTATTGTTTTGCTTAAGATATACTAATGCTTTGTACCATTTAGCCTTTTTTGCTTGCAATGATTCAGAATTTTCGAGTAGATTAAATTGCTCAATAGCATTTTTATAATCGTTTATTCCTAAATACGACAATCCATTATAAACATAACTTAAAGCATTCGTTGCGGTACTTTCAGAACTTATTTTTTGATATTCGTTAAAAGAAATGATAGCGTTTTTATAATCTTTGTTTTCAAAGTACTGTTGTCCTTCTACTAATTTGGAATCAGCGCTTTCACTTCTATTAACCAAAGATGGTAAGTTTTTATATTCTTCGTTAATAATACTTTCGAAATCAGTCCCATTACTTTTTATTGAGAAATAAGAAATTGTTGAAATCAGTAAAATAGAAGCCGCAACCGCTAATTTTTGAATAAAACTTTTACGAGAATAGGTTTCTCTGTTTTCAGCTATTACATCTGAAATGGTTTCCTTTACAGTTGCTAATTCATCACTTTTTAAGTACGATTTCATAGCTTTTGCTTTATCTGAATTTAAAGCAGTTCGATTTACGCTACTCCAGTCATCATCACTATAAATCGTTCGCATTTCTTTTTCAAAATTCAACGCAGAAGCCATCTCAGAGTTAGATGAAATTCTTTCTTCGAAATTCTTTTTCTCAGAATCATTCATGTCTCCGTTAAGATATCTGTCTATATCTTCTAAATATTCATTCATGGTCTAAATAAATTCTTTATATCTCACATCATTTTGAATGGCTTTGGTTAATTGCGATTTACAATTAAAAATTCGCTGCCTAACCACATTATCTGTTTTATAACCAAGTTGAATAACAATTTCTTTATAAGGAACTTTCTTAAAAAATAACTTAAGAAGTTCTTTACAATTTTCAGAAATACTATTTAGTTTATCCTGAAACAATTCCCATTTCTCTTGTTCTAAAGATGCCATTACCGTATCATCCTCCTCACTAACTAGTTCAATAACTTTTTCATTTGTTACCACCCTTTTTCTTTTATTTAATTCTCTTTTCCATAAATTACTGGCAGCAACATATAAAAACCCGTCTAAAGAACTGCTAATTTCAAATGGGTTTGTGTTATATCTGGTAATAACTTGAATTAATACTTTTTGAAAAATGTCTTCGGCATCTTCTCCGAAACCATTATTCTTCATTACATAGCTTTTTATCTTAGGAAAAACCTTTTGGTATAGTTCAGTTATAATCTCTCTATTTCCAGTAGCAAGTTCTTTTAATTTATCTATAGTGATGTCACTCATATACTTAAATATCAAAAAATATATTTAATTTTTCTACTTTTGCCATTAACATTTTAAAGGGTTGGGGAACTCAATAAATATAAAGCAAATTAAGATGAAAAAAATAATTGTACAAATTGCAATGGCAGCTTTGTTATTTACAAATATAAGCTGTTCTAGTGAAAAAGATGAGGTTATCGAAGAAGTAGTGACAGAAACACCTTCAAAAATTATTACTGAGTTACCTCAAAACGCTGTGAGTGCTGAAGAGTTTTTAAAAAGTAAAGGAATTGATGTTAAAAGCTCGAAAGAAAAGACTACTAACCAAACATCTTCTAATAACAGAGGATCTTTAGGCGAGGGAACAGGAACTTATATCAAGTTTTTTGTGGTATATCCGGTAGATTGGGATTACGCGAAAAGATTGAACTATTTGAACAATGTGAGTTCAAATACTATTAGACATATTTATGTAGAATTAAATATATGTGAATACATCGATACATGGTATGTTGAAGTATTAAGTTCAGATATTTTAATGAAGAATAAATCTAAAAATGTTATAGAGGCTTCTGCAACAAATACTGATATTGAAACAACAGTTTCTTCTGAGGATGATGGTCCTGGTGCACAGGAATCTACCAGTGGCATATACATAGATGAGTATTACTATCATTGTACAGATATTCTTTTACCTGATGAGTATTACGATCCAATTCTGCAAGATGGGCCAGGTTCGGGTGGTCCAGTTGGAGGTGGGCCAAGTAATGATCCAAATGCTCCTCAAGAGTAATATTTAACGTTTTTAAATAAGAAAGAATGGAAACAAAAAGAATAAATTATTTTTTTGTGATATTGGTTTTATTGACGAGTTTTTCATGCTCAAAAGAAAAAGACACCATTATTATAGAGAATACTACAGAAACAGCTTCTAATATAGTCATAGAGCTTCCAGAAAATGCTATAAATGCCAAAGAACTCTTATCTAACAAAGGAGTTTTAGCACAAAAAAAGATAGAACTTAATAGCGATTCTCAAAAAGAATTATTTGAAGGAGAACAAATAATTTATTACAGAAGAGTATTTGTAATCTACCCAATAAATTGGACTAGTTTTGATAGGTATACGTTTTTAAACAATTATATGGAAACTACAGGTAAAGATGTATATACTGCCCCAGATAATTGTGAGTACGTTGATACTTGGTATATTGAATTTTCAAGAGGTTATCCACCTTCAGGAACACAAAACAAGTCTAAAAATGTAATTGTCGCTACCAATACAAACGCTGATACCACAAATACCAACTCTACTGAGGATACCGATGGACCAGGAGCAGTTGGAGGAGAAGACAAAGAAGGGGAAGATATCTATACGTTTTGTGAAGATGTTCCATTACCACCTGAGTACTATGAAATTATTATTAAGGATGATACTAATGGAGGAGGAGATTTAGGAAGCGGACCAAATAGTGATCCTACATTACCGCAGGAGTAAATGAAAACACGACGAAGAATTTATATAGAAATTATGAAAAGAAGTTTTTTGAAATTATTTTTAGTAGCAACAGCAATAGTTACTTATGTTAGTTGTTCAAATGAAAAAGAAGAAGTTACAGAAGAAGAAATTATTATAGACGAAGTTGTTTTAAGTAAAAGCGAACTTCCGGAAAACGCTATTAGCGCAGAGGAATTCTTAGCTCAAAATGGAATTGTTTCCAAAAAAGAGAATAAGGCAAGTTTAAGATTTGAACCAACAACAAACACTGTTTTAGTTTTTGAAAGGTATTTTGTTGTTTATCCACCGGAATGGAAAATGTCAGATAGGTTAAATTATTTACAGTCAGTAAGAAAACACAGAGAAGTTTTTGTAGTAAATGATGATTGTGATTTTGTTGATACTTGGTGGATACAGGTAACGAGAATATATCCTCCAATGCCGAATAAACCTAAAAATGTTGTAGTTACGGCAAGTACTAGTGATACTGATTTAGACAGATTAGATGAAGAGGACGAACCTGGGGCAGCTGAAGGAAATGAATACCCTCAATATAGGTCATGTGACGAGGTTCCTTTATCAGAAATTTATGAAGGTGTTGTTTTTGACCCATTTCTTGATGGAGGAAATTTAATTTTTTCTGGACCATCAGGTGGTGATACCGTGAATACTCCAATTCAGTAAATAATTATTAAAGCACTAGACGAGTACGGGATAATTAAAACAATTCAATTTTTTAATTAAGTTTTTTAAATTAGCAAACTAATTAAATCAAAAAAATTGAATATCAATTATCTACATAAAACATCTAAAAAGAGGGAAAAATTACTTTTCCTCTTTTTGCTTTTTTATATCTACAGTTTTCAGGCACAAGAAATTTCCAAGCAGTTTGATTCTATTTTAGCATTACCAGGAAAGAATGTTGATAAGATACAAGCGTACTCCCAATTATTAAAGAAGTGGGAAGAAAAGAAGAATTACAAACAACTGGGAGACGATGCGCACGAACTAGCAAAAAAAATCTATAAGGAAGACATTGATAAAGCTATTTTTTACAATAAAGTAGGTATAAATGCTAAGGAAAAAGTAATTCCTTTAGATACATGTTCTTTAAAAACGAGTTTTTACAATGTTGGCTTTTATAATAAGAGAAAGAAAAACTTTAAGGAGGCTATTGAGGGATATAAAAAAGCTTTAACCTTTAATGATTGCAAAGATTTTGATAGGAAATCAAGGAAGTATTTAACCGTATGTTACAATGCTATTGCAAATGATTATTTTAATAATGAAGATTATTTCTATGCCGTCTCTAATTACGAGAAAGCTATAGAATTCGTTGATAATAGTCAAACAACCATATTAATCGATTTATATATAAAAGCAGGGACTTCTTATAAGTCTCTGCGAAGTAAAAAATCGGGAAAAAAAGCTTTGGAATATTTTTTTAAAGCAGAAGCCCTGTATTCACTTTTACCAAATTATAAAGAAGCAGATAAATTTGGGATATATTATACGATAGCTGGACAGTATTTTCAAAACGGTGATGATATTGAAAAGTCTTTTGAATATTATGATAAAGCTTTGGAATTAGTTGATAAGGTTGCTGCTACTGATGATTTAAAGCGTTTTTACTTTAATTTAGGATATACATATCAGAAGTACGATGAAGAAAAGTCGAAGAAGTATTATAAAAAATCCTTAGAGTACCAAGTTGAAGACGATGAATTTCGAAAAAAAACATTTTTCGGATTAGGTGAAAACGCCTCTATTCATGGAGATTATGATAATGCTCAAAATTATTTTTTAAAGTCTCTTTCTTTTGTTTTAGGAGAATCTATTACCAAAGAACCTGAGCATATCTCCACTGAAAGCCTAACGCAAATTCAAGATAAAGGTTTTTTGCTAGAGTTGTTTCGAACTCAAATGGAAAATTGGGATAGAATGATGCTCAAAAAATCGGATGATTTTATATCTAATCAAATTATTAAAAAAGCAAAACAAAGTGATGAGTTAATTAATTTAATGCTTAGAGATGATTTATCGTCCAATTCTAAATTATTACTTAGAGATTTAGCTTCAGAGGTTTATATATTAGCTTTAGA
Source organism: Tenacibaculum sp. MEBiC06402 (assembly GCF_049239625.1). NCBI lineage: Bacteria > Pseudomonadati > Bacteroidota > Flavobacteriia > Flavobacteriales > Flavobacteriaceae > Tenacibaculum > Tenacibaculum sp. MEBiC06402. The sequence goes on from NZ_JBMKKT010000079.1 coordinate 76,200, forward strand.
AGCTTGTTACAGGATTAATGCGGTAAAAGATGCATTCTATTTTATAGAAAAAAATAAAGCCTTATTGTTAATTCGAGATATACGAAAAGAGAAAGCCGCTAGTAAAGATTCATTAATTGATAAAAAAACTTATTTTTCAAACCCAGAGTTTTCCAAAATAATTACACCAGATGAGGTTAAACTAAGCAATGATCAGGTTGTGATTAATTATATAATGGCAGAGCGTTTAGTGGGAAAAATACCTAATGCTTATGGTCTTTATCTCTCGAATAATTATATGGAGTTATTTAAAATAGAGAAAGTAGATAAGTTAATTAGTAATATAACGGAACTTAGAAATAAGTTAGATAAGCCATTTGAAACAGAAAAGGATAAATCAGAGTATTTAAAAGTTGCAAATACTACCTACAACCTTCTAATTCCAGAAAGAATACAAGGTAAAATTCAAGGAAAAAAAATAACCATTCTAGCAGATCATATTATAAGTTTTGTTCCTTTTGAAGCTTTAATTCCAAATGCTGAAAAGTTCGAGTATTTAGTTTCATTGAATGAGATTAACTACGACTATTCGTTAACATTTAGAGAAGAAAACTCTAAAACTAAATTCAATGCTTCGAAAAACTACTTGGGAATCGCTCCAGTGGATTTTTCTGATAGATTAATCAGTTTAAAAAATACAGAAAAAGAGATAGAACTTGGAGAAAGTTACTATTCTGGAAAACTACTAATAGGTGAAGATGCTACAGCGAGTAATTTTAAGAAAATAGCTAGTAATTATAAAATCTTACACTTGGCCACACATGCAAATGCTTCTGATACCATAAATCCATGGATTGCTTTTCGAAATTCTAAATTTAAGTTGTCACAGTTTGATTCATTAAAGACAAAAGCGGATTTAGTAGTGTTAAGTGCTTGTAATACTTCTTTGGGTCAAATTGTTAGAGGAGAGGGAGTTATGAGTTTGGCAAGAGGTTTTTTTGCTTCCGGATCGAAAACGGTAATTCCTTCTTTATGGGAAGTTAATGATAAATCAACTACAAGTATAACTTCAAAATTTTATGAGAGTTTAAGTAATGGAGCATCAAAATCGGAAGCATTGCGAAAGGCAAAACTTTCATATTTAGTGAATAATAAGGATGCTGAAGCTTCTCCATATTACTGGGCTTCTTTAATAATTATTGGTGATAACTCTACACTGGAACCACAAATTGAATATACTTTTTACTTAAAGATTCTTTTATTTTTTGTGTTTTTATTACTACTCGTTTTTATGTGGTATAAGAAAAAGTAGATTTGATATTCTTTATAAAATAGTAACATTTTTGAATCAAGATGAACTCATTAGTAAATAAGGAATACTAATTTTAATTCAAAGAATATGTTAGACAGAAAAGAGTATAGACTACTAAGTAAAAATGAGTTACAAAACATTAAAGGTAAAGGAGGTCAAAAGACTTGGACTCCAGAACTACCAAAACCTTGCACGGGAGATTTAGATGGAGATCCTAATACTACTTGGGACAGATACTGTAAAAAAGGAGAAACAATTTTATAAACTTAAACTTACTTGTTTTCAAAAAACCACTCATCTTGAGTGGTTTTTTTGTAAAAAATAATTTTCCATAGTAACAATTTTTGTCTCAAGGGAACATCATAATAAATCCAAGTAAAATAAATACACATTTGTGTAAAAAAAGTAAGTAAATGAAAAAAAATACAATTGCATTAGTGTTAGTTGGAGTGTTATTATGTTTAAAAAGTAACGCTCAAGAATATGTGCAAACTACTTCAAGCAAATTTTATGAAAATAGAAGTTTTAGAACCTCAGGTAAGTTTTCTATTGGAGGGGCTGATACGGAAACAATAGGAGGTTCTCCCTTAAATATTCAAACACCATGGGGAAATTGGATGGCATTTGTAGATTCATATAAGAAAGATGTCTACGGATTTCATAACCCTAATAATGGAGGTAGAATGGAATTATTTATACATGACGGTGTTACGAAAAAGAATCAATTTGGAGTCTTTTCTGTAATGAGAAACGGTTATATAGGAATGGGAACAACCAGTCCGCTAGGGAGACTTCATGTAAAAGGAGATACTTATGTTGAGGATGGTTGGTTACGAATTAAAGGTCAACGAGGAGTTTTTTTTCAGGATTACGGAGGAGGATTTTATATGACTGATTCTAGTTGGATTCGTACCTATGGAAATAAAAATTTCTATCATAATACGGGAACGATGAGGACTGATGGAACATTTGAAGTAGGACCATCTGGTAATCGATTTAGAGTTAGAACAAGTGGTAATGTTGGAATTGGAAATGGTAATCCTTCTGAAAAGTTACATATAGAAGGAAATCTGTTGTTAGATTCATATAATTTAGGGAATGAAAAAGGGATTTTCTTTAGGGAAGGACATACTACAAATTACCCATATAATATTTCAATTTTAGCTTATGATCATTCAAATGGGGGTGTATCACCGGATGGATTGAGTATTAATGCATATGATGGAGTTAGTTTCAGCACAGGTGCAAATACTAGAAATGAACGAATGCGAATTCATTTGAACGGTAATGTAGGAATTGGAACAACAGCTCCTGCAGAGAAGCTACACATAAACGGGAGTATAAGAGGAAATGCAACAGGAGGAGCATTACGCGTAAAATCGGCTTATGGATATCTAGATTTAGGAGCTCAAAATACCTCATGGGCACATATTTATACAGATCGACCAAAAATTATTTTTAATAAAGATGTATATACTGTTAGTAATGGTTTTTCTTCTTACAACAACGATTTAATCTTAAAAACAAAAGGAACCGAACGATTACGTATAAACGATGTTAATGGGAATGTTGGAATAGGAACAAATAATCCTTCATCAAAATTGCATGTAAATGGAGATTTTTATATGAATGCAGGTGAGGGGTTTAGGTTGTTTGGAGACGTAAATTATTTTGGAGAATATAAAGATGGAGTTGTTTTTGAAATGCGTGATACTAATGCATCAGGAGGAACCACTGATGGAGGTTTTGTGTTTAGAGGATTTACTACCACAGATAACAGTAAAAAAGATTGGATGGTAATTAAATCAGGAGGATTGGTAGGTATAGGAACCACTAATCCAGATGCCAAACTAGCAGTAAAAGGGAAAATTCATGCGGAAGAAATAAAAATAGATCTTTCAGTTCCTGCGCCAGATTACGTTTTCTTGGAAAATTACGATTTAAAAACAATTGAAGAGGTAGATACTTACATAAAAGAAAAAGGTCATTTACCGAATATACCATCAGCAAAAGTTATGGAAAAGAATGGTGTTGAATTAGGATTGATGAACATGAAACTTTTAGAAAAAATAGAAGAGTTGACTTTATATACAATTGACCAAAATCAACAAATCAAATCTACAAAAAAACAACTTCAAAAGTTAGAGATAGAGAATAAGAATCTTGAGTCTCGATTAGCAAAATTAGAAGCTTTATTAATACTACAACAGAATAAAAGCAATTAAAAAAATACAATTAAAATTTAAAAACAATGAGTAAATTTTCTTTACCAATATCAGTCATAGCGTTAGCGATTACAATACTTTCATTCTTGTTTTTTAATTCATCTTCAGAATTAGTGTATGTCGATATTAATAAACTATTAGATGGTTATAAAAGAACAAAGATTGTTAAAGCAGAGTTTGAGAAAAAAGCAAAAACGATGAATGCAAATGTTGATAGTTTAATTACTAATTGGCAAACAGAGCTAAAAAACTACGAAAAAGAGCGCAGTAGAATGACAAAAAAGGAATTAAAACTTAAGCAGGAATTGCTAGCTAATAAGCAGCAACAAATAAATAATTACCAGCAAGCCATTCAGAAAAAATTAGCAGAAGAAGATAGTAAAGTAACCCAAACTGTTATAAATGATATTAATGACTTTATTAAAGAATATGGAAAAGATAAAGGATATAAAGTCATTTTTGGAGCAAATGGTAGTGGAACCATTATGTATGCTGAAGAATCATCTGATTTAACGGAAGAAGTATTAGAAGCTCTTAATTTAGAATTTGATGGGAAAAGATGAAAATAGTTGTAAAAACCGCAATAATCTTTTTGTTATTAATCTCATGCTCTAGTAAGAAATTTGATTCTCCTAAAGAGTTATTAGAGTTTTTAAGTCAACCAACAAATGGGTATTTATTCAAAAAGGAAATAAATAATGTTAATATTTCTTTATTGCTTAAACCTACAGATTTACTAGTAAAACAACATATATCTAATGAAATTTATAATAACTCAATAATTGATAGTCTAAGAAAGAAATATGAAAAATATATCTATTTCAATATATCGATATCATCAGGAGGTAAGGAGTTACTGAGTTCTATTAATAATAGGGAGAAATTTGGGGCTTTGGTTAATCAATTTGCCTTTGGTATGGATAAAAAAGTACACCTATTTACGCCTCAAAAAGATACTATTGCAATAGCCGATTATATATATCCAAGATTATATGGAATGAGCGATGAAACAACAATGTTGTTTGTTTATCCGAAGGAAAAAAAAGTGCTTGATGAAGAATATGTTAATATTACTATAGAAGACTTTGGTTTCCAAACAGGAGAGGTGAGATTTAAGGTTCCAACCAAAATAATACGAGAGGAATTAAAACTAAACTTTAAAGAGTTTTTTTCAAGTGAAAAGTATTCTAAGTCAATTAATATATTAATCAATTCAAATAATAAAACATCAAAATATAAATATGATGGAAAATTATAAAAAGAACAAGGGTTATAAACATACTAAACTGCATTTAATTTTATGTTTACTTAGTGTATTTATATTGTCGATAAAGAGTTTGTCAGCCCAAGGACCAACAGCGCCTGAGGCTACTGCTTTTGAACCTGTAGATGCAACCGACATGGTAAATCTTCTTACAGGAGATTTTACCTACGTATTACCATTGTTAAACGTACCAAGTCCAGAAGGCGGTTATCCAATATCTCTCTCTTATCATGCTGGTATTGCAGTTGAACAAGAAGCATCATGGGTTGGGTTAGGTTGGAGCATAAACCCTGGAGCTATCAATAGAAATGTTGTTGGGATTCCAGATGATTGGAAAGCGAAAAGGAAATATTCTCTTATTAATGATCCAGGAGGTGTAAGTAAATCTTATTCAGGAGGTGTATCAGTAGGTTGGGGAGGAGATGGTTTAAATACTTCAATTGGATTATATGCTAGTTATACAGAACAAAAGGCTTTTGGAGGAGAGAATAGTTATTCTTTTGATTTAGGAATTCAAGGCGGAGTTACTTTTGGTAAAGGCGATGTTGGAATTGGAGTAGGAGGTAATATAGGTTTAAGTGGAGTTGGAGTTAATGCAAGTATTGGAACAAATCAGAAAGGTGTAGGAGCTCAAAATTTTAGGTTATCAATTGGTGCTCAGCAAAGTTTTAGAGGTGATGGAGCTTCATATAATGCAAGAATAGGTTTTTCAGAAACTGGAAGTGTTTCAAACAATTCAGTTGGAATAAGTTTTAGTTCTAGATCAGGTTTAAGAATGTCATCTTCTTTTGCGGATGTTTCTTTAGGAGGAGCAGGGAACTTAAACACCTCGTTAAATTTTAATAATGATAATTTTGCTATTACAATTCCAGTTTATGCTGTTAATATTAATTTTTCATATAATCGAAGTCGCTATTGGTTGTATGAAAATGACTATACAACTTACAACGGGTCTTTATATGGAGGATATAATGATGAATTGCTTGAGGATGCTATTTTTGATGATAAAGTTGGCTTCGATAGTTATGAGTCTCTTTATAAAATTGATCGTCATGAGCAGTTGAGAAATGGAAACTTTATGAATCTTGGATATGATGGGTATAGTGTAAGCGGTCAAGGTATTTCTGGGAGTTTGAAGCCATATTTATTAGAAGAAAGTGTATTGTTTGGTCAAAGTCAAATGATATTATCTGGTAGTTGGGGAGAACCATCAGCAGGTGCTAGGTATTTTAATACTAATACCCAACATATTAAAAAACAAATTGATGATTCAAATAGAGATATTCATTTTTATTTTGATAATGAATTTTCTTCTTATTTAGAAGTAAACTCAAATGGATGGCATTTACCAACTAGTGGTTCACTATATAATGATATTTTTTACTTCAGGACTAAAGACAAAAATTTTGATCATTTATTAGAAGGGAAAAGTGGTTACAATTTTTCTAATAATAGAATGAGAAAATCAAACTATATAGAGACATATACAAATAAAGAAATTTTAGATAATCCCAATTTAATCATTCATCCAGAAACTTCAATTAACAGATATTCAAATCTATTTCCATCTGAAGGAATTGGCGCTTATAAGATAACTACACCTGATGGTAAAACCTACCATTACTCTATACCTGTTTATCAAAGAGAACAATTTTCGAGAATAGCTCCCAAGGATAAAAATATCGAAACTCATTTTAGTGAGCAGCAACAATTTGACCCATATGCAACACATTGGTTATTAACAGGTATCACTGGACCTGATTTTATAGATACTAATGGAAATAGAAAATTAGATAAAGAGGATAAAGGATATTGGGTTGCTTTTGATTACGGAAAATGGAGTGATGGATTTTCATGGAGAATTCCAGCTAGCGGAAATGAAGAAAATGATGAAGCAAAATCCTATTCTTGGGGTGTAAAGGATATATATTATTTAGATAGAATTTTTACAAGAACACATTCTGCATTATTTGTAAAGAGTGATAGAAAAGATAATTATTCTCATATAATCTCTGAGCGAAACGGAAACGATCCCAAAATTTACAGAGATATTCATATAAAAAGTTTTGTTAGAGGAGATGATGATAAAATTTACTTTAACGGTATTTATGATGATATTGAAGCTCCTTGGCCACAAGCGTATCATTATTTAGAGTCTTTTCATCATGAATATATTGATACAAAAAACAGAAAATCTTTAAAGCTTGATAAAATTATCATTGTTAAAAATGGTAATAAAAGTTTTTCGAAAAGTAATACCAATCAGAGTGCTCCAGTATCAGGAGGTAAGATTGAATTTAAAAAAGACCTTAAAGTGTATCACATTAATGGAGGAAATCCAGCAAGAACAAAAAATGGTATTGTTCACTCAAGAACTTGGAACACTCAACTATATAGTAAGGTTTTAGACGTGAAAGATTTAAGCACGAATTTTCCTGAAGTTGAAGGCAGTGCATTAAAAATTATAGAATTTGAATACGATAATTCTTTAGCCCCTTCAACACCAAATTCAATTGCTAGTAATAAAGGAAAGTTAACACTTAATAAGTTGAATATCAAAGGTAAAGGAGGGGTACAGTTGATTCCGCCTTACACTTTTGACTATTTCAATAAAAGCAAATCTTATAGTAATGATGTTAAAGATGACTGGGGTTATCATAAGGGATTCCCGATGACATGGAGTTTAAATAAAATTACCAATCCTACAGGTACTAATATAAATATAACTTATGAAGGAGATGTGTTTGAGAAGGAAGCAGCACTTACAAGACATTATTTTGATGCAAACTTAGAATTAAAATTCACAGGAACAGAAAATGGTTACAAAACTGTAGTGTTTAGAAATCATAGAAATAACACAAGTGCAGAAAATATCAATTTCAGAAACTATTTTAAAGAGGGAAAAACAGCCAAAGTAGATGTATTGTATTGGTTAAATCCTAGCCATAACGGAGATCATAGAGTTGCAGATGTAGCTGCTAATTGTTTAGTAAGTTCAGTTAGTAGTAATGAGGTAACCTTTGTATTACCTGTAAAGTCAACCAATACAAATGTTAGAAGAGACAATACATGCAAGAATGAGTATTGGACATTCTATCGATGGTATAACGAGGTAGTTGGAAATACTAGTGGTTTTGCAGGACAGTCTAGAGAGGGAAGTTGTACAGGGCCAGGAAATGGAAATCATAAGCTCAGGTTTAGAATAAACTCAAATACATCTTTCTTTAATAAAAGTGGAGGAGGAAACAGAGTAAAAGAGCTACGAGTTACTGCAGAAGGTAGTCAGCCTATAATAACAAGATATAAATATAATATTCCAGGCACAGGAACAAGTTCAGGAATAACGTCATATGCACCATCTAAAAAAGCTAAAGAAGTTGAATTTATTTCTGAGTTACCAGCACCTTTTGTAATGTATGAATATGTTCAAGTTGATAATTTATCCTCTACAGGTATTGTTAAATCAAGTGATCATTATCATTTTGATGTTTTAAAACCTATGACAAAAGGTGGGACAACTGATTTTCAATTAGGAGGTATGGTTCGTCTTAAGACCGATCAGAATGCTAATTATTCAGATGTATCAGTTAGTGGAGAGTCAGTTTCTATGAAATTTTTAAAGAAAACATTGATTGATCAAACTGCCAATATTGGAAGATTATTATCAAAAGAAAGTTTTAATAAAGAAAGGCAAATTCTTTCTAAGACTGTAAATTCTTATGCCCCACTCAATACTATAAAACAAGGTTTAGTTCAAGAAACTTTTAATAGTTATAAAAGAGTATGGAAATCAGGACAAAAAGATGAATATTTTTTAGTTTCCTCTAGCCGAATTAAGGTGCCAAGTGTTTTAAATAGTGTAACTGTAAGTAAGGGAGGATTGACAACTACTACCTTTAATGATAAATATGACTTTTTAACAGGGACTGTGCTAGAAACAAGAACGTTGTCTAGTAAGGCTAAAGAATTTCGAAACAAACACATACCAGCTTATCATATTCCAGACTACAGTAATAGTACGGGAGGATATAGTATGAGTGCAAAAGCAGATAATTCATCAAATAGAAATATGTTAAACCAGAATGCCGTCGTTTTAACTCAGTTCAAAGAAGGCGATGTTTGGAAAACTTTAAGTGCAGATATTACTACATGGAATAATGAATGGCAGTATAGAAATTATAAAGGAGATATAGCAAATACTGATAATCAAAATGAAGATGAAAAAATTTGGAGAAAGCATAAGACATTTCTTTGGAGGGGAGATGTAGCCTCTGATGGATCGTATATTGAATATACGGGAGATGATGATAATTTTAGTTGGAACGATGTTTATAGTCAATCAAATAATAAATGGCTAAATACTTCTACAATAAATCTATATGACCATTTTTCTGAACCTTTAGAAACTCAGGATATAAATGGAAATAAAATTAGCGTAAAAAAAGGTTATGGAGAGTCAAAAGTAATAGTGACTTCGGATGCAGGTTATAAAGAAATGTATTACTCTGGAGCTGAAGATTTAATTCAAGGCACTAATTATTTTGGAGGTGAAGTTGCTAAGGGTAGTAATGCGGTATTAACTAATATAGCTCATACCGGAAATTATGGAGTACAAATACCGTCATTTGGAGAAGCATTCATAGTTTATCCTAAGAAAGGAAAGTACAAAGTTTCTGTATGGATGTATAAGGGTAATGGTAGCAACTATATTAATGCAAGACTAATTGTGGGAAAAAATATAGTATATCCGAATTCTTCAGAAGTTATTTCTGCTGGTAATTGGGTGCAAATAAATTTTTATATAAATCAAGCGGTAGATTATCAGAAAGTACATTTACTTTCTTCAGACAAAGTAGTAATCTTTGATGATTTTAGAGTTTTTCCAGTTTCATCTTCAATGAATTGTTATGTGTATAATGATTGGGACGAACTTACAGACATCATTGGACCTAATGGATTGTCTACTAAATATGAATATGATGAGGCAGGTAGGCTGAGAAGAACTTTTGTTGAGGTTATGGATACTCCATCAATAATTGGTGGTTTTAAAAGAAATAAAGAAATAAGTTATAACCATAGTCGAGATGTTAATGAACCACATTCTCCACTCAGTATCAATCTTGGAGTAAGTAATCACAATGAAACAAATCACGTTTTAACTGCTTATGTAAGTGGTGGGTCAGGAGAATATGAATATAGATGGGCTATAAGTACTACTAATACTCCTGTTTTGAATTATGGAGATTGGACAGATACTAATACAAGAAATTTCAGTACTTATTGTGGTGATACAGGAAGGAGATATTATGGCTGTATAGTTAGAGATAAGGTTACAGGTATAACGGCAACTAGATTAGGTTCACATCAAAGAGGAAATTGCTCTTCAGAGGATGGTCCTTCCCCTATTGAAAATCAAAAATAGAGAATTAAAATATTCAAATACTTATGAGAATTAAGAAATATATTTTAATGTTAATTGTTTTGGGGCAAACTCAAATATCATTAACACAGAATACAGAAAAGAAAGTAACAGATTCAGACAAAAACTGGGTTTCGGTGAATGCGTTTGATATAACAGGTAAAGTTATAGCTGCAAATGTTCAGTTTTTTGATAATATGGCAAGATTAAATCAAACACAAAGTTTTGATACGAAAACAGGTAAAAATTGGGCAAGTGTTATTTTGTATGATAGGCACGGACGATCGGCTATACAAACGCTCAGTGCTCCAATATCATTTAATACTGACTTTACATATAAGAATGATTTTATTAAAAAAACAAATAATTCGATCTTTGGTATTGCAGATTTTGAAAATTCAGATATAAATAATCCCTCAGTTGTTGGTAGTCAGGCAAATACATTAGGTTGGTACTACAGTGAAAATAATACAAGTGAACCATTCCAAGATGTAACTAATCGTCCATATTCTAGAACTATTTATAGCGAATTAACTCCAGGAGGAATTTTAAGAGCTATTGGAGGAAATAAAATCGATGAAGAATGGAAACAAGGTTATGTGTTTTCTATGCCAGCAGGTCAAGAATTGTCTCAAAATACTGCGTTTAACAATCCTGAGTATTCTAATATTAAAGTGAGTAAAACTATTTCACGTGATGCTCATGGAATAGAAAATGTTGTTTTTACAGATACTGATGGTCATACTTTAGCTTCTGCTCGAAGTGGAAATGAAGAAGAGGAACAAGAAATACGATATTCGACGGTCTTAATTAATGAACAAGATTTTGTGGATATTCATATTCCAGTAGGTACAAGAGGTATTGAAGTTAAAAATGATGTAAATCAAATAATGAGCCGTGAGTCTTTTGATATTTATGATTTGATTACGGAAAAAAAAGTAACAACATCTTTTAGTTCTTTAGGCCCTGGAGTTTACCGAATAGATTATAAAGGAGATAATTGGATTCCAATACACGTGAAATATCCTGAAAATTATTATAATTTTAGTCTAAATGAATACGATGAAACAGGAAGAGTAATTGCTACTTACCAACCATTACAAAAATTAAAAAGTGAGTTTGAATATAATTCTCTTGGGCAATTGATTTATAGCAAAAGTCCAGATGAAGGTGAAGCTTGGTTTAAATATAGAAAAGATGGACAAATTCGTTATTCACAAAACAGCAAACAAAGAACTAATAATCAAATGTCCTATACCAATTATGACAATTTAGGAAGACCAATAGAAAGTGGAGTATATACTGGTTTTAAACCAATTAATTTCGATACTCTTGATCCAGATGGATATAATTTTCCAGGTTCAACATCAGAGGTTCATAAAACAACTTATGATTATTTAGAATCTACAGAGGTTAATATATTACCAAATGGTTATAAAAAACCACAGTTTTTATCTGGAAATGTAAGTAAAACATGGAATAATCAAACAACTACTTATTATAGTTATGATATCTATGGAAGAGTAAAATGGATTGTTCAGAATATTCCTGGATTAGGTATAAAAACAATCGATTATGAATACGATCCTATAACTAGTCAAGTAAATATAGTTGTTTTTCAAAAAGGGAAATCAGATCAGTTTATACATAGGTATACGTATGACGAGAGTAATTACAATTTGGTTAAAGTAGAAACTTCAACAGATGGAAGAATTTACAAAGAGCATGCTAGTTATAATTATTATGAAACAGGTGCTTTAAAAAGGCTTAATCTAGCTAGAGGATTGCAAGGAGTTGATTATGTATACAATTTAAATGGAGCGTTAAAAAGTATTAACCATCCAAATTTAAATGATAGTAATGACCCTGGAAATGATAGAAATGATCTTTTTGGTATGAATTTGCATTATTATAATGGAGATTATCATCGTAAGAATACACCTACTCCAGTTCCTGATATATCCGGAGGTATAGAACAATATAATGGAAATATTAAAGCGATAACTTGGAATACAAAAAGACCTGATTTTTCAGCAGTTAAAAATAGTTATTACTATAGCTACAATAAAAATAATTGGTTAACAGGAGCAAGTTTTAATCAACCCATTACAGCTGATGTAAACTTTAATAGTTTGGAGATTAGAGATGATTTAACTGCTGAAAGTGAAGATGTAAAGGCAACAAAAACAATACTTTTTAAACCTGGGTTTGAGTTAAAAGCAACAGCCTCACTTGAGTTGAGTGGTAAAATTGTAGAAAATATTGAAGGAGGAGTTGATGGCAAAGGAGATTATAATGTTTATAATATTACTTATGATGAGAATGGAAACATTCAGTCCTTGCATAGAAATAAGAATAAAGATGGTGGTAGCAATGAAATGGACAAGTTATCATATTATTATAAGAAGGATAAACCAAATCAACTTGTACAAGTAAAAGACTTTGCAGGTAATGTAAATGGAGCAAATGATATTGGAAGTCAGAATGACTTAAATTACATATATAATGAAATTGGTCAGTTAATTGAGAATAAGTCTGAAAACCTAAAGTATGTATATAATTCTAGTGGTTTGGTTTCAGAAGTTATCAAAAACGGATTACCACTGGTTAAGTTTTATTATAATGACAAAAATCATAGAGTTAAAAAGGAAAGTTATAATACAAGAAGTGGCAGTTTAGGATATACCGAACATTATGTAAGAGACGCAGCAGGAACTGCTATGGCTATTTATAGAAACCGACAACTTGTTGAAAATACGATTTACGGTAGTGGTAGATTAGGAGTTTATAAGTCCGATGGAACAAGTTTATATCAGTTAACAGATCACTTAGGAAATGTCAGAGCTGTAATAGGTAGAGGAGCAAATGATCAACCAATGGCTTTGACTGCCGCAACAGATTATTACCCTTTTGGTATGCCAATGCCTAATAGAGACTTAAAAGGAGATTATCGTTATGCATATCAAGGGCAAGAGAAAGACACCGAAACAGGAATGGAAGCTTTTGAACTACGTTTATGGGATAGTAGAATTGGACGTTGGTTAACCACAGATCCTTATGGTCAGTATAACTCTCCATACTTAGGAATGGGGAATAATCCAATAAATGGAGTAGATTCTGATGGAGGTCTTTTTTTATGGAAGCCAAAACTAAATAATGATGGTTCCACGTCTTATATAGCAGAATCTGGTGATACTGCTCAATCATTTGCTGATCAATATGGAGTAACCTTAAAGCAGGCTCAAGAGTTAATAGGCACCGATAATATAATTGCAGGAGAGACTTCTGTTTCAGGTCAAGATGTTTTTAATATGTTTGGAAGTTCAGTATTAAAACTACAAAGAGGAGGAAATACTACTAAACAACAAGAATGGGATCAGTTGGTATATGCTTTTGATCATTCTAAATCCAGAGGAGCTTTTGCAATTAATGTCAAAGATTACTTTAATCATTCAGGGGCATTTAGCGGTAGGGTTAATTTTGAAATTGAAGGAGTTAATCATTCTTTATATATGGATATTGATGTAGGTAGACCAGCCACTTTTGATGGTTCTGGAGATTTTCTTCTAGAAAATCAATTCTATTTTTCAAAACTAACTTCAGGTACAACTTATAAAGGTGATCAAGCTAACATACATGTTAGACTGTTCCACCCAAAAAGTCGGGAATATTCTGGACAAGACGGAAGAATATTTACAAGGAGAAAAAGTGTAAACCCTATTGATTATAGACTCGAACAAACATTTCCACTTTATAATTATATTAGAATACAAACTTTTAAAAACTAGTAAATGACTGTTTTGTGAAATATGTAAAATTATAATAAAAGGAAAATTTTAAGCAATAATGAAATAAAACGCATTAAAGGTTTAGAAAAAAACAGTACTTGAACTATTTATAGTCAATTGTCATGTGCCTAAGATGATAACAGTTATTATAGTTCAATTATGAGTAGATATTCTAAAAAATATGGAAATGCATTTGAATAAATATTTCATAATGGTAAAAATATATAGCTCAGAAGAAATTTCTTCTGAGCTATTTTTTACTAATTACTTCGTATTTGAAATCCTATTATAGCCTTGAAAATTAGTGATTCTAATTTTTGGCACGCTACTTGTATAAAGTAAAGTGTATATCAAAAAAATGATATGCATCTAAAATCAAATATTATGAAAAAATTTGTTTTACTACTTACAGGACTTTTGTTAATAACATTTACAGTTAACGCATCAGAAACAAGTACAAATACAATGGCACGTTACTACAATTATGGTAATTCGTTCATTTTTTCTGAATGTGGAGTTGAATTCGCTGTATATCCAGATGGACAATTTGATTTTTATTTAAACGGTCCAAGAAATGGAGTTAGTGTTAATTTAAACGCTCCAGGAGTTAATATTAGTTTTAATTCAGGTTTTAATTACGATCCATTTGTGCAATATGATGATTATGGAGCGGTAGTACAAATTGAAGATGTTCCGATTTTTTATGATCACTTTGGTAGAATTGTGCAAGCAGGTGATGTATTTATTAGATATAATCGTTGGGGACGTGTATCTCGTGTAGGTGGTTTATTCGTAAACTACAATAGTTACGGTAACTTCTTAAACTGCACAGGATATATTAACAGCTTTAACAGACGTTATGTATACAGACCTTTTCATAGATTCTTTGCTGTACCTGTAGTTGATAGATGTATTGTTTGGGATCGTCCATATAGAAGATTTTATTCGCCATATAGATTTTCTTATAATGTTTATAGAAACAATTACTATAATGGTTTTTATAATAGGTCATACAGAAATAGAAACTTTTACAGACCAGGAGCTCGTATAGGACATTTTAATAGAGGACGAAGAGTTGCTAATGCTAGAAATGTAAACTTCAGATCTAGAGATAGTAGAAGAACGATGTACCAAAGAAACGATCGTAACTACAGAAAGATAAATAGAGGTAGAGCTAGTAGAGTTACGAAGAACAATAATCGAAGTGTAAACAGATCAAGAACTGTAGCTAGAAATAATAGAACAATTTCTAGAGATAGAGGAGCAGAAAGAAATGTATCTCGAAATAGAACTCAAACAATAAAAAGAAATAGAAATACTGTTGTAAATAGATCAAACAATAGAACATCTTCATACAACAGAGCTAATAAAAATAGAACGAACAGAACTGCTCAAGTTCAAAAAACTAGAAGTTATTCTAATAATCGTTCAGCTAGTTCAACAAAAAGAACTCAAAACAATAGATTTAAAAGTAGAGATAATTCGTCGAGATCAAATAAAAGAGCGAGCAGAAATACAAACTCAAAAAGATCACGATGAAAAACAACTTCAAGATCAAGAGTAGTAAGAAATAGAAATTAGGGAACTCATCCTTATTATGTTATTCTAAAACCAAAAAACACACTTTTTAAAAGTGTGTTTTTTATTTTAATACTCCCAATTAAGAGAAGTGTCCTCAATAGGTTTTTTCAATACTCTCTTATCCATTTTATAATTATGTAATACTCGCCAAGGATAACTTTTTCCTTGTCGAGGTAATAAATGTCCCCCTCTTTTAACATAACCAGAATTTAATGAGTCTAATACACTCTCTTCTGAATTACTCAAATCTGCTGTTTTCGGTATTACAGCTTTAGCATTTCTATTTCTTTTCTCTTGCAATAATTTAATCAAATAATTTGTGGCAACGTTTATTTTAAGAGTCCAAGATGCATTGGTGTAACCAAATAGATAGGCAAAATTTGGTGTGTCTTGAACTAATACACTTTTATAAGTCATTTTTTCGTTTAAAAAATGCTTTTCATTATCAACATGAAGTTCCATTCCGCCTAAAACTTGAAGTTTTAAACCAGTAGCAGTAATAATAATATCAGCGTCTAAATGTTCGCCCGATTTTAATAGAATTCCATTTTCGGTAAATGAATCTATATGATCTGTAACTACTGAGGCTTTTCCTTTTTTTATAACCTCAAAAAGGTCGTTGTCAGGAACAGCAGCTAATCTTTGATCCCATGGATCGTAATTAGGAGTAAAGTGTTTAATGTCATATTCTTTACCAAGTTGTTTCTGAATTTTTGAAATTAAAAATTTTTGAATGCGTTTAGGATACTTTTTACTCAACTTAAAAATTATTTGTTGAAGGAACACATTCCTAAAACGAGCAATTTTATAAACCGTTTTTTCCGATAATATTTTCCGTAATACCTTAGATAATTTATCAACAGAAGGTATACTATAAATATATGTCGGAGAACGTTGTAACATTGTTATATGTGATGTTTTATCTGCCATAGAAGGTACAATTGTAATGGCAGTTGCGCCACTACCAATTACGACTACCTTTTTATTCTCATAATTCAAATCTTTTGGCCAATGTTGTGGATGTATTATTGGACCTTTGAATAATTCTGTCCCTTTGAACTCTGGTAAATAACCCTCATCATGATTGTGTATCCAGAGGCCGCAATTAAAAAGTTACATGTATAAAAAACTTGTTCTTGTGTTTCTTCATCTTGAACTGTAATATTCCAACGCCCTTCTTCCGAATCCCAATTCGCGAAAGTAACTTTTGAATTGAAAAATATTTTATTCTTTACTTTGTATTCTTCGGCTGTATCGATGAGGTATTGTTTTATCGACGGACCATCGGCTAAAGTTTTATCTCCATTCCACGGACGAAAATCATAACCAAAGGTTAGCATATCTGAATCAGATCTTATTCCTGGATAATTAAATAAATCCCAAGTTCCACCAATTTCACTTCTTCGTTCTAAAATAGCATAATTAAGATTTTCAATTTCTTTCTCAAGTCTGCAAGCCATTCCAATTCCGGAAACTCCTGCACCTATTATAATAATATCAAAGTTTTTAGTGGTGTTCATTTTAATAAATTGGGTTTTAAAAGTAATTTCCTTTTTTTGGATGTATCAAAGCATATTTAAAGATTCAATGTACTAGATATTATTGTAATAATCTATATTTTTTAGGAATATGATTATAAGATTAACAGTGTTTAATGAAATTTGTAAAGAATATGTAAAGTATTCTAATACAGGATTAATCACGAGAAATTCTTTAAAAACAACCTATACAAAAACCATACAGCAAGTGTTTTTGGACTTTATGAACATAAATAATCTTAAATTGTCAACACAAACAACCAAAATATTATGTTAGGAATATTATCATTTATTGGATTTACAGTAATAGTTGCAGTAGTTTCTTGGAGTGCTACAAGAAAGACAAATGAACAAACTTCAGACGGTTATTTTCTTGGAGGAAGAAGTTTAACAGCTGGTGTAATAGCGGGTTCGTTATTATTAACAAATTTATCCACTGAACAAATTGTTGGATTAAATGGTTCTGCGTTTACAGAAGGTATTTTGGTTATGGCATGGGAAACATTGGCTGCTATTGCAATGGTGGTAACTGCGGTTTTTTTATTACCAAGATATTTGAAAAGTGGTTTAATTACTATTCCTCAGTTTTTAGCAGAGCGATTTGATGTATCTACGAAAACGCTAACTTCTGTATTGTTTTTAAGTGGTTATGCAATAGTATTGTTACCTACCATCTTGTATTCTGGTTCTTTAGCAATTAGCGGAATGTTTGATGTTCCTGGGTTGTTAGGAGTTTCAAAAGTAGCAGCTTTATGGATATGTGTTTGGTCTATCGGTATTATTGGATCTATTTATGCAGTTTTTGGAGGTTTAAAAGCTGTAGCTGTTTCCGACTCAATTAACGCTATAGGTTTATTAATAGGAGGTATTTTAATTCCAATTTTTGGATTGATTTTTATTGGAGATGGAAGTTTGTTTGATGGTTTTGCTATTTTACAAGAAAAAATTCCTAATCATTTTAATTCTATAGGAAGCTCATCTGCTTCGGTTCCGTTCGCTACTATTTTTACTGGTATGATGTTGGTTCAGTTGTTTTATTGGGGAACAAATCAACAAATTATTCAAAGAGCCTTAGGAGCTAAAAACCTTGAGGAAGGACAAAAAGGATTATTACTGGGAGCTTTTATCAAAATATTAGGACCAATTATTGTTGTTTTGCCCGGAGTTATAGCATATTATATGTCTGTTCAAGGTACAATGGAAGTGGGAGCACCAGACGAGGCATATGGGCAATTGGTTAGGAAAATTCTGCCAAAAGAGTTTATAGGTTTCTTTGCTGCGGTTTTATTTGGAGCTATTTTAAGTTCTTTCAATAGTGTTTTGAATAGTTCGGTGACACTTTTTGGTATAGATATCTACAAAGAACATTTGAATCCAGAAGCGGAAGAAAAGACAGTGGTTAAATATGGAAAAGCTTTTGGTATTTTATTAGCTATTGCCGCAATGTTCATAGCTCCTTTTCTTTCAAGTCTAGAAAGTATTTTCTCTTATCTACAGCAAGTAAATGGAGTGTATAGTATTCCAATTTTAACCATAATTTTTGTAGGTTTTGTCACTAAAAAAGTGCCAGCAATTGCTGCTAAAATAGGTTTGCTGACAGGTTCTGTTTTATATATAATTAGTGAGTTTGTTTTAAGGCCGAGTTTTGTTAATAAGGCTGTTGAAATGGTTAAAAGCTCAGGAGTAGTTGGGAAAGATGCGCTTAGTGTAGTAAAAGCCGATGCTTATCCGCATTTTTTACATGTAATGGCAATTTTATTTGTTTTAAATACCATAATCATGTTGATTATTGGTAAGTTAAAACCAAAAGCTGTTGCTTATGAACAAAAGGAGTCGAAACAGGTCGATATCACTCCTTGGAAACATACTAAACCAGTTGGAATATTTATTTGTATTATTGTAATACTAATCTATATTTATTTTTCTTAGTTGAATAAACAAAGTATTTATACGTTTTTTTTATTGATTTTTACATTGAGCTTAAATGCTCAAGAACTTCCATTAATCAATAAATTTTATCCAGAAGATTATAATGCAGAATCACAAAACTGGTCTATAAGTCAAGCTAATAATGGTTTTATTTATGTAGCGAATAACAAAGGGCTTTTGGAGTTCAACGGTGCAAATTGGAACTTGTATTCAACACCCAACCAAACTATAATGCGTTCGGTTAAGGCCCACCAAAGTAAAATATTTACTGGGTTTTATATGGATTTTGGTTTTTGGGAAAGAGATGAATTCGGTGTTTTAAATTACACTTCAATTGTAAATGAAAGTAAGGTAAATCTATTATCTGATGAGCAATTCTGGAATATTATTGAGCTAGATGGATGGATTCTTTTTCAATCCTTACAAAGAATTTATATCTATAATTTGAACAGTAAATTGGTAAAAGTTGTTAATTCAGAAACAGCGATTACAAAAATGTTTAAAGTAGACGGTTCTGTTTATTTTCAAGAAACCGGTAAAGGAGTTTTTAAGATTGAAAAGGGAATTGCTAAATTATTTTCTGATGATAAAACATTAAAAGAAAATACTATTGTACTTGTCTTTAAGAAAGATCAAGAGTTGGTTTTTCTTACCCAAAATAAAGGTTTTTTAACAAGTAATGGAAAGTATATTTTAAATATTAAACTATCTGATTTTTTAGAGGGAAAGTCCATTTATAATGCTAGTCTGCTAAATGATGGCTCTTTTATAATTGGAACTATATCTAACGGTGCAGTTTATGTGAATTCATCTGGAGAAATTCAGTACGTTTTAAATCAAAAGAATGGTTTATCAAACAATACTGTATTAACAACTTTTGAAGATAATAGAGGAGATGTCTGGTTGGGTTTAGATAATGGAATTAACAAAATAGATGTAACATCTTCTATACGTATTTTTAAAGATCAAAATGGAAAACTAGGTACAGTTTACGCAACTGCTCTTCACAATGGTTTTTTATATCTAGGAACAAATCAAGGTTTGTTCTGTAAGGAATATCCTTCTTCTAGTAATTTTGAATTTATACCAAATACTCAAGGTCAGGTTTGGAGTCTTGACATCATAAATAATACACTTTTTTGCGGACATAACACGGGTACTTTTGTTGTGGATAGAACAACTGCTGATTTGATTAGTAATGTACAGGGTACGTGGGGAGTGAAAGAAATTAGTAGTAATAAGTTACTTCAAGGAAACTACGATGGTTTGTATGTTTTAGAGAATCTTTCAGGAAAATGGACATTATCTCACAAAGTGAAAGGTTTCAATAATTCATGTAAGTATTTTGAATTATATCATAACAATACTGTTTTCATCAATCATGAATACAAAGGTGTTTATAAATTAAAATTAGATAATCAATTTGAAAGCGTAGTTGAGGTTAAAATAGATACTTCTATAATAAAAGGGGTTCACTCTAGCCTCATAAAGTATCAAAATAACATTATTTATGCTTATAAAGGAGGTGTTTTCAGATACTTCGACAAAGCGGATAAATTTGCGAAAGACACTGTTTTAGACAAATTAATAGAAAAGCATAATTTCTTGTCTGGTAAACTAATATTTGATAAGACGAGCAACAAGCTTTTTTCATTTTCTAAAGAAAATATAAGTTATTTAAGACCAGATAAATTCAGTGCAAATTCAATTATAACCAGAAAAGGAATCACTAGTAATTTAAGAAAAGGAGCAATAGGTTATGAAAACATCCAAAGAATTAGTGATAATAAGTACTTAATAGGAACTCTAAATGGTTACATAATTACCGATTTAAAAGTTGATGATAAAATAGCCTACGAATTATCCATTAACAGTATAAAAAATCATTCCCTTAATGGAGAACCAAAATATTTAGAAACTACAGCTAAGAATTCAGTCGAACTTGCTCCTAAAGATAATAGTATAGAAATTGCTTATAGCGTTCCTTACTTGTCTACAGATGCTCCGGTTAAATATCAGTATCAACTAGATGGTTATAAAGAAGATTGGAGTGATTGGACTTATAAGAATAAAATTTTATTCGAAAACCTATCTTTTGGAGATTATACTTTTAAAGTTAGAGCAAAAATAGGAGATGAGTTGGTGAGTAATGTTCCTACATATTCTTTTACTATTAAAAGAGCCTGGTATATATCTAATTTAGCTTTAGTGAGTTATGTTTTATTTGTGTTTTTGTTTTCTTTATTTATGGATAGACTTTATAAAAGTTATTATAGAAATCAAAGAGAGCAATTGCTGAAAAAGCAAGAAAGAGAATTCCAGTTGAAATCACTAGAAAGTGAAAAAGAATTAATGGAGATTAAAAATAGTCAGCTTAAACAAGATGTAGAAAGTAAGAATAGAGAATTAGCTGTTTCTACAATGAGTATGATTAAAAAGAATGAATTGCTAAGTTCTTTGAGGAAAGAAATTCTCAAAGGAGATGAGAAAAGTCTAAAAGCGGTTATTAAAATAATTGATAAAAACTTAAACAATACAGATGATTGGCAAATGTTTGAAGAAGCTTTTAATAATGCCGATAAAGACTTTATCAATAAGATAAAAAAGATTCATAATAATCTTACTCCAAACGACCTTAGATTATGTGCATATTTAAGGTTGAATTTATCTTCTAAAGAAATAGCACCGCTACTAAACATTTCTCCAAGAAGTGTAGAGGTAAAGCGATATCGTTTGCGAAAAAAGATGGATTTACCGCATGATGTGAACTTAACAAGTTATATTTTAGAGATTTAAAAACACAACAAAACCTCTAAAATACCTATACATCACTACAACATTATCACAAACAAGTGTTTTGTTTCTTATACAATGTTAAGCTTTTCTTAAGGTTTCAGGCTTTTTTTGAGTTGTATGTTTTTTGTATTGGGGTTTATTGTTAATAATATAAAAAACAACGAGTAATTTTATGATATAATCAAAAACTCGTTATATGAGAAACCTAATTACACTATTTATTTTGTCACTATCTATAGTTGTAATACAAGCACAAGAGATAACTGTAAGTGGAAAAGTTACGGATTCAAAAACAGGAGAAGCTTTACCTGGTGTTAATGTTATGATCAAAAACACTGTTAATGGTACTGAAACCGATTTTGATGGTAATTATAGTATTAAAGTTGCCAATGGTAAATCTTTAGTATTTTCCTCTATAGGTTATGCTACAAAAACTATAGCAGTAAATGGTTCAGTTATTAATGTATCCTTAGATGAGGATTCTGAACAATTACAAGAGATTGTTATCATCGGGTATGGTAGCAAAGCAAAAAAAGATGTTACGGGGGCGGTTTCTTTAGTAGATTCCCAAACCATTGAAGACTTAAAACCTGTAGATGCTAGTTTGGCGCTACAAGGAACAACATCGGGGGTTTCTATCAACACTGCGTCTGGTTCCCCTGGTAGTGGATTTAATATCCTTATTAGAGGTATCAGTTCCAATAGAGCGAACGGACCTTTGGTAGTTGTAGACGGATTAGCTGGAGCTAATTTGAATACAATAAACCCTAATGATATTGAATCGGTATCTGTTTTAAAAGATGCACAGGCAGCGATTTATGGAATACAAGGTGCCAATGGAGTTATTTTAGTTACTACGAAATCTGGTAGGAAAAATGGTAAAATGAAAATTACCTATGATGTTTACACTGGTATTCAAGAAACAACTAAAAAGTTAGATTATTTAAATGCTACGGAGTATGCTTTTCTATTAAATGAAAGTTATGCAGCTGGAGGTCAGTCATTACCATTTCCTGATGTGAACGCTATTTCAAATAATACAGATTGGCAGGATCAAATTTTTACCAATGCTTTTATGATAAATCATAATGTTGGTATTTCTGGTGGTTCTGAAAAGATTAATTATTATTTAGGAGCTTCAAGACTTGAACAAGATGGTATCATTGCTCCTGAAAAGTCAAATTTTATAAGAAACAATATCAGATTAACTTTAGGTATTGATTTGAGTGATAAGTTCAAAATTTCTACAACTACGAACTATTTTACTAATTTTAGAAGAAGTATTGCAGAAAATGGTTTAGGGTCTGTTTTGTTTAATGCCTTAAATTATGCACCAACTTATTCATTAGATCAAGAAGATACTTCTGGATTTTTAGGAAATGAAGTTATTAATCCTTTATCTCAAATCAGAGATACCTACAATGATTATTTTGGAAGCAGTTTAGAAGGAACTTTTCAAATAGAATATAAACCGATACAAGATTTAACAGTTACAAGTAGAATTGGTTACAAAACTTACAGCGATCAAGGAAAAACATTTTTACCTATTGTAAATTACGGTGCAGGTAAAGTTTTCAATCGCGATAGAAGTCAAGTTGATCAGTCAAGAACAACTTCGAACAACTACAACTGGGAAACTTTTATCAACTATAAAAAAACGGTAGCCGACGATCACAATTTCGAAGCGACACTTGGAACAAGTATGCAGAAAAGTTGGGGAAATGGACTTTTTGCAACAGGTTTTGATGTTCCAAATAACTCATGGGATTTTGCTGATATCAGCTTAGCAAACGGAGTTGTAAATGCATTAACAAATGGTTCATACGTCTTTGATAATCGATTATTATCGTATTTCGGTCGCTTACAGTATGATTATAAAGGAAAATACTTAATTTCTGGAATGATTCGTCGAGATGCCGCTTCAGATTTTACTCCAGATAATAGAGTTGATTACTTCCCATCTGTTACAGCTGGATGGAAAGTTACTGAAGAAGATTTTATGAAAGGTGTTGATTTTTTAAACTTCTTTAAATTAAGAGCTAGTTACGGTTTTCTAGGAACAAATGCAGGTGGAAATCTTTTTAGAGCTCAATTAAATGGTGAGGGAACTTATGTTTTAGATGATGCTATTGTAAATGGTATCGCTGTTGGAACTTTACCAAATACTGATGCAAGATGGGAAAGAGGAGAAAAGTTAGATATTGGTTTCGATGCTACATTATTTAATAATAAGCTAGAAATTGTTGGAGATTACTTCCAAGAAGATAGAAATGACTTATTAATTCCAAATATACCTGTTTCTGGTATTATTGGTACGGCAGCTCCTGGTTCTGGAAGTCCAACTGTAAATGCAGGAACATCTAGAGTTAAAGGTTTTGAATTTGCTGTTAAGTATAAAGATAACATTGGTGACGACTTTTCGTACAACATAAATTATAATGTAACTAGAGTTCAAGGAGAAGTTACAAAAATTAATGGTGATGTTATAATAGAAGGAGGAGCTTTCGGTGTAGGGCAATTAGCGCCTGCAAGAATGGAAGTTGGACAACCAATCGGTTATTTTTACGGATTACAAACCGACGGAATTTTCCAAACGGTTGATGAAGTGAATAATTCACCATCACAGGCTGGTTTATTAGGAATCGATGCTGCTCCTGGAGATTTAAAGTATGTAGATGTTAATGGTGATGGTGTTATTGATTTTGATGATAGAACTTTTATTGGAAATCCTCAAGCTGAATATATTATGGGATTAAACTTAAGCTTTAATTATAAAAATTGGGATTTCACATCTTATATGTATTCAGAGTTGAACAAAGAAATGGTTCGTAACTACGAAAGAGATCAGCCAAATGTTAATCGTCATGCTTTTTATCTGGATAGATGGAAAGGTCCTGGAACAAGTAATGAAGTTCCAAGAACAACTACAGGAGCAACCAATAATAAATTATTTTCTAGCTTTTATGTAGAAGATGCTTCTTTCTTAAGAATACAAAATATTCAGGTTGGTTATAGTTTACCTAATAGTGTTTTAGAGCGTGTAGGTTTTTCAAAAATACGTTTATACACTACTGTAAATAATGCGTTTACCTTTACTAATTACAAAGGTTTCGATCCAGCAGCAACTACAGGTCAAGCTATTGGAGGTGGAATTGATTATGGATTTTATCCATTGTCTCGTCAGTATTTATTAGGATTAAACTTAGCATTTTAAAAGAATTAAAACATGAAAAAATACAATAACATAATAAGTTCATTCATTGTAATTCTATTAATGGCGTTTTCCTTTAATAGTTGTTCGGATGAATTTCTAGACAAAACAAAAGAGTACACTATTGACTCAGAAAACTACTTCAACTCAGAAGATGATTATTATAGAGCTTTGGTTGGAGCATATGATTTGTTACAAGCTACATATGTAAACGTAATGTTAGGAGAAATCGCTTCAGATAATACGTTATGTGGAGGTGAAAGTGCGACTGATGTAATTGGTTTTCAACAAATTGATGACATGATTCATACGCCAGTAAATAGTAATCTTAGAGACATCTGGAACTGGATGTTTGCTGGTGTAAATAGAGCTAACTATATCCTTGAGTTCAAGGATAAAACTGATTTTGATGGTAAGAACATAATCATTGCTGAAGCTCGTTTTTTAAGAGCATATTATCATTTTGAACTAGTAAAGTGGTTTGGTGGTATTCCTTTAAAAGGTGATGCTCGATTTGAATTAGGTGATGAAAAATCAATTCCAAGATCATCTGTAGAGGAGGTGTATGCATCCATAGAAGCAGATTTGCAGTATGCAGTCAATAACTTATCTTACACTTCTCCTCAAGTGGGTAGAGCAAATAAAGGTTCGGCTCAAGCTTTATTAGGAAAAGCGTATTTATATCAAAACAAATTTCCAGAAGCTGCAAATGTCTTAGAGGATTTAATTAATAATGGTCCGTTTGACTTAGTTCAAGATTATAACACAATTTTTGAGCATGCTGGTGAAAATGGAATAGAATCGGTTTTCGAAGTTCAATATACAGATGTTGAAGGTGCAGGTTTCGGATGTTTACAATGTAGCGAAGGAAACGTAGCAGTCGGATTCAATGGAATTAGAAATTACAACGGACCAGATTTCGATTCTGGATTTAGTTTCAATGTTCCAGTTCAAGAGGTATATGATGCTTTTGATGCCGACGATTTAAGAAGAGATGTTGCTATACTAGATATTAATGCCTGGGCAATTTCTACTGGAGCTACTTTTACAGAAGGGTTTGAGCACACAGGTTTTTACAATAGAAAGTACATCGCTAGAAAGGGTGATTTAAATACGGGTGATCCGAATCTTACGAATCCTAATAACTATCGTTCTATTCGTTTTGCAGATGTTTTATTGATGGCTGCTGAAGCATTAAATAGAGGAGGAATTAGTGATGGGAGAGCACAACAATATGTCAATAGAGTTAGAAGAAGAGCATTTGGAGACACAAATCACGATATAAGTAGTACAGGAGCAACATTGACTCAAGACATTTATAACGAAAGAAGGTTAGAGTTAGTTGGTGAAGGACATAGATTCTTTGATTTAGTAAGAACTGGAAACGGAACTTCAATTCCTGGATTTACTCCTAATAAAAATGAATTATTTCCTATTCCAATTGAGGAAATTCAGTTCGCAAATGGAAATTGGACCCAAAACACGGGTTATTAACAGAAAATATATATTATGAAGAAAATATTCAACATATTAATCATATTA